>NZ_JBHWJT010000006.1:0-376490 GCF_042731325.1 Streptomyces sp. NPDC059866 | reverse complement strand
AGATACGGAGCCGGGGAGAACAGCGCCAGCCCCAGCACGAAGTACACCACCAGCCGTGCGGGAAGCAGCCGCCTACGTTGCTCAGCGCACCCGCAAGCGGCTACCACCCGATCCACCAACCCCGGCGGATACACCCAGGTCAATAGCCCCAGACCTGATAACTCAGACACGCTCGCAGACACCCGAACCACCCCCCCGGGGACCACCACTGGGCAGCCTACGCCCGTGACCTAAAGCAACGGCATTGACCCTAGGGCCTGTCCGGCGGATCATGCCGCAGACGCGGGTTCTGGCACGCCCATCTGCGGCGTTGTCGTCGGTTGCCGACTCCCCCACGCTCGGCTTCGCTCGCGCGGGGGGACCCCCATCGCGTCGACGCCCTCCTCCGCCTTGCAGCTGGACGCACCAGAACCCGCTCACCTGCGCTATTAGGGTGCGGCCGATTTCCTGCGACCTGATCCGCCGGACAGGCCCTAGCCCTCACCGCGTCCGGTGCTCCCGGCGCCGGCCGCGGAACAGCTCCGTCTGCAGCTCCGCCGGCGCATTGCCCAGCGCGATCAGCGCCGGCGCCTGCGCGAACGCCGTCGCCAGGGCCGCCTCCCGGGCCGCCCACAGGGCCCGCACGGTCCCCTGGACGGCCTCGGGAGGGTACCCGGCGAGCACGGTGGCGCAGGCGGTCGCCGCCGCCAACGCCTCGCCGGGCGGGGTGACTTCGGACACCAGCCCCACCTCGTACGCCCGCTGCGCCGAGATCCGCTCCGCGGTACCCATGAGCGCCATCCGGGCGACCTCCCCGTACGGCATCCGCTGCGCCAGCAGCATCGACTCGTACGCGCTGACCATGCCGTACGTGGTGTGCGGGTCGAAGAAGCTCGCCCTCGCCCCGGCGACGACGAACTCCGCCTCCCCGAGCAGATAGAACGCCCCGCCGCAGGCCATCCCCTCCACGGCCGCGACGACCGGTTTCCACAGGTCGTTCGCCTTCGGCCCCACGCTCAGCAACGGATCGTCCGCCATGTACGGCGAGTTGGGCTGGGGAACCTCGGCGCTTCGGTCGACGCCGGTGCAGAAGGCCCGCTCCCCGGCGCCGGTGAGGACGACGGCCCGCACGGAGTCGTCGTACCGGAACTCCCGCCACGCAGCGGCGAGTTCGCCGGCCAGGGCGAGGTCGATGGCGTTGAGTCGCTCGGGCCGGTCGAGGGTGACGACGGCGACACCGGTGTCCTTGTCGGCGGTGACCCGCAGGCCGCTCATCCGTACACCCACTGCGGAACCCCGGCGTCGGTGAAGACGACCCGGACCCTCGCGCCGATCCGGACCCGGTCCGGCGGAACGGAGTCGAGAGGGGCACCGGCGTGACTGACGAGGTTGCCGACCAGCCGTATCCTCGGCGCCTCCGCCACCTCGACGACGATCACGTTGTACGGCGCCTGCTCGGCGTAGTCGGGCAGCAGCGGCGGATGCGGGACGACGTACGACCAGATCCGCCCGAGCCCGGACATCCGGCGCCACTCGGACGCGAACGACTGGCAGTGCGGGCAGCAGGGCCGGGGCGGGAAGCGCAGTTCACCGCAGTCGGCGCAGGCCTGGACACGCAGCTCGCCCTGGGCGGCGTACCGCCAGAAGGGGGCGCCGTCGGGGTCGATGACAGGACTCAGCATGCTCCTCAACTCCTCAGCAGCAGGGCGGAGGTGGGGACCCCCTCGCCGGCGGTGACCAGGCAGGTGGCGGCGCCCGGAACCTGGGCGGTACTGGTGCCCCGCAGCTGCTTCACGCCCTCGGTGATCAGGTTGAACCCGTGGACGTAGGCCTCGCTGAGCCCGCCGCCCCCGGTGTTCAGCGGCAGCCGCCCGCCGATCTCCAGGGCGCCGCCCTCCGTGAAGGCGCCGCCCTCACCCCGGTCGCAGAAGCCGTAGCCCTCCAGGGAGAGCGGTATGAGGGGCGTGAACGCGTCGTAGATCTGGGCGACGTCCACGTCCTGCGGGGTGAAGTCGGCGTGCTTCCACAGGTGCCGGGCGGCGGTCCAGGCGGGCCCGGTGAGCGGGTCGTCGTTCCAGTAGTTGACCATTCCGTGGTGCTGGGCGGGCAGGCCCTGGGCGGCGGAGTGGACGTAGACGGGCCTGCGCCGGCAGTCCCGGGCGCGCTCGCGCGAGACGACGACACAGGCCAACGCCCCGTCCGTCTCCAGGCAGTTGTCGAAGAGACAGAGGGGTTCGCTGATCCAGCGGGAGGTCATGTACATCTCGCGGGTGAGGGGGCGGTCGTACATCACCGCGGCGGGGTTCTGGTTGGCCCGGTTGCGGCAGGCGAGGGCGACGTTGAACAGGTGGTCCCGGGTGGCGCCGTACTCGTGCAGATAGCGGCGGGTGAGCATGGCGATCTCGTCGGCCGGGCGGAGCAGCCCGAAGGGGCGGGTCCACTGGGCGGGTGTGGGGAGTTGGGCGGTGGTGTTCGTCCAGGGCCGCGGCCCGCTGCCCCGCTTCCGGGACCGCCAGGCGACCCCGACCGTGGCCTGCCCGGTGGCGATGGCGGCGGCGAGATGGGCGACGGTGGCACAGGAACCGCCGCCGCCGTAGCCGATCTTGCCGAAGAAGGTGAGGTCACCGAGCCCGAGGGCCTTGGCGAGCTCCACCTCGTCGGTCTCCTCCATCGTGTACGAGGCCAGGGCGTCGACCTCGCCCGGAGCGATCCCGGCGTCGTCCAGGGCGGCGAGGACGGCACGGCAGGCGAGGGTCCGCTCGTCCTCGGGGAGCTGCCGGGCGAAGGCGGTCTGCCCGATCCCGACGATGGCCGTCGCATCCTTCAGCCCTGCCATGAGCACACCTCCACACCCGGGACCGGCCTGCTGACAGTCCGTCAGGCTACCGCTAATCTGACGGTCAGTCAGCTACGTGTTCGGGAGGCCGGTGTGCGCGGAGACGTGGAGTGGGGCAGCATTCCGGGACTGGTGCGGAGCGCGGCCGAACGGTACGGGGACGCCGAGGCGGTCGTGGAGGGCCGGACCAGGATCTCGTACGCCGAACTGGGCGCCCGCGTGGAACGCGCGGCCGCGGCCTGCCTGGCGAACGGGGTGTCGCCCGGGGACCGCGTCGCCATCTGGGCGCCGAACTCACTGGACTGGATCGTCTCGGCGCTGGGCGCGGTGTCGGCCGGGGCGGTCCTGGTCCCGCTGAACACCCGCTTCAAGGGGACGGAGGCGGCCGACGTCCTGCGGCGCAGCCGGGCCCGCCTGCTGTTCGTGACGGGCACGTTCCTGGGCACCTCGTACGTGGCGTCGTTGCGGCGGGCCGCCGGGGAAGGGGCCGGACCCGGCCCACTGCCCGGACTGCCCGCCCTGGAGCAGGTGGTGGTCCTGTCGGACGACGCCCCGGCCGACTTCCGCACCTGGAAGGACTTCCTGGCGAGCGGCGACCCGGTACGGGAGTCCGCCGTCCGCTCCCGCGCATCCCAGGTCGACCCGTCCTGGCCGTCGGACATCATCTTCACCTCGGGCACGACCGGCCGCCCCAAGGGTGCGGTGATCACCCACGCTCAGACCCTCCGCGCCTACGAGGTGTGGAGCGACCTGGCCGGCCTGCGCCACGACGACCGCTACCTCATCGTGAACCCCTTCTTCCACACCTTCGGCTACAAGGCCGGCGTCCTGGCCTGCCTCATGCGCGGCGCGACGATGATCCCCCAGCCGGTGTTCACCGCGACCACCGCCCTGGCGAACATCGCCGCGGAACGCGTCTCCGTCCTCCCCGGCCCGCCCGCCCTCCACCAGTCCCTCCTGGACCACGCCTCCCGCGACGCCCACGACCTGTCGGCGCTGCGCCTGGTGGTGACCGGCGCGGCGGTGGTCCCGCTCCGCCTGGTCGAGCGGCTGCGCGGCGAACTCGGCGTGGAGACGGTCCTCACGGCGTACGGCCTCTCCGAAGCGAGCGGCATCGTCACGATGTGCCGCCGCGGCGACGACCCCACGGTGATCGCATCGACGTCCGGCCGGGCCGTCCCGGGCACGGAGGTACGGGTCGACGCTCCCCTCGGCACCCCCGGCGAGGTCCTCGTCCGCGGCTTCAACGTCATGCGCGGCTACTTCGAGGACCCGGCGGCCACGGCGGAGGTCCTGACCCCGGACGGCTGGCTGCGCACCGGCGACGTGGGCGTCCTGGACGAGGCGGGCAACCTGCGCATCACCGACCGCATCAAGGACATGTTCATCGTCGGCGGCTTCAACGCCTACCCCGCGGAGATAGAGCAGGTCCTCGGCCTGCATCCGGACGTGTCCGACGTCGCCGTCATCGGCGTACCGGACGCCCGCCTCGGCGAGGTCGGCAAGGCGTACGTGGTGCGGCGCGCGGGGGCGGTACTGACCGGGGACGACCTGATCGCATGGGCACGCCGGGAGATGGCGAACTACAAGGTGCCGCGGGAGGTGGAGTTCGTGGGGGAACTGCCGCGGAACGCGAGCGGGAAGGTGGTGAAGGGGGAGCTCAGGGCACGCCGGTGAAGAGTCACCTGGAGGCGGTTTCCGCCTTACGGTGCTGCCGCGGCCGGGGCGGCAGACCCAGGTCACCGGAGTGCACCGAGCGGGCGTCGACGGAACCGGACCGGCGCCGCCACCCGCCGGGCACCTCGGCCATGACGAGCCCCAGGGTGACCCAGAACAGGCTGTCGATGCGGTCGAGGTTGGCCGGGTGGTCCAGCATGCACATCAGGAAGAAGCCGGTCAGCGCGGCCAGCCCGACCGTGCCGATCACCGACTTGGCCCGGGCGGCCCGGGCGGCCGAGATCCAGGCGACCACGGTCACGGAGAGGATGGCGAGCAGACCGAGGGGCCCGGTCTCGACGAGCCAGTTCAGCCACAGGTTGTGGGCGTGCACGAAGACCCGGTCGCCGTCCGCGCCGGCCGATATGACGGCCCCCGACCGCCCGAGACCCACGCCCAGCGGATTGTCCGCGGCGATCTCCAGGGCCGCGTTCCAGGCCTGCCCGCGCACGCCGAGCGAGTCCCCGGCCCGCGACACGACGGCGATGGCAGCCCCTGCTCCGACGAGTATCACGAGCCCCACCCCTGTCAGGATCCGCCGCTGGGCCCGGTCGGCGAGCCGCGGCGCCAGCCAGTAGGCCCCGCCCAGCACCAGCAACCCGGCCGCCCCCGCCACGTACCCGGCGCGGGAGAAGGTGGTGAGCAGTGCCCCGTATCCCAGGGCGCCGACGAGGACGATCGCGGTACGGGCGGTCCGCTCGTCCACGGACACGGCGGCGAGCAGCACGAACGGCAGCAGCAGGACCAGGAAGGCGGCGAGCAGATTGGGATTGGCGAACGTCCCGACGGCCCGTATCAGCGCCCCGTCGCCGCCCGTCGCACAGGACACGTCGGTGAGGAGGCCGGTACGGCAGAAGCCGGTCGGCGTCTCATTGGTCACCTGGGAGAAGGCCACCGCCCCGGCCGCCGCCACACCGGCCAGCGCGAGCAGCCCGACCGCCCGCCAGGACTCGGGCTGGGTGCGGCGCAGACCGACGACCAGGTAGTAGCAGCCGACGACGGTGAGCAGTCCGCGCAACGGCGCGGTGGGACGGCCGCCCAGGTAGGTGACGGCCAGGGCGGTGAGGAGCAGCGCGGCGACGGGCAGGTCGAGCCGGGTACGAAAGTCACGCAGCCGGGCCCGGGCACGCCCCCGCACGGGCACGACCAGCGCGACCAGCCCGATCACCAGCAGCAGCCGCACCGGCGTCACGACCCCGACGAGCGGGTCGTCCGGAAAGAAGTCGGTCGCGCCGTCCACCAGCACGACGGCCGCCACAGCGAGCGGCACGAACTGTACGAACTGAGCAAAGGCCCCCGGCAGTCCAGAGCCGGTCGCCGCGGAGGTCCGGTCGTATGCCATGGCACCCGAGCGTGGCGGCGCGGGACGTACTGCGGGTGTCGGAGTTGCTAACGGTGCGGAGCGGCTGGGGGGCCGGGGCGCGGATTGGGTCCCGCTGGGCGGGGCGGGGTGGTGGCGGACGGTGGTGCGGCGGGACGCCGGCCGGCGACGGCGTCCCGCGGCGGGTTGGTCAGCCGAAGGCACGCACGGCCTGGTAGTACGTCCATGCGGTGCTGTTGCAGGCGGTCTTGGTCCCGCCGCTGTAGTTGTTGCAGACGCGCTTGAGGTCCTCGTAGAAGGCGCTGTCCAGGCGGGCCTTGTTGGCGTCGAAGGCGCCTGCCGCCTTGTAGTTGCGGTAGCCGAAGTCGTGGCGGGCGCAGGACATGGAGAAGGGGAAGCCGAACGGGTTGTCCGGCGAGGAGGAGCAGTAGTCGGTCGACCAGTCGAAGGCGTACGCCGACCAGGCGGCCTGGTTCGCACGGGCGGCGGCCCAGGTGTTGTAGCTGGACGCGCTGGTCTGCGTCCAACTGGCGAGGACCTGCGGCTTGTCGGCCGGAGCGGCGGTGGCGGCGGTCGCGGTACCGACGACGGCGACCAGGGAGAGAGTCGAGGCGGCAAGAGCAGTGGCGAGTCTGCGGTGCATCCCACACCTCCATGAGGCTGCTGCCCGCCCATCGGGCAACAGGTTCATGACAAGAGACTGCCCATCGCGAAATCGCTTCCCCACCTCACATCCCCAAATCTTCAATTAACGCTGGGATGTGACGACCGATCGGAACATGAACCTCCGAAGTCCCGTAGAGAACAAGGGGATTGGAGGATCTGTGCCGCCCCGGATGAGAAAAGGTCCAGGGCGGACGGCCGTATGCGCCCTCGGAGGTGGCACAGATCCTCCAATCCCTGGCGGAACCGGGGTCAGGGGAGGAGGGTGCGGATCTGGGTGATCATTGAGGCGGGGCGGTGGAAGACGTCCTCGGCGGTGGAGCGGAGGAGGTGTCGGACCTCGGGGCACTGGAGGAGCTGGTTGAAGCGAGCCACGTCCCGTCGGTGGGCCTCGCGGGTGCCGTGGAAGGCGTAGCCCTCGATCTCCACGGCCAGCCCGACGTCCCGGAACAGGAAGTCGAGGTAGCGGCGGCGCCCGTCCCGGGTCCGTACTTCGGCCTGAGTCTCCGGTCGGAGCCCGGCGTCGAGCATGCGCAGACGGGCGATGGTCTCCGCCGGTGAGCCGGCCCGGGGATCCACGAGCCGCAGCCATTGCCGTGCCCTGGCGGCACCCAGAAGCGGCGCTTCGAGCGCGACGGCGATTCCGGCTGGGGCGATGAGCGGGGCGCGGCGGCTCGGGCCGACCCTGCGGTAGCTCAGCGCGGATTCCACGGCGACGAGGGCGTCGTCCCTCGGGCCGGCCCGGAGGAGGTCGGCGAGAGTGCGGGGGACGTCCGTGACACGCAGTCCCCGTTGCTCGACGACGTGGGCCTCGGCGAGGGAGATGCGGTGTACGCGTACACCCGTGAGCACCTGCCGGACGGTGAGCCCGGGGTCGGTGAATTCCAGGTGGTGGTCAGGACGTTCCGAGTTCAGCGTCTCGATCTGCCAGAGCTGAGCAGCCGAGCAGTGGCTCACGACGAGCTGAGGGTTCAACAGCTGGGCGGCCCTCAACCGCACGACGAGGTCGAGACCCTGCCCGGGCTCGGCCCAGGCTCCACTCTGGACCTGCGCCCACCCCTCCGAGCGCAACCGCCGAAAGAGAGAACGCCGAGGCCAGCCGGCTGTGAGCGCGCGAGAGGTGAGGAGGACACCCTCCTCCGCCAGCTCCTGCAACGCCCTTCGCTCCACCCGCCCAAGATCGCAAACCCTCCTGGCTTCTGCACGCCCTGTGGATAACTGGCCGTTCGCTGCGAGGTGCGGTGGAAAGGCGGCCAACTGTTCTTGGCGGGGCGCTCAGTGCTTCAAGGAGGTGAGGAACGTGGTCCAGGCGGGGGCTCGGAAGAGTAGTACGGGGGCATGCCGGAAGGGACATCGATGCAGCAACCGCCTTCACCGTTGATGTGGCTGCTCTTCCGTCAGTGAGTGGTGCTCAAGTCCGCAGGGAAGCTTGCCACTCCGGTAGTCCTCTGCTGCCCGTTCGATCATCTTGAGGGACACGTCCGGGGGCAGAGCGGCGGCCCTTAGGCGATCGTAGGCTTTGGTGTACTGCCTGACGGTGCCCGGCTCGTCGATGACCTGACCGCTGTACATGCCCTCGGTGTACATGACGGGCGGGGCATCGGTGAAGGTCATGAGCCTGGTTGTGCCCATCGTGAAGGGGTGGGTACCGACATTCCACGGAAGGATCTGTGGAACGAAACGCCGGTGCCGGGCGACATCGACGACGTGGGCCAGCTGCTCGGCCATCTCCTCGGCACCGAGGATCGGGCGCAGGAGCACCAACTCGCTCATCACCAACCAGGTTTCCGGGCCCTGACTATCCTCGTAGAGCCAGGCCCGCTCCTGTCGGGCGGATATCTTCTCGGCCGTCTGTTCCTCGGGCTCGCTCGGGTGCGCCGCGTGGACTACGGCGCGGATGTACGGCTCCAGTTGCAGCGGACCCGGGATCACGTCGGGCATCCACTCCTCGATGTCCTGGGCACGCTCCTCCAGCTCCAGGACCTCGACGTAATAGTCAGCGTGCCCCTTGGTCCTTGCCTTCCGTACGTCCTCGCAGCGTCGGGCGAAGAAACCGTCGGTCTTCAGGACCCGGTCCACATGCTCGGCCAAGTCCTGAGGCATGCGGCGCTGACCGCGTTCGATCTCACTCAGGTGACTCAGCCCGTAGAAGCTCCCCTCCGCCAACTGCTGAAGCGTCAGCCCCGCCTGCTCCCGCTTCCACCGCAACTCCTTGCCGTAGAAGCTCGGCACGCTCTCCGACCCGTCGATGTCCTTGCGCCGCACCCTGCTCTCACCGCCGATTCCACAACAGCCGTACACGCTTCTGCAGTTCGCGCCCGGGAAGCCGAACCCCTTTTACGCTACGGAGCCCGGCGTCAAGGTGTGACTGATTCATCACAGAGCGCACGGAAAGGTGTACGTCGATGCAGCCGCCCCACACGTCGGCCCCCGACCACTCCACGGCCTACGACATGACCCTCTGCGCGGAGGAACTGCGCGACGCCCTCGCCGCCCACGGCATCACGTTCCCGTCCCTCCGCGTAGATCTGGCGAGCTTCGCCGGGTCGCACCGGCCCGCGGCCGGCCTGATCTCGCTCGGTAACTGCAACATCGGCACCGCGCGGGCGCTGGCGGAGGTTCTCCGGAAGGCGGCCCGGCGTTGAGCGGTCCTTGCCTCCAGGTCGACCTCCTCGCCCTCCCCGAGGCCGTACCCGAACTGCGCCGCGCCGTGCGCCACCACTTGGGCGTCCCCTGCGTCGATGTCCAGTTGTGTGTCACGGAACTGGTCGGCAACGTCATCCGGCATGTCGGGGAGGGGGCCCCAATGTGCGTACGGGTGACCTGGTCAGAAGGCCGTACCCGCGTCGAGGTCACCGATCCCGAGCCGCGCGCACTTCCCGCTCTGCTGCACGCGGCGGCCGACGACGAATCCGGTCGCGGCCTGGCCCTGCTGGACGCGGTGGCTTCGCGGTGGGGTGTGGAGCCGTGCGCGGAGGGCAAGACCGTGTGGTGCGAACTGGACGTCCCTGCCGAAGCCGGCATGGCGATGGGGCCGACCTTGGAGTCGGGTCCACCTGCCTTTTGCACTGAGCGCTGACTGGTCAGTCCTGCGAGATGTGATGGTCCGAGTGAATCGAACACTTTCGGCCAGGAGGCGGCGTGAAGGCGCCTTTGACGCACGTCGGCCGCGGCGGCTCCCCCTCCGCGCCGCCGCGGCCGATCCCCGCTGGGATGAAGGTCCTTACTTGCCGCCGTCGAGGTCGCGGGCGGGCGGGGTGGGCATGTTGTTGTCCAGAGTGGTGATGCCCGAGTCCTTCGGAGGGGAGGGCATGTTGTTGTCGAGCGTGGTGATGGTCTCTTCCGTCGCCGGCTCGCTGGGCATGTTGTTGTCCAGCGGAGTGGCGTCCGCGTCCTTCTTGTTGTCGCTCATTGGCTTGCCATCCTCTGCTGTGTATGACGAGTGAGGAACGCCCGCCCAGAAGCTCCCCCGAGGGCTGCCGGACGGGCGTTCGGAGCCGCACACTAGCCTGCTGGGCTCCTGGTCAGACCGTCTGCCCCCCGACGCGACGGTGTGACAGGTAAGAGAGTGCCGGGCGGAGATAAACGAACGCTGAACGTCCGTGACTATCCGGTGCGAAGCCCGCTCTCTATGCCGCCGCAGTCGGCGTGAGGAGGGCGCGTACCTCATCGGCTTCTGGGGCGCCGTTCTCTTCGTAGAGGTTGAGTGCCTCGCGCCAGCAGGCCCTTGCCCGGTCCAGCTGGCCCAGGGTGGACAGCGCTCGTCCCAGGAGGGTCAGGACATTGCCCCGCATCCGGTCGCCGCCGATGCACCCGATAGCGAGGGCCTGTTCGGCGTGCTGGGCTGCCCGGGCGGGCCGACGGGCTGCGATGTGCGCTTCAGCGATCCTGAAGTGGGTGGTCCCTTCCCAGAGCCGCTGCCGGTGGTCCACGAAGATGGTCAGGGCCTCCGAGTACTGGCTGAGTGCCTCCGCGTGCCGGTCGGCCTTGGTCAGGGCCACGCCCAGGGCGTAGTGCCCGTTCGCCAGCCGCATCGTGCTGCCCACCTCGATGTGCACGGCGAGGCCGTGCTGAGCGAACTCGATGGCCTTGGCCGTGTTGCCCATCCCCATATGGGCCCGCGAGAGGTTGCACAGAGCGGTCGCTTCGCAAAGCCCGTTGCCCGCTGTCCGGAAGCCTTCTATGGCCTGGTCGAAGAAGACCTTGCCGTCCGCGTACCGGTGCTGGTGAAGTGCGATGAGCCCACGATCCTGAGCCGCCCAGCTGGAGGCGGTGGAGTCCCCGGCCGCGGTCGAGCACTCCATGGCGAGCCGTGCCTCCTGCGCGGCCTGCTGGATACGTCCGGAGACGAGCAGAACGCCGGTGAGGGTATTGCGTGCCCTGCCCTCCGCGCGGACGTCCCCAGCCGCCTGCGTTGCCTCGCGCATGGCCACAGCTGTGGTCTCGTACTGGTGGGAGTTCGCGCCCGACTCGGCCAGGTCCCTGGAGGCCCACAGCAGATCCACCGCCCGCTGCAAACGCTCCGTACCCGCCGCCTGCCGTACGCAGGCCAGTATCGGAGCCGCCTCGGTGTAGAGCCAGTCCAGAGCCGCCGATCCGTCGGTGAAGACCAGCCCCGGGTAATCCGTGGCCTCCAGGTCGTCCACCAGCCGATCCCCCGGCCGTTCGATCGCGTACACCCCCGCCGCCGTAGCCAGATAAAAGTCCAGCAACCGCGACATAGCCGCATCCCGCTCACTCGGCGGCTGCTCATCCCTCTCCGCGCACGCACGCGCGTAGAGCCGCACCAGGTCGTGGTACCGGTACCGGCCGGGTGCCGCCGACTCCAGCAACGAGGTGTCGACGAGGGACTCCAGCAAGTCCTCCGTCTCCTCCACCGGCAGGTCCAGCACCGCCGCAGCCGCCGCCAGGGAAATGTCCGGCCCGTCCGCCAGCCCCAGCAGCCTGAACGCCCGTGCCTGGGCAGGCTCCAACTGTCCGTAGCCCAGCTCGAACGTCGCCTTCACCGCCAGGTCCCCGGCCTGCAGCTCGTCCAGCCGGCGTCGCTCGTCCGCGAGCTTCGCCGCCAGTACCGACACCGTCCACGTGCGGCGGGCCGCCAGGCGTGACGCGGCGATGCGGATCGCCAGTGGCAGGAAACCGCACGCCGCCACCACGTCGAGGGCGGCCTCCCGTTCCGACGCGACCCGTTCCTCGCCCACGATCTTGGTGAAGAGGGACAGCGCCTCGTCGGGGGACATGACGTCGAGGTCGACCAGGTGGGCACCGGCCAGGTCCACCATCCGGACGCGGGAGGTGACCAGTGCCGCGCAGCCGGAGGTCCCGGGCAGCAGTGGACGTACCTGGGCGGCGTCGCGGGCGTTGTCCAGCAGCACCAGTACCCGTCGGCCGTCCAGCACCGACCGGTACAGCGCCGAGCGCTCCTCCAGGGAGTCTGGGATCGCCGAGTCCGCCGTCCCCAGAGCCCTGAGGAACGAACCCAGTACCGTCTCCGGTTCCGCGGCCCGGGCGCCCGCGCCCTGCAGATCCACGTACAGCTGCCCGTCCGGGAACGCCGACCGCGCCTGGTGGGCGACATGGACCGCCAGTGTCGTCTTGCCGACGCCGCCGATGCCCGCGAGCGCCGAGACGGCCATCACCCGGCCCTCCGCCGACGCCAGCACCTCGCTCAGCTCGGCGACGAAGGAGGAGCGGCCGGTGAAGTCGGGGACAGTTGCGGGGAGTTGGGCCGGACGGACGGGAGTAGCGGCGGGCTCCGCAACCGGTGCCGACAGCTCCGCCAGTCCCGGGTCCGCCTGCAGAATCCGCTGTTGCAGCTCCCGTAGGGCCGGGCGCGGGTCCACCCCCAGCTCGTCCGCCAGCAGCCGCCGCGTGTCCGCGTACACCGCCAGCGCCTCCGCCTGTCGGCCGCTGCGGTACAGCGCCAGCATCAGCAGCTCACGCAGGCGTTCGCGGAGCGGATGCGCCGCCGTCAGCGCCGTCAGCTCCGAGACCGCCTCCGCGTGGCAGCCCTGTTCCAGGTCCATGTCCAGGCGGGATTCGAGGAGTTGCAGCCGCCATTCCTCCAGGCGCACTCGTTGCGCCTCCACGTACGGCCCCGGTACGCCCGCCAGCGCCTCGCCGTCCCACAGGGCCACCGCGCGCCCGAGCAGCTCGCGCGCCCGGCACAGGTCCCCCGCGTTCTTCGCCTTCTCCGCGTCCGTCGCCAGGTCCTGCGCCACCGCCAGGTCCAGCGCCCCGTCCGCGACGGAACGGATCGCGTAGCCGCCCGACTCGCTGACCAGGACGCCGGCGTCCAGGACCTTGCGCAGCCGGGAGGCGTACGTCCGCAGTGCCGCCAGGGCCTGGGACGGGGGGTCGTCGCCCCACAGCGCGTCGATCAGCTCCGCCGCGGTCGCCGTACGGCCCTCGCGCAGCAGCAGCGCTGCCAGCAGGGCGCGTTGCTGTGGGGAACCGGTGTTCAGTGACTCCTCGCCGCGCCAGGCGCGCACCGGTCCGAGCACGGCGAACCGCAGCGCCGCCGGTTGCGCATCAGAGCCCGGCCGCCGCTGCTCCGGCACTCGCGGTAGCCCGTCGTCCATCGCCGTCCCCCTAGACATGCTGAGCAACCATGTCAGTCTGCCTTGTCCACGGCAGATGCGTCAGCCGCGGGAGACGCCGATCACAAGGCGACGAACGGGGTTCACAGATCTCTCACACGTACCGGGGTCCGAGAAAGGGGCCATCCACGTAGCTGACGGGTCGTCAGATCAAGCGCTACCTTGCCTCCATGGACACCTCCTTCCCGAAGATCATCTCCGTCGACGACCACACCGTCGAACCCCCGAACGTCTGGCAGGACCGGCTCCCGAAGAAGTACCTGGACATCGGCCCGCGCACCGTCCGCGCGCCCCTGAAGGAAATGACCTTCCTCGGCGGCCGCTTCAAGCCGGTCATGGGGCAGCCGGGCGACGACGGCCCGCTCGGTGACTGGTGGGTCTACGAGGACCTGCACCGCCCCCTCACCCGCCTCGACACCGCCGTCGGCTACGACCGGGACGAGATCAAGCTGGAGATCATCACCTACGAGCAGATGAGGCCGGGCTCGTACGACGTCCCCGCCCGTCTCGCCGACATGGACGTCAACCACGTCCAGTCCGCCCTCTGCTTCCCGACCTTTCCCCGCTTCTGCGGCCAGACCTTCACCGAGGCCGCCGACCACGAGCTCGGTCTGCTCTGTATCCGCGCCTACAACGACTGGATGGTGGAGGAGTGGTGCGGGCCCGAGGCGCAGGGGCGGCTCATCCCCCTCACGCTCATCCCCCTCTGGGACGCCGGGCTGGCGGCGGCAGAAGTCCGGCGCAACGCGGCGCGCGGCGTCCGGGCCGTCGCCTTCTCCGAGATACCCCCGCACCTGGGCCTGCCCTCCGTCCACACCGACGACTGGGACCCCTTCCTCGCCGCCTGCGACGAGACCGGCACGGTCATCGCGATGCACATCGGCTCCAGCAGCCGTATGCCCTCCACCTCCGCCGACGCCCCGCCCGCCGTCGGTTCCACCATCACCTTCGCCAACTGCTGCTTCTCGATGGTCGACTGGCTGATGAGCGGCAAGTTCGAGCGGTTCCCGAACCTCAAGGTCATGTACGCGGAAGGCCAGATCGGCTGGATCCCGTACATCCTGGAGCGCGCCGACGTCGTCTGGGAGGAGAACCGCGCCTGGGGCGGTGTCGCCGACAAGGTGCACCGGCCGCCGTCCGAGCTGTTCGCCGAGCACGTCTACGGCTGCTTCTTCGACGACGCCTTCGGGCTCCGCAACCTGGACTCCATCGGAGTCGGCAACGTCCTCTACGAGACCGACTACCCGCACTCCGACTCCACCTGGCCGAAGTCCCGCGAGGTCGGTGAGGCCCAGATGGGGCACCTGGCGGCGGACGTCGTGGAGCGGATCGTACGGCGCAACGCCATCGAGCTGCTCGGGCTGACCGACGACGGCCTGTGGGTCGGGCCATGAGCCTTCGCTACGGCATCCAGCTCCCCGTCCAGTCCCAGAGCACCCTCTACACCGAGCCCTGGGAGGCCGCCGCCGGCCCCGACGACCTCGTCGCCGTCGCCCGCGCCGCCGACCGCGCCGGGTTCGACTACGTCGCCTGCTGCGACCACGTGGCCATCCCGCGCCGGCTCGCGCCCGCGATGAGCACGGTGTGGTACGACCCCGTGGCCACCCTCGCCCATCTGGCGGCGGTCACCGAACGCGTCCGGCTCCTCTCCCATGTCGCCGTCGTCGGGCTGCGGCACCCCCTGATCACCGCCAAGCAGTACGCCACCCTCGATCATCTCTCGAGCGGTCGCCTGATCCTGGGGGTCGGCGCCGGGCACGTGCCGGAGGAGTTCGCGGCGCTCGGGGTGGACTTCCGGCAGCGCGGTGCCGTACTCGACGAGTCCGTCGACGCACTCCGGGCCGCCCTCGGCCCGGACGAGTTCCCCGCACACCACGGCAAGCTGTACGAGTTCCACGATCTCGGTCAGCGTCCCCGGCCCGCCCAGCCGAGCGTTCCCCTCTGGGTCGGCGGCTCCTCACCCGCCGCCGTACGCCGGGCCGCGCTCAAGGGCGACGGCTGGCTGCCCCAGGGCGACCCGCGGGACCGGCTGCCCGGACAGATCGCCCGGCTGACAGCACAGCGGGCGAAGGCGGGCATCGAGGCCCCGCTCACCATCGGCGCCCTCACCGAGCCGCTCTACGTCGGCCGTCCCACCTGGGACGTCGGCCGCCGCACCCTCACCGGTGACCCCGACGCCCTCGCCGAGTCCCTGCGGGCCTACCGGGCGATGGGCGTGCACCAGATCCAGGTGCGGTTCCGCAGCCGGAGCCGCGCCGAACTCACCGACCAGATGACCGCATTCGGCGCCGACGTGGCTCCGTACCTGTGAGGAGAACGCATGGGCAAGCTGGACGGACGTGTCGTGATCGTCACCGGTGCGGCGCGCGGGCAGGGGGAGCAGGAGGCCCGGCTGTTCCGGGAGGAGGGCGCCGAGGTCGTCGTCACCGATGTCCTGGACGACGCGGGCGAGGCGCTCGCCAAGGAGATCGGAGCCCGGTACGTCCATCTCGACGTGGGACGGGAGGACGACTGGCGCGCCGCGGTGGCCGCCACCGAGGAGGCGTACGGCCGGGTCGACGGGCTCGTCAACAACGCCGGCATCCTGCGCTTCAACGCCCTCGTGGACACTCCCCTCGAGGAGTTCATGCAGGTCGTGCAGGTGAACCAGGTCGGCTGCTTTCTGGGCATGAAGACCGTGGCACCCCACCTCGAGACGGGCGGCACGATCGTCAACACCGCCTCCTACACCGGCGTGACCGGCATGGCGGCCGTCGGCACCTACGCGGCCACCAAGCACGCCGTCATCGGCCTCACCCGGGTCGCCGCCCTGGAGCTGGCCCACCGGAGCATCCGCGTCAACGCCATGTGCCCGGGTGCCATCGACACGGCCATGTCCAACCCGGCGCTCCTGGACCCGGACGCGGACCCCGTGCAGACCTCGCAGGCCCTGGACGGGCTGTACCGCAGGATGGTGCCGCTGGGGCGGATCGGGCGGCCGGAGGAGGTGGCGCGGCTGGCGCTGTTCCTGTCCTGCGAGGACTCCTCGTACATCACCGGGCAGCCGTTCGTGATCGACGGGGGGTGGCTGGCCGGCGTCAGCATTATCTGACGGTCCATCAGCTATTGACGGTGTGCACCCCCGGTGCCACAGTCGGCGGCAGTGAAGAAACCTGACGGTACATCAGAAAAGACCCGGGACGGTGAACCTCCTTGGAATTCGGGCTCTTTGTACAGGGATACGTGGGCAAGCGCGCCGAGACCGACCCGCTCGCCGAGCACAAGGCGCTGATGGAGGAGACCGAGTACGTCATCCAGGCGGACAGGTCCGGGTTCAAGTACGCCTGGGCGTCCGAGCACCACTTCCTGGAGGAGTACTCCCACCTCTCCGCCAACGACGTCTTCCTCGGCTACCTCGCCCACGCCACCGAGCGCATCCACCTCGGCTCCGGCATCTTCAACCCGCTCGCCCAGGTCAACCACCCGGTGAAGGTCGCCGAGAAGGTCGCCATGCTCGACCACCTCACCGAGAACCGCTTCGAGTTCGGCAGCGGACGCGGCGCGGGCAGCCACGAGATCCTCGGCTTCCTCCCGGGGATCACCGACATGAACTACACCAAGGAGATCTGGGAAGAGACCATCGCCGAGTTCCCCAAGATGTGGCTCCAGGACGAGTACACCGGCTTCCAGGGCAAGCACTGGTCGCTGCCGCCGCGGAAGGTCCTGCCGAAGCCGTACGGCAGGTCGCACCCGGCGATGTGGTACGCGGCCGGGTCGCCGCCCTCGTACGCGATGGCCGCCCGCAAGGGGCTCGGCGTGCTCGGCTTCAGCGTGCAGAAGGTCTCCGACATGGAGTGGGTGCTGGAGCAGTACAAGACCGCGGTCGTCGAGGCCGAGCCGATCGGGGACTTCGTCAACGACAACGTGATGGTGACGACCACCGCGATCTGCGCGCCGACGCACGAGGAGGCGATACGGATCGCGGCGAACGGCGGGCTGCACTACTTGCCGTCGTTGGTGTTCCGGTACCACGACACCTTCCCGCGTCCCGAGGGCTTCCCGGTGTGGCCGGAGACGCTCCCCGAGTACACGGAGGAGTTCGTCGAAGTCCTCATCGAGGAGGAGCTGTTGGTCTGCGGTGACCCCGACGAGGTGCTGCGGCAGTGCAAGCGGTGGGAGCAGGCGGGGGCCGACCAGTTGAGCTTCGGGCTGCCGGTGGGGGTGCCGAAGGAGGAGACGTTGCAGACGATTCGGCTGATCGGGGAGCACGTGATTCCGAAGATCGACACGGATCCCGTGCATCGGACTACGCGGTTCCGGAGGGGTGTCTGAGGAGCGTTCGCGGCTGCCGGTTGTTTGTGGCTGGTCGCGCCCACGCGGCGGAGCCGCATATCGATACAGCCCCGCGCCCCTAGGTATCTCCACCGGCCCGGAGTCAGGAGGCAAGGCTCATGCTCGATCACGTCATCAAAGGCGCGACCGTCGTCGACGGCACCGGCGCGCCCGCGTACACCGCCGACGTCGGCATACGGGATGGGCGTATCGCCGCCGTAGGCAAGATCACCGAGGAGTCCCGGTCGGTCGAGGACGCCACCGGCCTCGTCCTCGCCCCCGGCTTCGTCGATCCGCACACCCACTACGACGCCCAGCTGTTCTGGGACCCGTACGCCACCCCCTCCCTCAACCACGGAGTGACCACGGTCGCCGCCGGCAACTGCGGGTTCACGCTTGCCCCGCTCAACCCCGACCGCCCCGAGGACGCCGACTACACCCGTCGCATGATGTCCAAGGTCGAGGGCATGTCGCTGGTGGCGCTGGAGGAAGGGGCGCCGTGGAGCTGGCACACCTTCGGTGAGTATCTGGATGCCCTCGAGGGGCGGATCGCGGTCAACGCCGGGTTCATGGTGGGGCACTGCGCGCTGCGGCGGTACGTGATGGGGCCGGATGCGGTGGGCGGGCAGCCGAGTGAGGCGCAGCTCGCGGCGATGCTCCGGCTGTTCCACGAGGCGATGGACGCGGGGGCGTGGGGCCTGTCCACCACCCAGTCGTCCACCCATTCCGACGGCGACGGGAAGCCGGTCGCCTCCCGGCACGCGCAGCCCGCCGAGCTGCTGGCTCTGTCCCGGGCGGTCGGCGAGCACGAGGGAACGCAGATCGAGGCGATCGTCGCGGGCTGCCTGGACCAGTTCAGCGACGCCGAGATCGATCTGTTCGTGGAGATGAGCGCGGCGGCGGGCCGGCCGCTGAACTGGAACGTTCTGACCATCGACGCGGCCGTCCCCGAGCGCGTGCCCCGCCAGCTCCTCGCCGGTGAACGGGCGCGCAAGGCGGGCGGCCGGGTGGTGGCGCTGACCATGCCGATCCTCACGCCGATGAACATGTCCCTCGGCACGTTCTGCGCGCTGAACCTCATCCCCGGCTGGGGCCCGGTCCTGGGCCTGCCCGTACCCGAGCGGATCGAGAAGCTCCGCGATGCGGGTGTACGGGCCGAGATGCTGCGCAGGGCCGACAGCAAGGAAGCCGGCGTCTTCCGGCGGCTGGCGGACTTCGGGCGGTACGTCATCGGCGACACGTACAGCGAGGCGAACGCCGGGCTGACCGGCCGGGTCGTCCGGGACATCGCGGCGGAACGCGGCCAGGACCCCTTCGCCTGCCTGGTCGACATCTGCGCGAACGACGACCTCCGTACGGTCCTGTGGCCCATGCCCCCCGACAACGACCCGGCGTCCTGGGCGCTGCGGGCCGAGACCTGGCAGCACGAGGACGTCCTGCTGGGCGGCTCCGACGCGGGAGCCCATCTGGACCGGATGTGCGGGGCGCCGTACACCACCCGGTTCATCGGGGACTGTCTGCGCGGGCGGAAGCTGGTCGGGCTCGAGCAGGCGGTGAAGATGCTGACGGACGACCCGGCGCGGTTGTTCGGCCTGCGGGAGCGGGGCCGGGTGGCGGAGGGCTGGCATGCGGACCTCGTCCTGTTCGACCCGGAGCGCATCGACGCCGGTAAGGCCACCCTGGTGCACGACCTGCCGGGAGACAGCCCGCGCCTGGACTCCAGGGCGCTCGGCGTGCGGGCCGTCTGGGTCAACGGGGTGGAGGCGATCCGGGACGACGTGGTGAGCGGGGCGGTACCGGGGCGGGTGCTGCGCTCGGGGCGGGACACGCGGACGGTGAGCACGAGGTGAGCCGGCGGCTGTTCGTCGGCGGGGAGTGGGTCGAGCCGGAGGGCGGCCATTACGCCGTAATCGACCCCGCGACCGAGGAGACCGTCGGCTGGGCGCCGGAGGCCTCGCGGTATCAGGTGCACGCGGCCTGCGCCGCGGCCCGCGAGGCCTTCGGGCCCTGGTCGCGCACGCCCGCGGAGGAGCGGGCGGCGGTCCTGGCACGGGCTGCGGACATCATTCGGAGCCGTCTGGTGCCGTATGCCGAGCTGGCCCAGGCCGAGACCGGGGCGACGACGGGGACGGCCCGCGGCATGCAGGTGGGCGTGGGCGCGGCCCGTTTCCGGCGGTACGCGCGCGTGGAGCCGGCGGAGTGGGCGATCCCGCCGCAGATCAACGAGGCCGGGCCGATGGGGAAGGCCGGCGTGATGGGCGCGCTGGCCGTCCGTCAGCCCGTCGGGGTCGTCACCTGCATCACCTCGTACAACAACCCCTGGGCGAACCCGGCGGGCAAGGTCGCCCCGGCGCTGGCGATGGGCAACACGGTGGTGGTGAAACCGGCGCCGCAGGATCCGCTGTCGGTGTACCGGATGGCGGAGGCGCTGGCGGAGGCGGGTGTGCCGCGCGGGGTCGTGAACGTCGTCTCGGGACGGTCGGTGGAGGTCGGGGAGGCCGCCGTCGCGTCGGGCGATGTGGACATGGTGAGCTTCACCGGCTCGACGGCCGTCGGGCAGCGCATCGCCGAGGTGTGCGGGCGGTCCATGAAACGGCAGTTGATGGAGCTGGGCGGGAAGGGTGCGGCGGTCGTCTTCGACGACGCGGACCTCGGTTCGGCGGTGTCCGGGATCGGCACGACGTTCTCCTTCTACAGCGGCCAGATCTGCACGGCGCCGACGCGGGTGCTGGCGCAGCGCGGGGTGTACGACCGTCTGGTCGGGCAACTGGCCGCGTACGCCGGCCGGTTGAAGGTCGGCGATCCGCGCGACCCGGCCACGGTCGTCGGCCCGGTGATCTCGGCGGAGCACCGGAGGCGGGTGGAGTCGTACGTCGAAGGGGGCCTCAAAGAGGGCGCGGTGGTGGTGACGGGCGGCGAACGGCCCGCACTCGACCGGGGCTTCTACGTGGCACCGACCCTGCTCGCCGACTGCACGAACGACATGCGGGTGGCCCGGGAGGAGATCTTCGGCCCGGTGGTCGTCGTGATCCCCTTCGACGAGGAGGACGAGGGCGTGGCTCTGGCGAACGACAGCGACTACGGCCTGATCGACTACGTGTGGTCGGGCGACGTGGCCCGCGCCTTCCGCGTGGCCCGCCGCCTGCGGGCCGGCGGAGTCGGCGTGAACACCGTCGGCCGCAACATGGAGGCCCCGTTCGGCGGCTTCAAGAAGAGCGGCGTCGGCCGGGACGTCGGCTCGTACGCACTGCACGCGTACAGCGAGGTGCAGGCGATCGTGTGGCCGGGGTGAGGTCAGCGGCCTGACAGCGTCCCGTCCAGCCAGTCGAAGACGACCTCGCAGTGCAGCTGCGGGGCCATCGGGGAGCAGTGCAGCTGCGCACCGGTGGCCGCAGTGAGCTTCACGTAGTCCTTGGGCGAGGTCAGCTTGTCGAACATCTGGCGGGCCTGGCCGGGGTAGAACTGCTCGGCCTCGTAGTCCAGGACCAGCGCGGGCATCTTGATCCGGCCCACGACGTCCGTGATGTCCAGCGCCTCGATGCGCTTGGCGGGCGTGTAGAAGTCGGTGAACGTCCTCCCCTGGCGGGCGTCGAGCATCGCCTGTACGGAGAAGGGTTCGAAGCGCTTCTTCAGCGTCGCGGCGTCGGCCGGAGGCAACTCGGGAACGACTTCTTTGTTCCAGATGTTGTTGGTCTCCTTCTTGCTCGGCGTGAGGATCTCCCGGATCTCCGGGGGGAAACCCAGCCAGGGCGTCAGGCAGCCGGGCATCGCCACGACGGCGGCGAGTCTGTCCTCGAAGGCCGCGGCCCGGGGTGCCAGGTCGCCCGCCATGCTCAGCCCGGTCAGGGCGATCCTGTCGGGGTCCACGTCCTCACGGGCGACCAGCCAGTCGACGAGCGGGCCGACGACCTTCTCCCAGGTCGGAGTGAAGATCACCTGGTCCACGAAGAGCAGCTGTCCCTGGCCGGGCCCGTCGTACACGAGGGCGTTCCAGCCGCGGTCCAGGGCGGCCGGGACGCCGTACGTCCACATGTCGACGTTCTGTCCGTCGCTGCCGTTGGTGAGGATCACGGTGGGTCGGCGCTGCTCGGACTCGTCCGGCCGGAAGAACCACACGGGCAGTGGCGTCTTCCCGTACGGGACGTTCGCGGTCACCGGCGCCGGGTCGCACAGGCCGCAGAACTTGTCCCAGGCGCCGCGTCCGGCTTTGTACAGCTGCTCCTCGCTGCCCGGGTCGTCGGAGCCGAGGACGAAGAACAGTGCCTGGCCGTAGTACTGCGCGGCGCGCAGCGCACGCCAGCGTGTGGTCTGGTCGTCGGGCTTGCTGCCCTCGGGCGCCGCCATGAGCTGGTCGCCGAGCTTCTTGAAGGTCTCGACGTACGACTGCGATGACAGGCGCGCCTTGTTGATCGCGTTGACGGCAGTGAGCACCTCGCCCACTTCGGCGGAGCCCTGGCCGGACCCACCGAGCGCCATCAACCCGTTGAAGTTGAACCCCGGGTCGTTGAACAGCGTCATCACGCCGGGCGTGGGGCTGCCCGTCGAGGCGGAGTTCGTCGCCGTGGCGCGGGTCGCCGGCGCCGCGCCCGTGGGAGTGCAGCCGGTGGCCAGTACGGCCCCGGCACCGCTGACGAGCCCGGCGAGTGCGGTGCGACGGGTGGGCGCGTGCTCACAGTCTCCGGATACGTCCTTCATACGACGTGAAAGTACGACTTCGGGGACCGGGCCCCCGCACGCCACGCGCCGGCTTCCCCCGAACGGCCGTCAGGTGCGGGCCTCGCCGTCCGCCAGATCCACCCGCACCGTCAGCAGCTGCGTCCCGACCACCCGGACCGCCGCGCTGTTGAGGCGCGGCAGGGTGCGCAGGCGTGCGACGGGGTCGTCGTCGGGGAGGAGGTGAGCTGTTCCCTCGTACCAGCGCCCCCTGATCCGCACCCGGACCCGCGGGTCGACCCGGATGTTGCGGATGTACTGGGACCGCTCGCCGAACTCCGACACCAGCCAGAAGGAGTCACCGACGCGGCGCCCGCCCACCGGTGTGCGGCGGGGGAGGCCGGAGGTGCGGCCGGTGGTCTCCAGGACCGCGTGCAGGGGGAGCCGGCGCATCAGCGGATTGGCGAGGTGGCGCTGGACGGTTGTGGCGGCGCGGAATCTGAGGTCGGCGAGACGGGGCATGATCCGTGCGGCTCCTGTGTCGTGGCCGGGGCGGTTGTTGATTCAATGGTCCCTCGGACGCGGTGCGACGAGGGCGGTGGCCATGCGGGTCGTGACCTGGAATCTATGGTGGCGGTTCGGCCCCTGGGCGGAACGGCAGAAGGCGATCCTCGCCACACTCAGGGACCTGCGCCCCGATGTCGTCGGCCTCCAGGAGGTGTGGGACGCGGACGGCGAGAACCTCGCCGAGTGGCTCGCCGGGGAACTCGGCCTGCACTGCGCCTGGGGCCCGTCGCACGCCCCGGAGCGCTGGCAGCGCCGGATCGGTGACGAGCGCGTCGGCATCGGCAACGCCGTCCTCAGCCGCTGGCCCGTCACCGAGCAGGCCGTCCTCCCGCTCCCCGCCCCGGCGGATGCCGACGACGGCCGGCTCGCCCTGTACGCCCGGCTGGCCGCCCCCGCCTATGAGGTGCCCTTCTTCACCACCCACCTCACCTCCGCCCTGCACGCCTCGGCCACCCGCTGCCGACAGGTCACCGCACTCGCCGAGTTCGTCGCCGAACACCGCGGCGGCACGCCGTTCCCGCCGGTCGTCACCGGGGACTTCAACGCCTGGCCGGACTCCGACGAGATCCGCCTCTTCGGCGGCTGCAAGACGGCTCCGGCCGTCCCCCGCCAGACCCTCATCGACGCCTGGGAGTACGCCGACCCGGCCGCCCCGTCGGCCACCTGGGACCCGGCGAACCCGTATGTCGGGCCGGACCCGGCGGTGCGGATCGACTACATCCACGTCGGGCGGCCCGGTCCGGACGGCCTGGGCCATGTGCGGGACGTGCGGCGGGCGGGAGACGGGCCGGTCGACGGGGTGTGGCCCTCCGATCACGCGGCGGTCGTCGCCGACCTGGCGGACGCGGCTGCTGCGTAGGCGAGACCGGCAGCCCCGGCCGTGCCGGTGTGCAAGCGATGTGGGAGGTGTGTGATCCACCGATGGGCCTGCCCGCCACCCGTGTTAGCGTCTCGCCCGCATGATCGTATTCAGGGCCCACCGCGGTAAGCCGTGCCGCCGGGGGACGGGGAACGGGGGAACGGCGATGGCTGGGACCGTGCGGTGACGGAGTCCACGACCGACCGCCGTAGCAGGCTGACGGGCTTGTGCGAGAGCATCCCGAAGGCCGGAAGCAAGAACGATCTGCTGGATCTCATCGACCAGGCGCTCGGCGTGTCCCCACCGGAGGGTGACCCGGTGACGCTGGAGTCGCTGGGCAAGCGGTACCGCGACCAGCTGGACGAGATCGGTGCCCTGTGCGAACGGGTCGACAAGGTGTCCCGCAAGGGTCTGCCGGACGTCTGGGCCGGCGACACGAGCGTCCTCGCCTCGGATGCGGTGAGTGCCGCGTCGCGTGCGGTGATGGAGATGGCGGAGGCGTTCCAGGGCGGCGCGAGGGCGCTGCTCACGCTGGCCGACACGGTCAAGGACGCGCAGCAGCAGGACGCCGACGGGCGTGCCAAGCTGAACGACGCGAAGGCCCAACTCGGCAGCCGGGACGGCTTCTTCGACGACTGGCACGAGGACGACGAGGAGGAGTGGGACCGGCTGACGGCCCGCCACTTCGCCGCCGACGGCGTCGACCTGATGCACAAGGCCGCGGTCGCCGCCGACGACGCGGCGCGCGCCGCCGCCCGCGAGCTCAACAAGTGGGCCGCCGAGGCGCGTACCGGGAAGATGGGCACCGACGAACTGTCCGCGGTGGACCGGCTGATGCTGGCCGACACGAGCAACGTCGGCGGTGATCCCGAGCTGAACGAGATCCTCACCGCGAACGACCTGGAGCGGGCGGGCCGGGCAATGGAGCGTCTCTCGCCCGCCGAGCGGGAGCGGGTGGAAACGCTCCTGGCGGACGCGTCGTCCCCGCAGGAGAAGGCCTATCTCATGAAGGCCCTCGCGGCGGGCTACGACGTGAAACAGGTCGAGGAGTTCGGCGGCAAGATCCACGGCAAGGACGCGGAGTGGCTGCGCGAGCACTTGGCGCCGGTCAGCACCAACTCCGCCACGGGGCAGGAGCAGCAGACGCTGGACGACGAGAGCTGGTCGCAGGACGCCGCGACCTGCGTGCCGTCCTCCACGGTCACCGCGCGTGCCATGGTCGACCCGGTGTACGCCCTGGAACTGACCGGAGGACCCACCGGCCAGGACGACGACCCGGAACACTTCCGTCAGCGGCTGCACGACGAGCAGTACCGGCTGCATGAGGAGGGCGACGGCTCGAACGAGGGCTGGTGGTGGAACCGGCAGCCCGCCGGCATGGACTCCGAGGGCCAGGTGGACATCTCCGACCAGGAGCTGAGCCCGCACACCGGCGACAGCTACGAGGCGCGCGACATGAACAGTGCCGACGACCGTCGCGAGATCCTGACCGACGTCCAGAAGTCCGTCGCCGAGGGCAAGCCCGTCCCCATCAACATCGAGGGCGAGGACGAGGACGGCTGGGTCGGCCACGGCATGATGATCATCGGCCAGGAGGGTGACATGCTCCAGGTGTACAACCCCTGGGGCACCACCACCTGGGTCAGCGAGGAGGACTTCGTCAACGGCGATCTGAGCGCCGCCAGCGACGACCGCTTCGACAACGTCAACCGCGTCTACATCGAGCAGGACTGACCGTGCGCACATCAACAGCAGCCCGCCGAGCGACCGTCGCGGCCCTCACCCTCCTCGGCCTGACCGCCATGACCGGCTGTGGCGGCGGCTCCGGCACCGAGTTCGGTGTTCAGGAACGCTCCATCACGGTCGACAAGGGCGACGATTTCACCCTCGAGGTCCCCGCCAACCCCAACCTGGGGCAGAACTGGTACCTGGCCGACCCGCGCCCGGACTCGGACGTCCTGAAGTACGACGGCAAGCGGGAGGACACCGAGGGCGGCGATCCGGGCGTGGCCGGCAGTGGGGACGGCACCCAGTACTTCGACTTCGCTGCTGTGGCGTCCGGCCGTACGACCGTGAAGTTGCTGTACTGCCCGAGCGGTCTCTGCCACAGCGCCGCGCAGGCCACCGCCTCGCCCTCCTCGTCGGCCGCCCCCGTCTCCGGCCCGGTACCCACGGCCACCGGCACGCCGGACGACGACGTCGCGTACTTCCTGTACGAGATCACCGTCCGCTGACCCGGACCCGAACCGAGGCCCCATGCCCCACACCACAGCCACCCGCACCGACGACGAGATCCTCGCCGCCACCGACGTGTCCGTGCTGCTGCGCTACGGACTGACCCAGGACGCCTTCCGCACCGCCCTGTTCGGTGACGGCGCCATCGCGGCCGCCGTCACCCTCGACCGGCTCGGCGTCGTGCCGCGCTCGGTGGCGTACGTGGCGGAGATCGTCCGGTCCGGCGGTCTGGCGTACGCCGCGCAGTTGCCCGAGCCGCTCCCCTCCCGAGCCGCGTCCGCGCACCTGCGCGACTGGCTGGAGACCGCCGCGCAGGCCGTCACCATGCCGGAGGGCGAGGTGCGTGCCGCCCGCTGGCTGGACGCGGTCGCCGAACTGATCGGCCTGCGCCGCGGCGCTCGCGTCCGCCGGTGGCCGACCGGCTCCACTTCGGGGGGCGCATGCTAGCCTCCGTCGGCCGATCGTTTGCAATGCCGTTTGCAGACGGCTGAGTTGAGAATGCCGACAGGACGAGGACGGGGGAGACGATGCCTGCTGGGCAGGGCTACCGGGTAGCCACCACGAAGATGTCCGGGCCGGCCGGGGAGCTGGATGGCTGTGGTGACGACGCGGAGAAGATCCGCAAGGCCGTCGCCCCCACGGTGCGCTACCCGCAGGACGCCCTGGGCGGTGCCGCGTCCGCACCGGCCTTCAACGCTTTCGCAACGGCCTGGGAGGCCGAGGCCCGTACGCTGAGGGACGCCCTGCACGAGCTGGCGACCAAGGTCCACCTGGCCAAGGGGGCCTACGCGGGCAGCGATCAGCTCGTCCGGACGCAGGCGAACAGCGTCCGGACGACGGACGGTGAGCTGACCACGATGCCGGCGTTCACCGAACGGCCCTCGGCCCTGTCCCAGTACTGAGGGGACATCGAGTGCCCCGGTCCACAACGGGCCGTGCCGCCGCGGTCGCGGCCACGACCGCGCCCGTCTCCCGGCCGGTCGCCGAGCGGACGACGTACACCGTCACCGTGCAGTGAGCGAACCGAGGAAGACCGGGTTCGTGAATGCCGCCAGCGCCCCCGGCAGCGGTCCCAGGGCCGCCTCGTGCCGTAGCTCCGCCCGTACGTAAGCCGCGTAAGAAGGCGTCGTACGCCATTCCACGACGCCCGAACCGGTCACCGGCAGGGGCGCACTCGTGTGCAGCACCCCCTGGTCGGTGACGAACCGGACGGTGCAGCGTGGAGCGCCGCTGACCTCCAGGCGGACGGTCACCGGCGTCTCGCGGTCCACCTCCAACCGCTCGCCGATGCCTGCGTGTTCGCCCCGCCCGCCGGAAGCCGTGAAGGACAGGACGACGTTCCTGGACTCGGCGACATACGAGCGGCCCGCGCGGATGCCCTCCTGGATCGCCTCCCGGGTGAGATCGTCGGCCAGCACCACCGTCTGCGGACGGCCGACGACATCGGGGTCCCGGTGGGCGTCGCTGTTGCCCATCGCCGGGATCCAGCCCCGCCCGTTCCGCACCGACGACACCAGCATGCTGTCCCAGTCCGCCAGCGACATCTCGTCGTCGGGCGTCCACGGCCCGTTCCACACCTCGACGGCGTCCGCCTCGCCGAAGCCGAACTTCCAGTTGCAGCCGATGCACGTGGCGTGCGGGTGGGCCGGGACCACCAGGCCGCCGGCGCGGCGGATCTGGCGGGCGAAACGGCCGTAGCGGTTGTCGCGGGCCCGGTAACGCCAGTCGATGAACGTCCCCGGCTCGACACCCAGAGCCACCACGTGACCGTTGCGGGTCGTGACCTCCTCGCCCAGCAGGACCAGCAGGTCGTCGCCCGCCACGTCGGCCCAATGGGCGTGGGACGCATGCGTGTTGTGCTCGGAGGTGTTGATGAAGTCCAGGCCCGCCGCACGCGCGAGGGCCGCGATCTCCGCCGGGGTGCGACGGCCGTCGGAGTACCAGGAGTGCAGGTGGCAGTCGCCCCGGTACCAGTCCCGGCCCCGGCCCTTCGCCCGCTCCGGCGGGTGGACCACGTCCGGGGCCTCGCCCTGCTCGCCGTACGTCAGCGTGATCGTGATCTCGTACGTCAGCCCCTGCGGCGCCACCGTGTACGGGCCCAGTGCGATGTGCCAGGTGCCGGGGCGGACCGGCCCCGGGAGGTAGCCGGGCGTCGCCTCGTCCGCGCGGATGAAGAACTCCGTGCGCGCCCCTCCCGACCAGCCCCGGAAGCCCCGGCCGCCCAGCTCGGTGCCGCGTTCGTCGAAGATGCCGATGTCGAGGGCGTTGCCCACGGTGCCGGCCGGGACGGAGGGCCGGTCGTAGGTGTACGCGACCTTGAGCTCCCGTACCCCGGAAGGGATGTCCAGCGGTACGTACACGAAGTCGGGCGAACCGGCCGGAAGAGTGCCCCGTACCGTCCGCGTCTCCTGGTCGCCGTCCGCGGCCTCGGCGCCGCTCGCGAAGGTCACGCCACCCAACGTAAGGGCGGTCGCCGCTCCCGTCACGACCAGCGCACGTCTGCCGATGCCACCGTGGTCCTCAGACATGCCCCCAGTTTCGGGGACGCGCGTGAACTTACGGGCACAGTAAGGGAATCGGGGGCTTACGGCGCCGCACGCGCAGCGCGCCGCAGAAGACCTGCCGACCGGTCGGTATGGACAGATGAGGTGTCCCCGGGTAGAGAGGGGTCATGCGAATCGCCGTCACCGTCTTCCTCACCGACGAGACCATCACCCCGACCCGGCTCGCCCGTGAGCTGGAGCAGCGGGGCTTCGCCGGGCTGTACCTGCCCGAGCACACCCACATCCCCGTCGAGCGGACCACGCCGTACCCGGCGGGCGGCGAGCTGCCGCCCGAGTACGGCCGCACTCTCGACCCCTTCGTCGCGCTCGGCCAGGCCGCCGCCGTCACCGAACACCTCGGCCTCGGCACCGGCATCACGCTGGCCGCCCAGCACGACCCGATCGGCCTGGCCAAGCAGATCGCCACCCTGGACCACCTCTCCGGCGGCCGCTTCACCCTCGGCCTCGGCTTCGGCTGGAACGTCGAGGAGGCCGCCGACCACGGTGTGGAATGGCGGACGCGGCGTGAGCTGGTCCGGGACCGGATGGCGCTGATGCGCGCGCTGTGGTCGGAGGAACCGACCGCGTACGAGGGCGAGTTCGGCAGCGTACGGGCCAGCTTCGCCTACCCCAAGCCGGTGCAGAAGCCGCGCGGGCCGGTCACCGGGCCGCGCACCCTCGTCGGCGGTGCCGCCGGGCCGAAGCTGTTCGCGCACATCTGCGAGTACGCCGACGGGTGGCTGCCCATCGGCGGGCGCGGCCTGTCCGAGTCGCTGCCCCTGCTGCGCACCGCCTGGGCCGACGCGGGCCGCACCCCGGAGGCGTTGCAGGTCGTGCCGTACGCCGTCCACCCCACCCCGGGCAAGCTCGCGCACTATGCGGAGCTGGGCATCGAGGAGGTCGTCGTACAGCTGCCGCCGGCCGGGGAGGCGGAGGTGCTGCGGGCATTGGACGGGTACGGCGGCTTCCTGGACTGACCGCCCGGCCCTGATCACCTCGACCGTATGCTCGAAGGATGACGACTTCCGCGACCTCCGGAACCGGACCCACCGAGAACTCCCTGCGTCGCGCCCTGAAACGCGCCCGTGACGGCGTCGCCCTCGACGTCACCGAGGCGGCCGTACTGCTCCAGGCCCGCGGCGAGGCCCTCGAGGACCTCGCCGCTTCCGCCGCCCGGGTGCGGGACGCGGGCCTTCAGGCGGCCGGCCGCCCCGGCGTCATCACGTACTCGAAGAGCGTCTTCGTCCCCCTCACCCGGCTGTGCCGGGACAAGTGCCACTACTGCACCTTCGTCACCGTGCCCGGCAAGCTGCGCCGGGCGGGACACGGGATGTTCATGTCCCCCGACGAGGTCCTCGACATCGCCCGGCGCGGCGCCGCGCTGGGCTGCAAAGAGGCGCTGATCACCCTCGGCGACAAGCCCGAGGACCGCTGGCCGGAGGCGCGCGAGTGGCTCGACGCGCACGGCTACGACGACACCATCGCCTACGTCCGCGCCATCTCCATCCGCATCCTGGAGGAGACGGGCCTGCTGCCCCACCTCAACCCCGGGGTCATGACCTGGACCGACTTCCAGCGGCTGAAGCCGGTGGCCCCGTCCATGGGCATGATGCTGGAGACGACCGCCGAGCGCCTCTGGTCCGAGCCCGGCGGCCCGCACTACGGCTCCCCGGACAAGGAACCCGCCGTACGCCTGCGCGTCCTGGAGGACGCCGGGCGTTCCTCCGTCCCCTTCACGTCCGGGCTCCTCATCGGGATCGGTGAGACGTACGAGGAACGCGCCGAGTCCCTCTTCGCGCTGCGCCGTGTCTCCCGGTCGTACCACGGCATCCAGGAACTGATCATCCAGAATTTCCGCGCCAAGCCGGACACCGCGATGCGCGGCATGCCGGACGCGGAACTGGACGAGCTGGTCGCCACGGTGGCGGTCGCCCGGCACATCATGGGGCCGGCGGCCTGCCTCCAGGCCCCGCCCAACCTGGTCGACAGCGAGTACGAGCGGCTGATCGGCGCCGGCATCGACGACTGGGGAGGCGTCTCCCCGCTCACCATCGACCACGTCAACCCCGAACGCCCCTGGCCGCAGATCGAGGAACTCGCCGAGAAGTCCCGCGCGGCCGGCTTCGAGCTGCGGGAACGGCTGTGCGTGTACCCGGAGTTCGTCACGCGCGGCGAACCCTGGCTGGACCCACGACTGCTGCCGCACGTCCGCGCCCTGGCGGACCCGGAGACGGGGCTGGCGGTGCCGGACGCCGTGGTCGAGGGCCGTCCGTGGCAGGAGCCGGAGGAGGTGTTCGAGGCGTCCGGCCGTACGGACCTGCACCGCACCATCGACACCGACGGCCGTACGTCGGACCGCCGAGACGACTTCGACGAGGTGTACGGCGACTGGGGCGCCCTGCGTGAGGCGGCCGCCCCCGGCATGGCACCGGAGCGCATCGACACGGACGTGCGCGCGGCGCTGGCGACGGCGGCCGACGACCCGACGCGCCTGACGGACGAGGAGGCGCTGGCGCTGCTGCACGCGGACGGCCCGGCGCTGGACGCGTTGTGCTCCGTGGCCGACGACGTCCGCAAGTCGGTGGTCGGCGACGACGTGACGTACATCGTCACCCGCAACATCAACTTCACCAACGTCTGTTACACCGGCTGCCGCTTCTGCGCCTTCGCGCAGCGCCGCACGGACGCCGACGCGTACACGCTGTCGCTGGACCAGGTGGCGGACCGCGCCCAACAGGCGTGGGACGTCGGCGCGGTGGAGGTCTGCATGCAGGGCGGCATCCACCCGGACCTGCCCGGGACGGCGTACTTCGACATCGCGAAGGCGGTGAAGGACCGGGTCCCCGGCATGCACGTGCACGCCTTCTCGCCGATGGAGGTCGTCAACGGCGCGACCCGCACGGGCATGTCGATCCGCGAGTGGCTGACGGCGGCGAAGGAGGCGGGCCTGGACTCCGTCCCCGGCACGGCGGCGGAGATCCTGGACGACGAGGTCCGCTGGATCCTGACGAAGGGCAAGCTGCCCACGGCGACGTGGATCGAGGTGATCACGACGGCGCACGAGCTGGGCATCCGGTCGTCGTCGACGATGATGTACGGCCATGTCGACCAGCCCCGCCACTGGCTCGGCCACCTGCGCACCCTGTCCGGCATCCAGCAACGCACGGGCGGCTTCACGGAGTTCGTGACGCTCCCGTTCATCCACACCAACGCCCCGGTGTACCTGGCGGGCATCGCGCGCCCCGGCCCCTCCATGCGGGACAACCGCGCGGTGACGGCCATGGCCCGCCTCCTCCTCCACCCGCACATCCCCAACATCCAGACCAGCTGGGTGAAGCTGGGCACGGAGGGCGCGGCGGAGATGCTCCGCTCCGGCGCGAACGACCTCGGCGGCACACTCATGGAGGAGACGATCTCCCGCATGGCGGGCTCCTCCTACGGCTCGTACAAGTCGGTGCGCGACCTGGTGGCCGTCGCCGAGGCGGCCGGCCGCCCGGCCCGCCCCCGTACGACGCTGTACGGCGAGGTGCCGGAGGAGCGGCAGCGGGCGGCGGCGGCCTCGGACGGACACCTGCCGGAGTTGCTGCCGGTGCTGGACTGAGGGATGGGGGCTCGGCTCCTCACAGTACGATGATCCGACCCCCGGCATCGGGGGTCGGAGACTGAGGAGATGCGTGCCCGTGCCTGCCCGACGGCTTCCCACGTGGGCCTGGGTGACCGGCCTGACCGTGGGGGCGATCGCGGGGGTCGGCGTTCTGGCCGTCCAGGCCGAACAGGGCCCCCGGCCCACGGCCGCGGCCGCCCGGCCCGGCCCTTCGGCGTCCGCGAGCGCGCAGCCCTCGGCCGCGCCGACTCCATCCCGGCCCGCTGCGGTACCGGACGGCTCCGGCACCGGGCGGCGCATCGTCTACTCCCTCGGTGAGCGGCGCATATGGCTGGTCGACGCGAGTGACAGCGCCCGCCGTACGTTCACCGTGTGGCCCGGCACGGTCGACCCGGATCCCGGTACGTACACGGTCGGGACGCGGACGGACGCCACCACGGGCTCCGACGGCGTGGAGATCGAGCACGTCGTGTACTTCGCGGCCAAGTCCGGCGTCAACATCGCCTTCTCCGCCGCGGTCGACGGCTCCTCGCCCCCACCGGCCGCGTCCGGCGTCCAGACCGGCGGTATCCGCATGAAGACGTCCGACAGCTCGGCGCTGTGGGCGTTCGGGACGGCGGGGACGACGGTGGCGGTGGTGGAGTAGCGGGGCGTTCCTGCTCTTCAGCACAGGATCGAGGGCCGATCGGCGGCATGCCCCTATCGGGATCGCCGCCAGCTGTCAAGTCCCGAATTTCAGCGGCATGACGCGATTCGTCGGCCAGGGCTTACTTGAGATACGGGCCACGCAGAGCAGCCGGCCCACCCGCATCGTCCGGAACGACCTCGGCGACGCGGCGTAAACCCCCGACTTTTCTCGCTGGAGGAGAATTCCCATGCCCCGCACCTCTCGGACGCAGCGCCTTGTGATGGCCACCGCCACGACCGCCCTCGCCGCAGGAGGTGCGCTGATGCCCACCAGTGCGTTCGCCGCCCCGGCGACGCCGCACGCCGGCACCGTGGCCACGACTGCAGTCGAGCACGGCGGTCACGACGGTCACTCCAAGCACAAAAAATACAAGAAGTACAACAATTACAACAAGCACAACAATAAGCACAACCGCCACGGCGGCAACAAGCACGGTAATGGGAACGGCAATGGGAACGGCCCTGTCACCATCATCGTCATCGGGGACAACAACACCGTCAACGGCAACGGGAACGGCAATGGGAACGGCAACACTCTGACCTGACTTCTGCGGGCAGTCTCGAATTTACGGCCTGGCTGGGCGGCAACGCCCAGCCAGGCCGTTCGCATGTCCGCAGGAAAGCCGCAGGTGCGGGCCGTCGCAGCTTTTACCCGACGCTTCCGGCTCCGTCAAGTCCCGAGTCCTCGGAGCATGACGGCGCTTTGTCGGTCAGGCCTAATTGAAGTGCGGGCCTCACCGAAAAGGAAATGAGACCGCACGGTGCGACAGAAATCCTCCTCCATGAGGATTCTCTCACCGAACCGCCGGTTATTCCGGCACGGCGGTCCCGGTCGGAACCGATCCGTCGGCCACTGCCCCGAATTCCCGGGGCAGGTCAGAAATCCCTCTCATAAGGAGAAGACCCATGACCCGCAACGTTCACACCCCCAACGCCGACACCCGCAACGACGCCAAGTCCAAGCGGCGGGGCCGCCGCTTCGCGCTGGTCTTCGCCTCGGCTGCTCTGATCACCGGAGGCGCCGCCCTTCCGGCATCCGCCGCGACGGCGGCCCCGAGCCAGAGCCACTCCATGGTCTCGAGCGTCGTCACCGACGGTGGCGCCGGTGGTGCCGGTGGCAGCAGCCTCTTCGGCGGCGGTGGCTCCGGCGGCTCCGGTGGCGGCAGCGTCTTCGGCGATGGCGGTCCCGGTGGTGCCGGCGGCAACAGCTTCTTCGGCGGCGGTGGCGGTGGCGGTGGCGGCGGCAACAGCGTCTTCGGCGACGGTGGCGGCGGTGGTGCCGGCGGCAACAGCTTCTTCGGCGACGGTGGCGGTGGCGGTGGCGGCGGCAACAGCGTCTTCGGCGACGGCGGTCCCGGCGGTAACGGCGGCAACAGCTTCTTCGGCGACGGCGGTCCCGGTGGCGCCGGTGGCGGCAGCGTCTTCGGCGACGGCGGTCCCGGCGGCGCCGGCGGCAGCAGCTTCTTCTGATCGCCACAGGCCACGACGGCCCCACCTCGACGGGGTGGAGATCTTGAAGACCTCCGCCCCGGTCCCCCCATTGATCACCGCGCTGGGCCCCGGTCGGCCGGACATGGCGTCCGGGGCCCAGCGCCTGTAGGTGACATTTTTGCCTTGGAAACGGAGAACCCCCATGTCCAGAAGTCGCTGGCAGCGTCCACTCATCCTGACGGTGGCCTCGGTAACTCTCGTCACCGGCGCCACGTACGCCGCCCAGGCGGCGCAGAGTCCCACAACAGGCACCAGCTACTCCAACGATTCCAGTGATCCCCTCGGCCACCGTTCGGACTGCGGCAAGGGCGGGGAGGGCGGCAAGGGCGGGGAGGGCGGCGAGCCCGGTCAGCCGGGGGAGCCCGGCAAGCCTGGTTGTTTCCGGTTCAGCGACCTGCTGCCGGACCAACTGGAGGGGGCGAAGCTCTCGGGGCCGGACAAGATGCGAATCGTGATGTCCGTGATGTCCGGGCACACGACGAGCGCCGAGGCCGCCGAGAAGTACGAGGTCTCGGAAGAGGAGATCGACGACTGGAAGCGGCAGTTCCTCGACGGCGACTGGTGGAAGTTGTTCGGCGAGAACGGGGAGGGGACGTTCCCCTTCTGCTCGTGACGCACGAGCGCGGACGGAGATCGACGCAGATCGGCCGCCTGGGCCCTGTCGCCCGGGCGGCCGACCCCTGTCCGCGGCGTCCCGCGGTATGGCGCGCTCACCGACTGTCTGACCACTCGCGACCACTCGGGGCACACCGATCCGCCCACTGATCCGATCGTCCCCAGTCGAATACAGTGCTGAGCATCGTACGTACGGACGGTGTCCCGGGAGGTCTGGTGGACGCGACAGCCGGCGCCGTCTGGGGCCGTACCGAGCAGCAGGACTTCCGCAGCCGCGTGCGCGGCACGCTGCTCGGCGTCGCCGTCGGGGACGCGCTCGGTGCGCCGGTCGACGGGCTGACGCTGGACGGGATCCGGGAGGCGCACGGCCCGGAAGGCGTCGTCGACCTCGCCCCCGCGTACGGCAGACGCGGTGCCGTCACCGACCGCACCCAGCTCACGCTGTTCACCGTCGACGGGCTGATCCGCGCCCAGGTCCGCCGGGACACCGGCGCCTGGCATCCGCCCACCGACCTGCACCGGGCGTATCTGCGCTGGGCCGCCACCCAGCGGGACTGGGGGCCGGACCTGCGCCGCAAGGACGACGGCTGGCTGGCCCGCGAGGAGTGGCTGTACGCCCGCCGCGACCCGGCCCGGGCCCTGCTGCTGGGCCTCGGCGACGAGGTCATGGGCACGCTGGACATGCCGAAGAACCCCGGTGAGGCCGGTCCCGAGGCGGCGGCCCGTTCCGCGCCGTTCGGTCTGCTCGTCGGCTGGGAGCCGCAACTGGTCGTGCAGCTCGCCGTGGAGTGCGCCGCCCAGACCCACGGCCACCCCACCGCCTACCTCGCGGCGGGCGCGTACGCCGTGATCGTGCATGCGCTGGCGCGGGGCGACAGCCTGGACGGTGCCGTGCAGCGGGCGCTCGCCCTGCTCGCCGCCCGTCCGGGGCATCAGCCGGTGTCGGAGGCGTTGCAGTACGCGCTGGGCGCGGTACGGCAGGGGATCCCGACGCCGGCGCGGGTGGCGGAGCTGGCGGGGGAGGGTACGGCGGAGAGGGTTGTCTCCGCCGCCGTCTACTGCGCGCTGGTCGGTGAGGACGTACGGCAGGGGCTGCGTCTCGCCGTCAATCACGACGGACCCTCCGCCACGACCGCCGCCCTCACCGGCGGCCTCCTCGGAGCCCTGCACGGCGAGACGGCGCTTCCGCCGGCCTGGCTGGCCGAGCTGGAGGGCCGGCCCACGATCCTGGAACTGGCCGACGACTTCGCCATGGAGATGACCCAGGGCCCGGCCCTGCACAGCCCGGCGGGCGCGTCACCGGCATGGCTGGCGCGCTATCCGCGGGGGTGAGCCCCATCGGACTGTGACCGACATCACAGGAACGCCGGGTGCCGAGCGGACAGGCCGGGCTGTGGACCTATCTCTACGCGCCCGGATACGGGCCGGCGATCCGGAGGCCTTCGCCGAACTGTTCTCGGCCCACGCGCAGGCCCTCTACGGCCACGCCGCCCGGCTGACCGGCGACCGTGGCGCCGCGGAGGACGCGGTGTCGCTGACTTTCCTGGAGGCCTGGCGCCTGCGGGACCGGCTCAGACCCGAGCCCTCCGACCCTCATGAGGGCGACGGGCTGCGGCCCTGGCTGTACGGCATTGCCACCAACGTCCTGCGCAACTCCCGCCGAGCCGCCCGCCGGCACAGCGCCGCGCTCGCCCGGCTCCCGGACCGGCGCAGCGACCGCGAGACCGTGCCGGACTTCGCCGACGAACTGGTCGGTCGTATGGAGGACGCCGAACGGCTCGCGGCCGCCCGGGCGGCACTGCACCGGCTGCGCAGACCCGAGCGCGAGGTGTTCTCGCTGTGCGTCTGGTCGGGCCTGAGCTACGCGGCCGCCGCCGACGCCCTCGGCGTCCCCGTCAGCACTGTGCGCTCGCGTCTCGCCCGCGCCCGGCAGCGACTGCGGCGGCTGGCCGAGGCGGAACTGAGGAAAACCCCGGGACGCACTCCCGCCGCCGGACAGGAACCGGATGGCCGCAGCGAGCGGCCCGGTCGAACCAGGAGAAGTGCCGATGAACCCCGCAGAGCGTGAAGAACTGGCCCGGCTGCTGCCGAGCCCGGGTGAACCGGTCCTGCCGAGCGACCGTCAGAGCCTGCTGAAGGACCGTCTGATGCGCGAGTTCACCCAGAAGTCCGCCCCTGTCCCCCGCCGACGTGTCGTGAAGATCGCCGTCCCCCTCGTCACGGCCGCCGCCGTGGTCGCCGTCGCGCTCGCCGCCACCGGTTCCGGCGAACCCGGCAAGCCCGTCACCGACCAGGAAGCCGTGGCCCTGCTGAACCGCATCGCCACGGTCGCCGACGCCAAGCAGACCGTGCCCGTCCGCGACGACCAGTACGTCTACACCCGTGTCCAGGGCACCGACTGGTGGGAGGCCGGCAAGGAGTGGAAGTACCGGCGCACGGACTGGCAGGCGGTCGACGGCAGGCGGGAAGGGCTGGCCACGATCACGGTGCTGGACCCGTCGCCCGGCGGGGGGCCGTTCCGCGGTGGCAAGTCGACCCACGACATGGTGATGAGCGCCGACCCCAACAACGCCACCTACCGGAAGCTGGAGGCCCTGCCGGCCGACCCGGAGAAGCTGTACCAGAAGATCTGGGCCGACACCGAGGGACAGGGACCGACCCACGAGGAGGCGGCGATGGAGATGATCGACTCGATGCTGGACCGGTCCGTCCTCGTCCCCGACGTGAGCGCCGCCCTCTACCGTGCCGCGGCGAAGATCCCGGGCGTCACCGTGGTCGAGGACGCACAGGACGCCGCCGGCCGGCACGGCATCGGGCTCACCTTCCAGGACAGCGACGACCTCGACACGTGGGTCTTCGACAAGACGTCCCTGGACTACCTCGGTACGGACGAGACGGCCCTGCTCGGGATCGGCGTCGTCGACAAGGTCGGTGAGCACCCGAGCAGCTGACGTCAGGTCAGTCCTTCGTCGTCGTACGCACCACGTCGTCCACCGACCCGGCGGGCGACGGGACCGCAGCCGCTGCCGCCCCGTCCCCGTCGGTGTTGATCCGCTCGATGATCGCCAGCCGCTCCGGGGTGTCCTCGGGCTTCATGTACCCGATGAGGATGTACAGCACCAGCGACACCGCCAGCGGCACGGACACCTGGTACTGGAGCGGCACTCCACCCTCGACGTTCCAGTTGATCGGGTAGTTGACCAGCCAGAAGGCGAGCAGACCCATCGACCAGCTGACGAGCGCCGCGGTCGGCCCGGAGCGGCGGAACGGCCGCAGCAGGCCCAGCATCATCGGGATGGCCATCGGGCCCATCAGACCGGCGACCCACTTGATCACCACGGTGATGATGTCCTTGAAGGTGGGGGAGTTGACCTGCGTGGCCGCCGCCATGGACAGCCCGAGGAAGACGACGGTGGCGATGCGGGCCACGACCAGGCCCTGGCGCTCGCTCCACGACCGGGCCCTGGCCCACACCACGGGCGCGCAGTCCCGGGTGAACACGGCGGCGATCGCGTTGGCGTCGGAGGAGCACATGGCCATGGTGTGCGAGAAGAAGCCGACGATGACCAGGCCCAACAGGCCGTGCGGGAGGAGCTGTTCGGTCATCAGGGCGTAGGAGTCGGAGCCGTCCGGCTTCTGCGACTCCACCAGCAGTGGCGACATCCACATGGGGAAGAACAGCACCAGCGGCCAGACCAGCCACAGGATCGCCGACAGCCGGGCCGAGCGCTCCGCCTCCCGCGGCGTGGGCGTCGCCATGTACCGCTGGGCCTGGTTGAGCATGCCGCCGTTGTACTCGAACAGCTTGATGAAGAGGAAGGCGAGCAGGAAGACCGTCCCGTACGGCCCCACCAGCGGCTTCTCGTGTCCGTCCAGCTCCGGCCGGTCCCAGACGCCGAAGAACCCGCCGTAGTCGCCGAGTTCCACCACGACGGCGACGAACATCGCTATACCGGCGAGGAGTTGGATGACGAACTGTCCCAGTTCCGTCAGCGCGTCCGCCCACAGGCCGCCGATGGTGCAGTACACGGCCGTGATCCCACCGGTGATGAGGATGCCCTCGTTCAGGGAGACCCCGGTGAACACCGACAGCAGGGTCGCGATCGCCGCCCACTTCGCGCCCACGTCCACGATCTTCAGCAGCATGCCCGACCAGGCCAGTGCCTGCTGGGTCTTGAGGTCGTAACGGCTCTTCAGGTACTCCAGCGGGGATGCCACATGCAGCCGCGAGCGCAGCCGGTTGATACGCGGCGCGAACAGCTTCGACCCGATGGCGATGCCCAGCGCGATCGGGAAGGACCACGTCACGAAGGAGGTCACGCCGTAGGTGTAGGCGATGCCTGCGTACCCGGTGAACATCACCGCGCTGTATCCGGACATGTGGTGCGAGATGCCGGACAGCCACCACGGCATCTTCCCGCCGGCGGTGAAGAAGTCGCTGACGTTGTCCACGCGCTTGTGCGACCAGATGCCGATCGCGACCATGACACCGAAGTAGCCGATGAGCACGGCCCAGTCGAGACTGTTCATGTGCCACCCTTCCAGGGTCCGCCTTGTGAACGGCCCGCTCATCGTGAGTGCGGTGACGAGGGCACGACAAGCAAGAGGAAGGTCAAGAGCAGGCAAAAATGTTCTGTCCGGTGACCTTCGTTCACAGACATGAATCCAGGAGGGGTGCGGTCAGCGCATCAGCTCCCCCGCGTTGACCAGCAGCGACTGCCCGGTGATGGCCCGCGCCCGGTCCGACGCCAGGAACACCGCCGCGTCCGCCACATCCCCGTCCGTGGCCAGCTCCGGCAACGCCATCCGCCCGGTCAGCCGCCCCAGCACCTCGTCCTCCGGCACCCCCTCGGTGTGCGCGGCGAACCGCACGTACGCCTGCACCGGCGGTCCCCACATCCACCCCGGCAGCACGGTGTTCACGCGGATCCGATACGGCCCGAGCTCCCGCGCCAGCGAGTACATCGCGCTCGTCAACGCCCCCTTCGACGCCGCGTACGCCGCCTGCCGCACCTGCGACGGCGCCGCCACCGCCGACTGCGTCCCGACGAACACCACCGAACCCCCGCCGCTCTCCTTCAGCCCCGGCAGACACGCCCGCGTCATCCGCAGCGTCCCCAGCAGGTTGACGTCGACCACCGACAGCCAGACCGAGAAGTCGGCGTCCTCCAGCCCGCCGAAGTAGCTGTCCCAGGCGGCGACATGGACGACCGCGTCGATCCCCCCGAACCGCTCCCGCGCCAGCCCGGCCAGCTCCTCGCACTGCCCCTCGTCGGTGATGTCGGTCGCCCGGTACGCCGTGTGCGCCCCGTGCGGATCGATCGCGGCCGCGCTCTTGGCGAGGTTCTCCGCCGTCCGCGCACCCAGTACCGCGTTCCCGCCGTCCCGTACGACCGCCGCCGCGACCTGGTGACCCAGTCCGGCGCCGACCCCCGAGACGACCACGGTCTTTCCCTCCAGCAGTGACATCGCAGACTCCCGGCTCCGACACGTTGTCTGACGGGTCGTCAGGGTATGGGGGGCGCGAGGAAAGGGGAACGCCATGGACGGCTCACCGTCGGGATCCGACGCCGTGGCTTCCGGGCACGGCCCCATACCCCAACTGGATGACCGGGTGCGACCAAAAGGGCAGTTTTTCGCCCCAACCCACTCGAACAGCCCACAATGTCACCCGAATGCTCCATCTTCCAGTGGTGCGCGACCCGTATTCGGCTGAGGGTGATCACGTCGCTACTGCGATTCCTGATGAGCCGGTGCCGTGCCGGCCATCGCAGTCGTGGCGAAAGGAATGTCTCCCCATGCGCATTACTCGCACCTTCTTCGTCTCCGCGGCTGCAGCCGCGGCTCTCGCGATCTCCGCCCCCGCCGCAAGCTCTCTCACCCCGGCTGAATTCGGGGCGTCGAACGGCAGCGTCTCCTATGGCGACTACGGCCACGACAAGGGCAAGGACGAGAAGGCCGGCTACGGCGAGGGCGACGACAACGAGGGCAACGACGGCAACACCCAGACGAACTTGATCGTGGGCAACGACAACGACGACAACGAGCAGGAGAACTCGATCGATGGCGACGGCAACGACGGGAACACCCAGACGAACTTGATCGTGGGCAACGACAACGACGGGAACACCCAGACGAACTCGATCGATGGCGACGACAACGACGACAACAGCCAGCTGAACTTGATCGTGGGCAACGACAACGACGACAACACCCAGACGAACTCGATCGGCTGAACACGTCACACCTGCCGATCGGCCTCGACGAGGTGAACCCGCCACAGGACCGTGGCGGGTTTCGTCGTCTCCGGGCCGCGGAATTTAACTTCTGATATTGATCCTGTCAAGCCCCGAGCTTCCGTAGCTTTGCTTGTTTCTTGCGATGGGTGAATGTGGTTCTAGGCGAATCGCCGGGCCGCCACATCTAAGTGGCGCAACAGGCAAGTGGAAATCTCGGCTTGCCGCACTTCAAAAAGCGAATCAAATTCACTCAAGGAGAAAACATCATGGCTGCAAACATGCGCGTACGCATCTCCCGCATCGTCGGCGTTTCTTGCGTTGCTGCGATTATTGCCGGAACGGCAGGGGTGGCGAGCGCTCAAGCGGTTCCTCAGACGACGAAGGCCGCGGTGAGCGCGGTGCAGGGCGGGGACAACGACTTCAACGAGCAGAAGAACCGGATCAAGGGCAACGACAACGACTTCAACAAGCAGAAGAACCGGATCAAGGGCGACGGTAACGACTTCAACAAGCAGAAGAACTCGATCGAGGGCGACGACAACGACTTCAACGAGCAGGAGAACTCGATCAAGGGCAACGACAACGACTTCAACGAGCAGGAGAACTCGATCAAGGGCAACGACAACGACGGCAACAAGCAGTCGAACTCCATCGAGGGCGACGGCAACGACGGCAACAAGCAGTCGAACTCCATCGAGGGCAACGACAACGACGGCAACGAGCAGTCGAACTCGATCGGCTGAGCACGCCACATGTGCTGATCGGCCTTGACGACGGAACCCGCCACAGGATCGTGGCGGGTTCCGTCGGGTTGTGCGACACGGCCTTTCTCGAAGGGGAGCAGAGGAAGTGGAACAGGACGAGAGCGGCGACGACGATGCCACTGATCTACTGGGGGAACATACGTGGACTACGCCTGTTCTGGGCGACTTGCCGCTCTTCGGGCGATATGAAATACCTGAAGGGGGTCTGTAACGCTCGCCGGGGACCCTGCTGGGCCGCCCTGGAAGAGGGAACGCCATGACGGGAGTGCACGAGGCCGCCGGGCGCGTGATCGCCGGGCGCTACCGGCTTCTGCGTCGGCTCGGCACTGGCGGCAGGGGACGGGTGTGGCAGGCGTATGACGAGCGACTGGTGTGCGAGGTCGCGCTCAAGGAGATCGTCCTGCCGCCGGACCTCCCGGAACAAGAGGTGAGCGCCCGGATCACGAGGGCCCGCGGCGAAGCGCAGCACGCTGCCCGGCTGCGCAACCATCCCCATGTGGTCACTGTGTACGACATCCTGGAGGCCGACGGCCTGCCGTGGATCGTCATGGAATTCGTCCCCGGCGCCATGGACCTGGACGCGGTGGTGCGCGAGCGGGGACCGCTGCCGCCCGCCGACGTCGCCCGGATCGGGCTGGCGGTCCTCGACGCCCTGCAGGAGGGTCACCGGCTCGGCATCCTGCACCGGGACGTCAAACCGGCCAACGTCCTGCTGACCTGCCCCGGCCCGCAGCCCTCCCACCCTACGGAGGGCTGCCAGGTACTGCTGATCGACTACGGCATCTCGCTGGAGCCGAACTCCGGAGAGCGCCTGACCGCCACCGCGGATTTCCTCGGGACCCCGGGCTACATGGCCCCGGAACGGGCCCACGGTGAACCCACCCCGGCCTGCGACCTGTTCTCACTCGGCGCCACCCTGTATTTCGCGCTCGAGGGGACCGGCCCCTTCGACCGCGACACCGCCGTCACCACGCTGAGCGCCGTGCTGTCCGAGTTTCCCACCCCGCCGCGCCAGGCAACGGAGCTGACCCCGGTCCTCCTCGGGCTCCTGGCCAAGGACCCCGAGCAGCGGATGGACGGTGATGAGGCAGCCCAGCTGCTCACCCCCATCGCCGCCCAACCCGGCCCTTCCCCTTCGCGCCCCCTGGTCATGCCGCCGGCCGAGCAGGAGGAACCGACCGGCCCGAAGCCGCCGCGCTCCTCGGAGCCGTCCCCGCCGACCGAGGTCCTGCCGTCGGCCGAGCGGGAGGACACGACCGGTCCGCCCCGGGAACCGCTGCCGTCGGCCGAGCCGGAGGAACTGACCGGCCCGCCCCCGGGACTGCCGCCACACAAAGGTGACGTGGTCCGGCCGCGGCGTCGCCTGCCGTGGCCCAGAAGTCGACGGGCCAGGCTCATTGCGGGGGTGGTGGCGGTGGCGCTGGTCGCGGGGGGTGTCGGCCTCTACCTGACACAGGGTCCTGAAGTGTCCCCGATCCAGGTCGGCGACGGCCCGGCAGGGGTGGCGGTGTCCCCGAATGGGGACCGGGTCTACGTGACCAACTTCAGCTCGGGTTCGGTGTCGGTGATCGACACCGCGACGAACCGCCCGGAGGGCAAGCCCATCCCCGTCGGCCGCGGCCCGAGGGGGGTGGCGGTGTCCCGGAATGGGGACCGGGTCTACGTGGCCAACTCCAGCGAGGGTTCGGTGTCGGTGATCGACACCGCGACGAACCGCAAGGAGGGCAACCCCATCCCCGTCGGCCGCGGCCCGGCAGGAGTGACGGCGTCCCCGATTGAGGACCGGGTCTACGTGACCAACGAGAGCTCGGATTCGGTGTCGGTGATCAACACCGCGACGAACCGCAAGGAGGGCAACCCCATCCCCGTCGGCCGCGGCCCGACAGGAGTGACGGCGTCCCCGAATGAGGACCGGATCTACGTGGCCAACTCCAGCTCGGGTTCGGTGTCGGTGATCAACACCGCGACGAACCGCCCGGAGGGCAAGCCCATCCCCGTCGGCCGCGGCCCAAGAGGGGTGGCGGTGTCCCGGAATGGGGACCGGGTCTACGTGACCAACTTCAGCTCGGATTCGGTGTCGGTGATCGACACCGCGACGAACCGCAAGGAAAGCAAGCCCATCCCCGTCGGCCGCGGCCCGGCAGGAGTGACGGCGTCCCCGATTGAGGACCGGGTCTACGTGGCCAACTCCAGCGAGCGTTCGGTGTCGGTGATCGACACCGCGACGAACCGCAAGGAGGGCGACACCCTCCCCGTCGACCGCGGCCCGCTGGGGGTGGTGGTGTCCCCGATTGAGGACCGGGCCTACGTGACCAACTTCAGCTCGGATTCGGTGTCAGTGATCACATTCTAGAGGACGTCTGAAAGTCAGGACTGCGCTCGGCCGATTCGGCGGAACAGCAGCATGACCATCCGCCCGGAAAGGAAACGTCTCCTCCGGAAGCGCGACTGACCTGCGCAGGCGCTGGCGCGGTCTTTGTCCGGTGGCCTGCTCGGCGGGGGTCCTACACGGCGTCTTGCCGGGCGCAGGCCAGGACGGTGATGGCCTGGGCCAGTTCGCTGTCCGCGGGCAGGGGCCGGTGTTCAGCGATGCCGGTGCGCAAGAGGTGCGCCAGGACCTTGGCGTTCAGGTGGTCGGACCTTTTGCGGCCCAGGGCGTAGCGGTCGCGGTAGCAGGCGGTCAGCGGGTTGATCGCATAGACGGACCGGCCGGTGGCGCGCAGGCAGGCCGCCGCGTCCAGCGGTTGCCCCTCGGCGCAGTGGTGCCGACGGGGACCGGCTCCTCACAGCCGTAGCATGCGACACAGAGGAATCGTGCAAGTGCTTCTTTCCGCGCAGCCAACAGGACCCTCGACAATTCCTGTTGTTGCGGGTCAGAAGCATTTCTCGGGTTTGTGATCAAGCCTTGGGCGACACACTTGGTGAAAGCGTGAGGCCACTGGCCGGTGACCACCCCAGGTCTGGTGAAAACGCGAGGTCCGTGGTGATTGCCTCACTTCATGGCGGGGTGCAGCCCGGCGGTCCCCACGTGCCGTCCTCGTTTTGCTTCTCGCAGGGCATGAGTGGTGCCGCGCTCAGCGATTCCACCGTGGCCTTCGTTGTCTGAGGCACCGCCTCGGCGCTCGCCACGCCCACCGTTCCGGCGAGCAGCGCAGCAGCGCAGGACGCGCCGACGAGGTGTCGGATGCGCCTTCGGGTGCTTGTCTCCATGATGATCTCCTTTGGGGATGGGTGGGTTGCTTACTCACCAGCGTGGGAGGTCGGCCATGATGGCGTCAACGGACATTAGGGGCTTGTCGCAGTATCGGGACATTCCAATGACATTGGTGACTTTCCATAAGTCTTCCCCCTCGCTCCGGAGGCCCCCTCCCAGGCCCTTAAGAGGTCGTTTCCTGCTGATTGAGCGTGTTTCACCCTGCGGATTTAAAGGCGAGGGCAGAAGGCCTGGCCTCGCGGTGTGCCCCGCGACTGGAAGCGGGCGCCTCTCAAGTAGGCCCGAGCGGACGACTCCGGTCATGTCACGAGAAAAGGTGTCTTGACGAAGGCGGGTACGTCAGCTACAAGCCGCAGGGATACGCAACCCTGGCGCTTGACAGTGGCCAGCAGGAACTGGCCACCGACAGGCGCTGCACACCACATCCCCGACAGACCGCCGCACCGGCACAACCTGGCGCACCCTCGGGACCGAGTGTCGGCGAGTCCACCAGGTCACCCTCGCCGGCCCGGCCGGACGCCTGCACCAGACCACCCGCATCGGCGACGCCCAGGCAAAGCCTTCACGGGTGCGGCGTGCCGATGCCCGCCAAAGATGAGCGGATCTCCAGACTCATGAACAGCACCTGACCAGACCAACGGCCACCGAGGCCGTGGACACACGACCCCGGCGGCTCGTCACACCCGTTCGCGCAGATCAGCCCCGGATCCAGGACAACCGCCTGCCTCTCAACCACGGAACCTCTCAACTGCGGAAGTCGGCTTCCAGCCATTGCTGGCGGCACCGCCGGTACCGCCCGTTCCGCCGGTGCCGCCCTTCCCTCTGTCGTCCGTGAGGTAGCACGAGGCAGTGGGAGAATTGCCCTTGTACCCAGGCGCACAGGGGTCGCCGAGGTGGCCGAAGGGGTTGCCGCCGGTGCCGTCCTTCCCGCTGGGCCACTCGCCGGTGCCGCCGCGGCCACCCCATCGCTCGTCACCGCCCTTTCCGCTGTCGGTGACGACGCTCGCGACCGTGGGCTGGCTCACGGCCGTCGTTGCGGCGGTTGCCGGAAGGATGACGCTTCCGGAGATCAAAGCGGTCGAGGCGAAGACCATGGCGAGGCGGAAGCCCCGCCGCTTGAGCTGTGCGTCGTTGTGTGTGTGAACACCGTGGATCATGGGTTTTCTCCTTCTGCCACCGAGGGGTTTTCCGCCCCTACCGTGCGGCCCCGTGTCCTTGTTCGGTGAGGCCCGCACTTTCAGTAGGTCCGACCGGCACAACGCCGTCACGTTCCGACAACTCGGGACTTGATAGAGCCGGAGGCGTCCGGTAAAAGCCCGCAGAAATGCCGCCGGGCAGTCCCCGACCGTTCGGGAGCCCGGCTGCCGAGCGGTGTAGGGCCGAGCGGGCTCGAGGCCGACGGCCGGGCGATCGGCCTCGCTCACGGGCCGCCAGGCGAGTAACGGGGTTGGTCGGTCATGGCGAGGTCTCCTGAGGCTCCCAGTACGTTTCGACCTGGTGGCCGTCCGGATCCGTGCATTTGAACGCGACGTAGGCCGGCTCGTCATGGTGCTCGATGATGTTCACTCCGTCCGCTCGCATCCGAGCGAGCAGGGTGCGTACCTCACCAGGGTCGGAGAGCCGGAGCCGAAGTGGAGGAACGGGGGCAGTGGCCCGACGTCCTGGCCGCCGTGCAAGGCGAGATCGAAACCGTCGGCGTTGCGGATGATGACCGTCCCGTCGTCGTACTGCTGCGCGGTGCCGGGGCCGAAGCCGAAGTAGGTCTCGTAGAACCGCCGGCTGCACAGCATGTCTCGGACGGGCAGATCGAGATGCATCAGATGCATGACCCTTCCCGGAAGGCATCCTGTCCGGCGGCCGGGCGTCACTGTCACAGCCCGAGGGTGATGGCCAGCCGCATGAGTTCTGCCGTGCTGTTGATGCCGAGCTTGGTCCGGATACGGCGCAGATAGGCGTCGACCGTGTGCTGGGAAAGCCCCATGCGGCGGGCCGTTTGAGCGTAGGTGCGCCCTGCGGCGATGTGCCGCAGAACCTCCTGCTCACGCGGGGCCAGCCGGGGCTGAGCGGCTGCGAGGGCTTCGTTGTACGGCGTGGGTGTGGAACTCATGGGATTACTGGGACTTTCCTCCGACGGATCGGCTCGGTCATCACTGCACACACCCTCGAAGGCTGTGGATATGCACCGAGATGTCGCTATTGCCGTACTTCACGCGGAGAGCCCGGGACGCGGTTCCACGCCGTGGGCACTTTCTGAAGATTTTCCGGGCCGCCCGGCCGGGGCGGGACAGCGCGCCGACCGGCTTCCTGCCACCTGATTCGCCCGCAGCCAGCTGGACCCCTCGTGACGGCGCTGCGTTGGTGCTGCGTGCCTCGCAGGATCATGCTTGTCAGTAGGGCCCTGGCCGTGCAGGTTCCCGTGGGACTGCGGGGAAAGGAACTAGCGAGGACGAGATGAGCGGCGATGGAGCGACTTCCCACCCCTCCTGGTGAGCGGCCCGACAGGGCGGACGACTTCGGCGAGTCGGCGTACACGGCCGCGGCCACCGTCGATGCGCAGGGCATCGTGACGGGGTGGAGCGAGGGGGCGCGGCGGCTGCTCGGCTACGAGCCCCCGCAGGTCGTGGGACGCCCCGCCGTACATCTGCTCGCCGACGAACCCGGCGGAAGCGCGCGGCGGGATGCACCCGGGCGGGACAGGTGGAGCGGCAGCGTGGCGGTGCGGCACCGCGACGGCAGCCGGCTTCGGCTGCGCCTGCTCGCCAACCGGCGCCCGCCCGGCGGGCAGGCCGACGAGTGGCTCGTGGTGTCCGCCGTGGCGGGCCGGTCCAGCACGCCCGGCGAAAAGACGCTGGGGGAATGGGTGTTCACCCAGTCCCCCTGCGGCCTGGCGGTCTTCGACACGGATCTGCGACTGGTGCGGGCGAACGTCGCCATGGAGCGCGCGCTCGGCTTCACGGAGACCGAGATGCGCGGGCTGCGGCTGCCGGAGATCGCGCCGCATCCCGCGAGCGAGGAGGCCGACAGGAGGATGCGCCTGGCCTTCGAAACCGGCGAGCCGCAGTACCTGCAGGCCGACATCCGCCCCGCGACGCCGCCAGGCCCGCAGCACGGTCGGCCGGCCTCGCTGACCCCGATAAGAGACACGGACGGCCGGGTGCGCGCCGTATGCCTGGTGGCGCACCACAGGGCGCAGGAGCCGCCCGCCCGGCAGCACACGCTCCTGCTGAAGGACGTCGGCGCCCGCATCGGCACCACCTCGGACCTCGCGCGCACCGCACAGGAACTGGCCGACGCCGCCGTCCCCCGCCTCGCCGACTTCACCGTCGTCGACCTGCTCGACGTCCCCGGGAGCAGCGAGGAGTTGTCCTCCGCCCTGCTGGCCGGGGCCGTCACCCTGCGCCGCATCGCGGTGCAGTCGGTCCTCGACGAGCACCCCGAGTCCGTGGCCGGGGCGGGCGAGACAACCGCCTACGCGGCACTGTCGCCCGTGGCCGAATGCCTGGTCCAGGGCCGTGGTGCCCTGTACGCGACGGCTGACTTCGCCGTCGCCCGGTGGGCGGGCGAGGACCCCCAGGCCGCCCGGATCCGCGAGGTGGGGACACACTCACTGCTGGTGGTGCCGATGCGCTCACAGGACACCACGGTCGGCGTGGCCCTCTTCGGCCGTCACCGGAGCCCGGAGCCCTTCACACCGGAGGACCTGTGGCTTGCCGAGCAGCTCACGGCCCGGGCGGCCGTCGGCATCCACAACGCCCGCCGGCCCGCCCGCGATCGCACCACGACCATGACCCTGCAGCGCAGCCTGCTCCCGCAGACAATGCCCGACCAGGCGGCCCTCGAGATCGCCTCCCGCTACCTGCCCGCCGGCAGCCGGGCCGGTGTGGGCGGCGACTGGTTCGACGTGATCCCGCTGTCCGGCGCGCGGGTGGCCCTCGTGGTGGGCGATGTGGTCGGCCACGGCATGCGTGCCTCGGCCACCATGGGCCGGCTGTGCACCGCGGTGCGCACCCTGGCCGACGTCGACCTGCCGCCCGACGAGCTGCTCACCCACCTGGACGACCTCGTCATCCGCCTGTCCACCGACGAGGCCGTCACGGGCGGCGCCGCCGAGACCGCCGGGGGCATCGGCACCACCTGCCTGTACGCCGTCTACGATCCGGTCTCCCGCCGCTGCACCCTCGCCCGGGCCGGCCACCCCCCGCCCGCCGTGGTCACCCCGGACGGCGCCGTGTACCTCCTCGACGTCCCCGCCGGCCCGCCGCTGGGCCTGGGCGGTCTGCCGTTCGAGACCAGCGAGACCGAACTGCCCGAAGGCAGCCTCCTCGTCCTGTACACCGACGGTCTGCTCGAAATCCGCGACCGCGACATCGACGAGGCCCTGGACAAGATGTTCGCCGCCCTCGCCCGCCCCGCCCGGACACCGGAGTCGGTCTGCGACGGGGTACTCACGGCCCTGCTGACCCACCGCCCGGACGACGACATCGCCCTGCTCATCGCCCGCACCCGGGCCCTTCACCCCGACCGGGTCGCCGCCTGGGACCTGGCCTGCGACCCCGCCGCCGTCGCCGGGGCCCGCCAGCTGGCCACCGGCAAGCTGGCGGCCTGGGGACTCACCGACGCCGTCTTCGTCACCGAACTGATGGTCAGCGAACTCGTCACCAATGCCATCCGCTACGGCCGGCCGCCCATCCAGCTCCGGCTGATTCACGAGAACAACACCCTGATCTGCGAAGTCTCCGACTCGAGCAGCACCACCCCGCACATGCGGCGGGCCCGGATCTTCGACGAGGGCGGGCGCGGCCTGCTGCTGGTCGCCCAGCTCGCCCGCCGCTGGGGCACCCGGCACGCCCCCGCCGGCAAGACCATCTGGGCCGAGCAGTCCCTGACCGGGAGCTGAGCGGGGATTCAGGCGGTCCTGAAGGAGGTCACCGCAGCTCGTCCACGTAGCGGTCCGTCCCCGGAACGGTGGGGATGAAGGGGGCGACGAACGTGACGTCGCCCAGCCCCGAGGCGGCGACTGCCGTGTCCAGGTCCGTGAAGTGGTCCTGCCAGGCGTCGCGTGGGTCGTGCTGGAGGAACCACAGCAGGGTCAGCCGGGTCCCGACGCCCTCGACCTGCTTGACGTAGGTCATCCGGTCCAGGGGCAGCGGCGTCGGCGTGAAGACGGTCACCATGGCCGCGGGGGAGCCCGCCAGCCGTTTCGGGAGGTGGTCGTCGCGCAGCCAGGCGAGCAGTTCCTCGCGCCTGCCGGGGGAGCCGGCGTCGATGACCTGGACGACGAGCCCGGCGTAGGGGTGGTCGAGGGCGTGGATGTCACGCGGGCCGTGGCCGCCGTCGCGGTAGGCGGTCGCGGTGTGGTCCTGGAAGGCGGTGAAGACGTGGGTGCGGTCCTGGAAGACGCGGTGGTCGCGGTTGAGGCGCTTGTTGATGCCGACGGTCCACCGCATGTGGTCGGCGTAGCGGCCCGCGGTGATCCAGTAGACGGACAGGTAGCATCCCGCCGTGACCGGCTGCGCGACGGCGGACTTCTCGGGGTAGCGCAGGAGCTGCAGTTCGCGTGGGGCCACCCAGCGGCGCCCCGCGTACATCCAGGGCATGGCCATCGCGCCGGCGATGTAGTGGTCGTCCTCGTACCAGCGGTTGTACTCGCGCTCCCGGCCGGGGTGCGGCTCGACCATGGTGATCAGGGCGTGCCCGAGGTCGGCTCCGTAGGGGCCGACGGCGGCCAGTTCCGCGTACATGTCGCTGCGGGTGTCGGCTGTGTGTGCCGCGTCGTCTGTCATGCGTCCGGTCTAGCTGACGTTGCGTCAGATGGGGAGAGGCATTCCGTCCGACTTCGCCCGGAGTCCGTCAGGCAGGTGGAGCTGCGCCGAGCGTCACCGCAGCTCCTGAGGGCACGGTGTCCCCCGGGGCAGGTCGTAGGGCGAGGCCAGCCGATACGTCCCGGCCCGCGGAGCGAGCAGCACCGTCCACTTGTCGCCCTCCGCGTCCTCCTCCGTCTCCATCAGACAGCCGTTCACGTTGCGGTACGTCTTCGGAGTGCCGTCGGGTCGGTCCTTGGACGCCTCCGTCTCCTGCGGTTCCTGGACCCCCTTGCCCTCGGCGTCGACGAGCTTGAGCCAGGGGGAGTAGGGGACGCGGATCAGGACCCGGCCCGGCTGTGTCACACGGAGGGTCATCTCGCCCTGCTCGGCCCGCTCGACGGTGGCCGGCGGATCGGCCAGTGGCGTCGGGTCGTCGACCGCGAACAGCTGCCAGTTGGCGTCGCCCCAGATCTGCTTGAGATACGGCAGCCCGCGCTGCACCAGCTCGCGCTCCCGCTCACCGCCGTCGCCGTCCGGGTCGTCCTTGGGCAGGACGACGTAGCGCACCGCCCAGCGCTTGAGCCACTCGTGGTAGTTCGCCGAGTTGAGGGTGTCGTCGTAGAAGAGCGGGTTGCGCTTCATGTCGGCCTGGCGGTTCCAGCCGCGGGCCAGGTTGACGTACGGGGCGAGGGCGGAGGCCTCGCGGTGCGAGCGGGCCGGGACCACCTCGACGCGGCCCTTCTCGGCGCCGGCCTCCTGGAGCTGGTTGACCAGCGGCGCCAGCTCGCGCGCCCAGGACGCCGTCGGAGTCGTGTGGACGACGTCGTCGACCGACTTGAAGCCGATCCAGGCGGTGAAACCGGCGAACGCCACCACGATCGCGTACCACTTGCGTGACCGCGGCACCGTGAACGGCAGCGCCGCCAGCAGCGCCACCCCGGCGAACAGCATCGCCAGCCGGGTGATGTTCGAGCCGATCTGCGAGCTGATCAGCCACACCAGCAGCACCGCGAGGGCGTACACGGCTGCCGTGATCCGCACGGTCTTCCAGTCGTGCGGGACCAGGAGGAAGACGAAGACCGCGTAGAGCAGCGGAAGGGACGCCGACCCGAAGGACATCGGCTGGGTGCCGGAGAACGGGAACGCCCACGCGGACACCGCCACCACGGCGCTCGGTGCCAGCCCCAGCGCCCACGCGCCCGGCCGCCGCTTCTGCAGGAACAGCGCCGCCGCCACCAGCCCCACGAACAGACCGGCGACCGGTGAGGACATGGTGGCGAGCGCGGCCAGCGGCGCCGCGCACAGCGCCTTCGCCCACCGCTTGTAGCGCCAGCGGTACGGCCAGCAGAACACGACGGCCACCGCGCCCAGCGCGAACATCGTGCCCAGGCCGAACGTCACCCGCCCCGACGCCGCGTTGCACAGCAGCGCGTACACCCCCGCCAGCGCCGGCCAGAGCGGCTGCCGGACCACCCGGCTGCGCACCAGTATCAGCGTCAGCAGCCCCGCGGACAGCGTCCCCGCGATCATCATCGTGGTCCGCACCCCGAGCACCGACATCAGATACGGCGACACCATGCTGTACGACACCGGGTGCATCCCGCCGTACCAGGCGAGGTTGTACGCCGAGTCCGGATGCCGGCCGACGAACTCGGCCCAGGCGTCCTGCGCCGCCAGGTCGCCGCCACTGTTCGCGAACGTGAAGAACCAGATGACGTGGAGGATTCCGGAGAGGCCGGTGGCGACGAGGACGGGGTGCCGGGTCAGCCGCTCACGCAGAGCGGCGGCCGTCTTCCCGCGGCCGGGCCGGCCGGACCCGTCCGGCCGATCCGCGGGCACGCGTATTCGCGGACCGGATCCCGGGCCCGGACCGGTGTCGTCGGTGCGTGTCGGCTCCGCAGTGGCCACCTCTTGGCACTCCCCGTGTCCCGTCTTCTGTTCTCGGCCGTACGCGCCGTTTCCGGCCGGTTCTCGGCTCTGTGGCCGGGGGTTTCCGCGCCCGTCGGTCACGCGGGCACCCTGTCCCGATTCGTGACGCTAGCACGCACCCCGCCGACGAGCCCCCGGAGGAGGGCCTCGCCGACGGGGTGCGCCGGGACTGCGGCAATCAGCCGATTCGGGTCAGCTTGGCCGTGAAGCCCGGCTCGGCGAGGTCCGACTGCAGGGCCACCGGCACCTCGACCGCGCCGCCGCTGCCGTCGCCCACGGTGAGCGTGCCGACCTTGGTGCCGGCCTTCGCGGTGTGCGGTACGTCGTCGGCGGCGAAGGACAGCTCCACCTTCAGCCCCGCCCAGCCGACCGCGGCGACGTCCTCGGTCACGACCACCGGCGTACGGCCGCCGAGCTGGTCGTCCACATACCCGACGACGTCACCCTTCTTCAGGATCTTCGCCGAGGCCAGCGCGTCCTGCGCGCCGAGCATCGCGGTCCTGCTGACCGCGTTCACCGTGTCGATGATCGGCGCCGTGTGCTGGCCGAGGATCGCGCCGACGACGGTGACCGTCTCGCCGCCGACCTCCTTGGTGGCGGCGAAGAGCAGGTTGCCGCCGGCCGCGGTGGTGGTGCCGGTCTTGATGCCGATGGCGCCGTCGTACGGCACGAGGTTGTTCCAGTTGCGCCACTTCTGGCCGGACGGGTCGACCCACTCGGGCAGCTTGGTGATCTCCACCAGCGCCGGCATCCGCACCAGCTCGTTGCCCAGCTTCACCTGGTCCTCGGCGGTGGAGACCGTGGACTCCTGCAGACCGGAGGGGTCGGTGTACGTCGTGTTCTTCATGCCGAGTTCCTTGGCGGTGTCGTTCATCTTCTTGACGAACGCCTCCTCGGAACCGGCGTCCCAACGCGCCAGCAGACGGGCGATGTTGTTCGCGGAGGGAATCATGATGGCGGAGATCGCCTGCCGTTCGGTGAGCTGGTCGCCCTTCTTGACGGTGTTCAGCGTCGACTCGCCCTGCTGGTCGTAACCGCCCTCCTTCTCGGCGGTGGCGTCGACCTCGATGTTCGGGCCCTCCTCGCCCGCCTTCAGCGGGTGCTCCTTGAGGATGATGTACGCCGTCATGGCCTTGGCGACCGAGCCGATGGCAACCGGCTTCTGCTCACCGAAGTTGCCCATCGTGCCGATGCCGGTGACGTCCATCGCGCCCTGACCCTCGGTCGGCCACGGCAGGGAGACCTTGTCGCCCTCGAAGGTGTACGACTCCTCGGCGGTGAGCTCGAGGGTGGGCGTCGGGAGCGGGCGTACGGCCTGCACGATCGCAAACACGATCACCAGCAGCAGTGCCAGCGGCGTCCAGATCTTGACCCGCCGTACCGCCGTCCGCAGCGGAGTCTCCGGGGGCGGCGGGGTGTTGGTCAGCTCGGCCAGCAGATCCAGCGGCGGCTTCGGCGGCAGCGGCTGCTGCGTCGTCCGCTCCGGGCCGACCTGCGGCACGGAAGCGGTCGCGTCCGCGGGAACCCTGGGCAGCGCGGTGGTGGCCTCGGCCGGACGGGGCTTGCGCGTCTCGGGATCGTCCAGGGGCTTCAGCGCAACGAACTTACTGGTGCGCTCGGCTTCGGCCTCAGCGGCGGAGGCGGCCTTCTCGGCGCCCTCCTTCGGCGCCTTCTTGACGTCGCCCAGCTTCAGCATGGTGGTGGGCTGGTCGACGGCGGGCTCGGCGGGGCGTACGGCCCGGAAGACAGCGGTGGGCTGGTCCACGGGCTTGGAGGTGCCGTCGCCGTCCCGGCCGGACTCGTCGCTGCCGTCGGCCTCTTGGGCGGAGTCGGCGTCTCCGGCGTCCTCGGCGCTGCCGCCGGCCGCCTCGACGTCGGCGGTGTCGCCGACTTCGGCAGCGCCCGCAGCCGTCTCCTCGGCCGCGTGCGCCGAGGCTTCCTCGGCGGCTTCTGTGGACGTCTGCTCGTCGGTTTCCCCGTCGGGCTCCGTGTCGGCGTCCGCAGCCGCTTCTTCGGCCGTCTCCTGGGTCCCGTCCGCTGAGGCCTCCTCGGCAGCCTCCGTGGACGCCTCCCCGTCGGTCTCCCCCTCGGAGTCCGCCCCGGAGCCGTCCTCCCCGGCCGCGTCGTCCCCGTTCTGCTCGGCGTTCTCCCCGGCGTCCTCGTCCGTCTCCGCGGGAGTGGACCGCTTCTCGTCCGCGGACGTCACCCACGCGGCCACAGCCGCACGCAACCGCTCGTCACCCTCCGCCTCGGTACGGTCCCGCTCCTCGGGGCCGCCGGCGTCACCGGCGTCACCGTCCTCCGCCGAACCCTCGGTGAGCTCCCGCACGGAGAGCACCTGCGTCGCCGTATCCACGCGACCGCCCGCGTCGCCCGACGCGGACTCCCGAGCCACGGCGAGCCGAGGGTCCGCCGCGGCCTTCCTGGCCTCGGGAACCGGACCCGCGCTCCCCGACGTCGGTTCTGCCGACGACTCGCGCTGCTTCGACCTGTCGGGGGACTCGCCCGCCACCGATGCCTCCTCCATGCGGCGCACGTACCCCGTGCACCTACCCGAAACCGTGGAACAGCCGCCTGGGCCACCGTTCCACAGCGCTGTCCGAACCATGTACCAGTGTCCTGTGTGCGGACCTGACCCCTGCGGTAGACGAGAACGACATACCTACTGGTTCCACTACGAACCGGTCACGCACCCTCGACAGACCAATGTGAGAGGGGTCACCCTGTCATTCATCCACGCGGGGAGGCATGGATGGGCAGGAGCCGCAGAACACTTCCGGAGGAGCTTCTGCTGCTGGCACTGGACCCGGCCACGGGTACCACTGCACAGCCGCAGTCGCTCGACCTCGGTCTGGCCGGAGCACAGCTAGTGGAGCTGGCGCTGGCCGGACGGATAGCCCCAGACGGGGATCGTATCGCCGTGGTCGTACCACGGCCGACAGGAGATCCGACGCTGGACTGCGCGTTGGAGTTGCTGCGCAGGCGCGGCGCTCCGGTACGTGCAGTTCACTGGATCGGCGGGCCACGACTGGGGCTCCGCCAGACCTACCTCTCGCATCTGGAGCGGTGCGGCATGGTGCATGCCGTGGCCGGCCAGATGTGCGGGGTGTTGCCGACGACTCGTTACCAGGCGACGGACAACGCCATCAGCCGGGAGATCAGGGCCCGGCTGGATTCAGCGATCCGCACCGGCGTACCGCCGGACCCGCGGACCGCGGCGCTCGCCGCACTGGCCCACGCGGTCGGCCTCGGCAAGCACCTGTATCCGGGCAACGAGGGACGCTCGTCCCGTTCCCGGCTACGGGATCTGATCCGGCATGACCCGATGGGCGGTCTCGTGGCGCACGCCGTGATGGACGTCCAGAACGGCGTGGCGGCCCAGCCACGCCGCAGCGCGGCACCGGCCGGCCGAGCGGCCGCCGGAGCCAGGCCCGCGGCGGAGCCCGCCCGCGGGGTCCCGGCGCAGCCACGCCGCGGATCGATGGCGCGAGCCGTGGCTCACTGAGCCGCAGTCCCACGGCACCGCACCACGACCGCACCACAGCAGAGCAGCACGACAGCAAGCAGCACGTCCGCACCACGCACCGCCACGCGCCGCCGAGCCATGGAACAGGGCCCCACAGACGCCCCACAGACCCGGTTCGGGAGCCGCAGCGGTCCGCGCGGGGCGGCGGGACCCGTCGTCCGGACGACAGACGGGTTCCACCGCCCCGCGCGGTCGCATGTGCGCGGGCGAACTGACGCGTACGCGCCGCATATCCGCTGTTTCCCAGCGGTAAGAAGCACCTTGGTGGCAGTCTGCTCAGCAGCAGATACGCAAAGTGGCAAAGTTCGAGGCATGCAGCCGGAGGTGCACGTCCCGTGGCGTCCAATGTCAATCCCACCGTCAGGCGGCGCCGGCTCGGCCAGGAGCTGCGCAGGCTCCGCGAGCTCAAGGGCATGACGGCCGAGGAGGTGGCGGAGCGGCTGCTGGTGTCACAGTCGAAGATCAGCCGGCTGGAGAACGGCCGACGCAGCATCAGCCAGCGCGACGTCCGTGACCTGTGCGGGGTCTACGAGGTGGAGGACCACCGGATCGTGGACTCGCTGATGCAGATGGCCAAGGACTCGCGCCAGCAGGGCTGGTGGCACGCGTTCGGGGACATTCCGTACAGCGTCTACATCGGTCTGGAGACGGACGCGGCCTCGCTGCGGGTCTACGAACCGCAGGTGATCTCCGGCCTGTTGCAGACGCGGCCGTACGCCGAGGCGCTCATCCAGGGCGCACTGCCCGAGACGTCGGAGGCCGAGGTCGACAAACGCGTCCAGGTGCGCCTGCGGCGGCAGGAACGCATCTGCGCCGAGGAGAACCCGCTGCGCCTGTGGGCGGTGCTCGACGAGGCCGCCCTGCGGCGCGTCGTCGGAAACCGGCAGGTGATGCGCGAACAGCTGGACCACCTGGTCGAGATGTCCCGGCTTCCGCACATCACCGTTCAGGTCATGCCGTACTCGGTGGGGGCGCATCCCGGCCTCAACGGCCAGTACGCGGTCCTGGAGTTCCCCGATGCGGGCGACTCGAGCGTCGTCTACATCGAGGGCGTCACCAGCGATCTCTATCTGGAGAAGCCCGCCGATGTCCAGAAGTACTGCGTCATGTACGAACACCTCAGGGCGCAGGCCCTGAACGTGGACCAATCACGCCAGTTCATTGCAGACGTCGCGAAAGAGTATGCGGGCTGACGCTCAACACCCGAGTAAGGGCGCCGGAGAGTACACGTTCACCGGGCTGAAAGGAAGACTCCTCTGGAATATGCCATCCGGTCGAGTGAATCGCTTCTTCAGGCGGGGAAGTTGGCGAGTAGCGTCGATCACGCCATCGATCAACAACGTTGGCGACTCGTCAACTTGCCAGACCGGAGCAACCATGGCAATTCAGCAGGGCGCCACCCCCGAGTGGACCAAATCCTCGTACTCGACCGGAAACGGCGCTTGCGTCGAGATCAAGTCTCCTGTCCCGTCGGCGCTCGCCGTCCGGGACTCCAAGACCCCCGAAGGCCCCGTTCTGGCCTTCCCCGCCGATGCGTGGAACGTCTTCGTGGCGTCGGTCAAGTAACGCCCGTTCAACACCCACGCGCACCACAGAAAGAGCCCTCTCGACTGGCCCGCCGTCCCGGCCGAGGGGGCTCGGCCCTGTTCAGGCCCTGCTCAGCACGGCATCCGTCACCTCACCGGAAACGCCACATCGCACACCGGGTCCTCGGCCCCCGCCGTGTCCCAGTCCGCGAAGTACACCTCCCGGCACGGGCCGGCCTGCCACAGCCCCTGCTTCGGGATCCACTCCTCCACCGCCTCGAAGGCGGCCAGGATCTGCGGATGGGCCACCTGCGCCTTGGTGATCCGGGTGTACGCCAGCCGCTGAGCCGGCTCCACACGGACCTTCGTCTCCCGCGTACGGCCCTGCTTCTCGACCCAGGCCCGGGCCGCCGCCTCGTCGGCCACCGGCACGCACGACTCGGCCGGTCCGTCGCTCTCCGTCGACACCTCGGAGTGGTACACGACGAACGGCGCCGCCGTGCTGCCGCCGCACTCCCGTGCCCCCTCCTCCAGACGCCCCAGCGACGCGCCGATCCACGCCGGCAGCTCGCCCGCCAGCACATGCCGCGTCTCGGTGATCAGCACCTGTTCGGGCACGTCCACCGTCTCGACCACGAACTTTCCGTACATCTCGGAGCTCCTCCCCGACAGTCGTCCACGGAGGTACCCGGCGAGCGTCCGCTGCCCCGCGAACCGCGCCTCCACGTCCGCCCAGTACGCGTCGAGCCGGCCGGCGGCCGTGGCCCCGTCCGGTGCCTCGACGACCTCGGCGATCCGCGCGAGCGGCATGTCCAGCTGGCGCAGGAGCGCCACGAGGCGGGCGCGTCCGATCTGGTCGGCGCGGTAGTAGCGGTAGCCGCTGACCTCGTCGACATGCGCCGGGGCCAGCAGCCCGAGGCGGTCGTACAGCCGCAGCGCCTTGGCCGACAGCCGGGCCCGCGCGGCGAACGCCCCGATGGTGAGCAGCTCTTCGTCATGAAGGTCCACCACGTCATCCTCCGTCACCGGGCGCCTTCCGCCCGGTGACACAGGACGCTCAGCCCTGCCCCAAGGGCAAGGTCAACCCAGCTGAGCCTCGACGGCGGCCACGACCTCCGCCGCCTCCGGCTCGGTCTGCGGCGAGAAGCGGGCGACGATGGTGCCGTCCCGGCCGATCAGGAACTTCTCGAAGTTCCAGCGGATGTCGCCGCTGTGTCCCTCGGCGTCGGCGAAGCCGACCAGGCGGTCGTACAGCGGATGCCGGCCCTCGCCGTTCACCTCGACCTTCTCGGTCATCGGAAAGGTCACGCCGTACGTCGCCGAGCAGAACTCGGCGATCTCCTCGGCGCTGCCGGGCTCCTGCCCCATGAACTGGTTGCAGGGCACGCCGAGCACGGTGAAGCCACGCTCCGCGTACTGCTCCTGGAGCTTCTCCAGACCCGTGTACTGCGGGGTCAGGCCGCACTTGGAGGCCACGTTCACGACGAGCACGGCCTTGCCGGCGTACTGGGAGAGGTCGGCGGGGCCGCCGGTGAGGGCGTTGATGTGGACGTCGAGGGGGGATGCGTTGGTGTCAGCAGTCATGAGCGGATGCTAGCTCCGGTAGGTGTCGGGCCCGTGGCCCGGTGCCGCCGCCTTCACGAGTACCTCCCCGGCCGCCGTGCGCGAGTACAGCACCGACCGCCCCGCCCGCCGCCGCTGCACCAGCCCCGCGTCCAGCAGCACCTTCAGATGCCGCCCGACCGAGCCGAGCCCCTGTCCGGTCACGGCGACCAACTGGCTCGTACTCATGGGTGAGTCGAGGAGGACGAGCACCCCCGCCCGCGCGGTGCCGAGCAGCACGCCGAGGCTCGCGGGCACGAGCCGGGCGCCGGGGTCGGCGAGGGTGCCCGTGCAGCCGTAGACGATGGCGTATCGCCGCGGTTCCTCCCAGTACACCCAGCCGTGCCCCGGCGTGACCGGCACGAGGACGAGTTCGGCACCGGAAATATCGCGGGGCGGGTACTCGTGCACGTTCACCTGGAGCCGGTTGTCGCCGAGCCAGCGCGTCTGCCCCGGCTTCAGGGAGTCCAGTACGGCCGCCCAACCGCCCCGGCTCACCTGCGCGGTCCGGGCGACCACGTCCGCCTCCAGGATGCGCCGCCGACGGTCCCAATGCGGCCGTACGGTCTCCGTCCAGACGTACTGCAGGAGCGCGGCCGCCCGGTCCGGCAGGTCGTCCCGTTCCAGGGCGGCGGGGAGGGGGCCGGGGAGGGAGACGCGGAGGTCGGCGCGGGCCTCGGCGGGGTCGGTCGCACGCACCTGGGCCAGCGTCTCTTCGAGGGGCTCCCCGTCGCACGGGAGGGGTGCGAGGAAGTCGGCGATCCAGGACTTGCCGAGCCCGGCGCGGACGAGCTGCGCGGTCACCGGGTCGGCCGCGAGGAGCGCACGGTAGCCGGGCAGGTGGGCGCGCAGCCAGGCCTCCTCGCCGGGATGGGCGCCGGTGCCGGCGTGCAGCAGTTTCAGGCTCGCGAAGGTCTCGGCGAACGGGGACAACGCGAACCGGCTGCGGGCGAGGGTGTCGGCGTTCAGCTGCCACCAGCCCATGACCACCCCCGTAGGTTTCGCCGACGAGCGAAACAATAACGACCGCCTCCCGGCTGCTCCGAGACTCCCGTGCATGCGCAGTTACCGCGATCTCTTCCGCACCCCGGAGTTCACCCCCTTCTTCCTCTCCTACGCCGCCTACAACGCGGCCCTGACGATCGGCGGTCTGTCGCTCGCCACGCTGGTCTACCGGGCCACCGACTCGCCGCTGCTGTCGGCGATGAGCATGTTCGGGCCGCAGCTGGCGCAGGTGCTGGGCGCGACCTTCCTGCTCTCGGGCGCCGACCGGCTGCCCCCTCGGTCGACGCTGGCCGGGACGGGTCTCGCCTTCGCGGCCCTCACGGCGGTGCTGGCACTGCCCGGACTGCCGATCTGGGCGGTCTTCGGCGTCGTCCTCGTGCAGGGCCTGATCGCGTCGCTGGGCGGGGGAGTGACCGGGGGCCTGCTCAACGAGATCCTCCCCAAGGACGGCTTTGTGCTGGGGCGTTCGGTGTTCAACATGGCCTCCGGGCTGATGCAGGTCATCGGTTTCGCGACCGGCGGCGCGCTCCTGGCGTTCCTGTCCCCGCGCACCTGCCTGCTCCTCGCGGCGACGCTGTACGCCACGTCGGCCCTGGGCTACCGCCTGGGCCTGACCGCCCGCGCGCCACGCTCCTCGGGCCGTCTCTCGGTCGCGGCGACGTGGCGCACGAACGCCTTCCTGTGGTCCTCGCGCCCGCGCCGCCTCACCTACCTGGGCCTGTGGATCCCCAACGGCCTGGTCGTCGGCTGCGATTCCCTCTACGTCTCCTACGCCCCGCACGCCGCCGGCGCGCTGTTCGCGTGCGGGGCGCTGGGCATGTTCGCCGGTGACGTGATCATCGGCCGTTTCGTACCGCCCGCCCTGCGCCCCCGGCTGGCCACCCCGCTGCTTCTGCTGCTGGCGACGCCGTATCTGCTCTTCGTGTTGCGGCCAGGGGTGGTCCTGGCCGCCTTGGCCGTGTGCCTCTCCAACGTCGGGTTCGCCGCGAGCCTGGTCCAGCAGGAGCGCCTGATGTCCCTCACCCCCGACGAACACGCGGGCCACGCTCTCGGGTTGCGCTCGGCTGGCATGCTCACCATGCAGGGTGTGGCAGCGGCCCTCGCGGGCACCGTGGCCCAACTGACCTCCCCGGCCACGGCGATGACGGCGATGGCGGCCGCGTCGCTCGCGGTGACGGGGTGCCTGGCCCGGGGCCGGCGGGAGGCCGGGGCGAGGCCGGCAGCAGTGGAGGCGTGACGTCGGGCGAGGGGCGCCACCCGGTGGAGCGGAGCCCCGGCCGGCACCTGGGGTGCCGGCCGGGGCGACGCGGTGGCCGCGAAGGGGTCCGTTACGGCGTCACCTGATTCCCGCCGAACGTCACGACCAGGCGTCCGTCCGCCGCGTAGGACCAGTGCAGGGCACCGGCGTACGAGGAGCACCGGGAGCCGTTCGAACCGGACCAGAACTGGTTCGAGCTGTCGGCGTCACCGACGATCCGGTCGTTCGTCCCACTGCCGCTGCGGCACGAGGTGTTGCTGCGGAACACCGAAGTGCCCGCGTCGAAAGAGAAGTTGCGCTCGGTGTTGTCGATGCTGACGTTGTCCGAGACCGTCATCGTGCCGGGGTTCCGGTTGTAGGTGAACCCGTGCTTGCCGTTGTCGTAGGCGATGCTGCGCCGGACGACGTGGTTGACCGGGACGTCCTCGCCGCCGAGCTTGTAGCCGTTGCGGTCGCCGTTCCCGGCCTGGGAGCCGTCGCTGAGGGTGCCGTTCTCGTAGGCGAGGGAGTCCTCGATGGTCACCGCGCCGATGGGGCCCTCGTCGGCGTAGGTGTAGAGGTCCCAGCCGTCGTCGATGTTGTTGTGGGCGACGGCGTGGCGGAAGACGTTCCCGGGGCCGGAGGTGAGCTTCGCGGCGAAGCCGTCGGCGTCCTCGCCGTCGGAGTCGGCGTTGTCGTGCGACTCGGCGCTCAGGATGAGGTTGTTGGACGGCCACTGCTCGCGCGGGGTGGTGGATGCCATCCGCGAGAGCTGCAGGCCCGTGTCACGGTTGAAGCGGGTCACCGTGCGCTCGAAGACGTTGTTGCTGCCGCCGGCGAAGATCCCGTTGTCGCCGGCCCGTTCGACGACGATGCCGGAGACATGCCAGTACGACCCGTTCACGGCGAGCCCGCGGTTGGACGAGGACTCGCTCTGGGCGGAGAAGTTCAGGACCGGGGTCTCACCGGGGTAGGCGGACAGCTTCGTACGGGCGCCGGCGGTGCCGTTGTTGCCGGCCGGGATGGTGATCGTCTGTGAGTGGTGGTACGTCCCGCCGCGCAGGTAGATCGTGCCGCCGGGGGTGATGCGGCTGATCGCCGAGGTGAGCGTGGTGGGAGCCGTCTGGGTTCCGGCCGCGCTGTCGGTGCCGTTCGGCGCCACGTACAGCGCGTCGGCGGCCGGCGGCGGGGTGGTGTCGCCGCCCGTCTCGACCTCGAGGTGGTCGATGTTCGGCAGCCCGGCGGCGGTGGTCGGGTTGAGCCGTACGGTGTTGCTGCCCGCGTTCAGCGACACGGTCAGGGTCTTGGTGACCCAGGTCGACCAGGCGCCCGTGCCTTCGAACGAGGGGGTCTGCACCGTGGACCCGTTGACGACCAGGCCGGCCGGGCGCGCGGTGGTGGTTCCGTTGGCGAAGCGGACCCTCAGCGTCGCGGTGCCCGCGGCGGGGGCGTTCACGGTGAACTGTGCGTGGGCGCCGACCGCGTTGGTGCCGTTGCAGAACCCGCTGCCCGAGTAACCGGCCCAGTCGGAGTCGATGGTGCCGGTGCAGACGGACGGTGAGGTCTCGGCCTCGTACCGGGCGGTCGCGGCCTGCGCCATGGTGCCGGAGAGTGCGGTGAGCGTGCCGGTCAGCAGGCTGACGCACATGAGGGCGGCTCTTCGTTGCATCGTTGTCTCCTGGTTGGTCAGCGGGTGCCATCAGGTTCATGAACGTGAAACGGGCGTGAGTGAGCTGGACGGCCGAATATGTGATCCGGACGAGGGAAAGCGCTTTCTCGGGACGCTAGAGCTGCCGCCGTGAACGCGTCAATAGACGCGTACTTGATCCTTATTCATGAACATGAACTGTCGCGGGGGTTGCGGGACCGACCCGAGCGGGGTGGCCGGACGCGGGCGGAGCGCGACATGCCCCCGGGGCGGACGCCCCGGGGGCAACTGCACCCTCGCGGTCAGGAGTTGGTCTCGCCGCGCCGAATCGGCAGAACCCGCTCCTGCCTCCCATTGCCGTCCTGCCAGCGCAGTACGACGGTGAACCGGCGCGCGCCCCGGTGTGCGTCTGCCGTCGGGAGCCACGGAACCGGGTAGCGGCCCGAGGCGTCAATGCGTTCCAGCGGGAACTCGTCGTCCGGGCAGTCCGCCAGCGTCACCCCGACGCCCTCCCTGTCCTTGACCTCCAGCTCCACGTTCTCCGCGGGCGCGGGCCCGTGGTTCCAGATCACCAGGTGGTAGCCCGCCTGACGCAGCGTGCCGTCAGGAAGCTTGATCTTCGCGAACTCGGAGGTGCGGTGGAAGTACGCCGTCACCCGGGCCGCGAGGATCTCCTTCTTGCGGTTGCGGTGCTGTGTGTATGCGGTGACTGCCGACAGCCCCAGGGCGGAAAGGGCGATGACCGTGCTTATCCACTCGCTCAAGAGTCCATGCCCTCTGCCTCCGCGGCTTTCCACCGGTGCTGGAGAGCCGAGGTGAGGATGGTGCTCAGGGTGATCGCGAACCAGCGCTGCGGGACCGACATCGTGGTGTAGCGCGCCATGGGGATCAATGCACCGGCGAGCGCCAGCTGGTACTCCTCCTTGCGGATCGGCCAGTGTCCTTGTCCGCACCCGTCGGCGATCTCCCTGATCCGCCGGGTGACGGTGAGGGCGACGAGCTCGGCGCGGGTGAGTGAGTCCACGTCGTCCAGGGGCAGCAGCAGACTCGCCTCCGGCCGGAAGCAGCCGTCGGCGATCCGGTGGGCGATCCGGGTGGCCGCCTCCTCGTCCCAGGTGAACACCTGGCACAGCACGCTCGCCTCGAGCCGGGCAAGGTCCTTGCACACATGGCCGTAGTGCGCGCTCTCGAAGTCGATGAGCACGGTCTTGGGCAGATGGCCGCCGGACGTGCACAGGACGTTGTCGAAGTGCAGATCACCATGGGACAGGGCGAGGAGGGTGTCGAAGTCCCGCAGCCCGACCTGGAACGAGTCGATGACCGAGGTCAACGTCCCGCTGCCCACTTCAGCCAGTTCCGCGGCGAACCACAAGGGGTTCACCCACTCGACGTCGTCGCCCGTGCGCGCCATGGCGTCCAGCAGGCCGGGCGCCTTCGCCGCCCACTGACCGACGGCTTGTTCGTCGATGCGAAGTCGCGCGCCGAGCTCCGACAGCACCCGGTCGTCGGTGATCCGGGACAGTTCGACCGCGGCCCAGCTGTCGGGGAACTGCTTGTCGGAGGTGGGGGTGGGCCGGAAGACCGGGTACTCGGACCGCAGGTCGACCCGGTCACGCCGCACATGGGCGAGCCACGGACGCATGGTGTTCAGCAGCAACCTGTCCACCACGGTCGTCGCGTCATCGGCTTCGGCCTGCTGGATCCAGGAACTCAGGGTGAGCGGCTTCTCGCCTTCTTCGAAGGCATAGGCGGTCTCGATCGCGCGCAGCGGGTCGCCGTTCTCGCCGAGGTACATCTCCATGGCGTGAGAGGCGCACTCACTGGGCCGGTTGCTCTGGTGGAGCCGCTTGGCGTACCGCTTGAAGTTGCCGACCTCGCGCACCACTTTGTCGCGGTAGTCGACCTTGAGTACGGAGAGCGGACCATAGCGGTTCGTGAGCAGGAACGTGGGCATCCGGCGTCCCTTGAACAGGTTGCCGTGGACGGTGATCACGTCGCCGGGCGACAGCCCCTGCGCCACCGCCGCCTGGAGCACGGGCGAGGGAATGCGCAGCCGGCCCGCGTCGTCGCTGGTGATGACGCTTCCGCGGGAAAGACCGGCCTCCTCGTGGGACCACGGGTTGGTGGCCACCCGGACCTTGCCGGCCGCGCTCATCAGCTCGTCGACGGCCTGGCGCCAGAAGTTCTTGTCGAGCTCCCTGCGGTCGTCGGCCGAAGCCTCGAAGATACGGTCCACGAGCCACTGGGCGCGCAGGGCGTCCCACCCGGAGACGGACGCGAGGGCGAAGCAGGCGCCCTTCAGGCTCTCCCCGTCGCGCCACTGCCGGAGCAGGATCTCCGGCCACTGCTCACGCTGCGCCCGGTGCAGACCGCGGTGGGTGGCCTGCTCGCTGTAGACGCGCTCGTCGTAGTAACTGTCCTGCGGTCGCGAGGGGTTGGGCCCGGACAGCATGAGATACGTGCCGACGGACGCCAGGAGCCAGCCGCGCAGATAGGGGAACCGGCCGAGCACCACCGCGGGCAGGCTGTGCGCGATGCAGACCTGGGCTTCCGTACAGTCGAGCAGCAGGTCGCGGGCCGAGTCCTGGTAGCGCTTCTCGCTGCTGAGGATGGCACCGATGTAGCCCATGAGGTCGATGAGCACCTGAGGGCCGTTGGTGGGGATACCGCCTGGCATCTTCCACACGCGGTAGTTGGTGGTCGCGGAGACCAGCCAGCGGACGCGGCGTTCACCACGCTCCTCCAGCGTCTTCCCGTCGAAGGCGAACCGCCGCATCCGCTGGGCGAGCGACTCCAGGTCCTGCCGTTCCAGCGGCATTCCCTCCGGGAACAGCGCAGCGACCGCTTCGACATCCGCGCGGTACTCGCGCCTCAGGTCCCGCTCGAAGGCACCGAGCTGGCCGCTCACCCCGGAGAAGTAGGTCAGCAGGGCCTCGCTCGCTTCGTCGATCGGCACCCGGCCGGGAGCCCAGCCGCCGGCAAGCCTCTTGATGAGGTCCTGGGCGGTGACAGGGTCCTGGTCGGAGCCGTACTGCCGCGGAGCCTCTCCGCCCCGTCCGGCCCCCGGCTCGTGCTCGGCGGGCGCCGACTGCGCGGCCTCTCCCTCACCGAGGATGTCGGTCAGGTCGAGGATCGGCGCGTCCACGGCCTCGGGGAGCGACGTCGTGGTGGACGCTCCGAGCGACTGGAGGTTACGGCGGCTGAAGTACGCGGCCTTGTCGACGTGCTGCGGGGGAGCGCCCGCGTCCGGGTCACCGATGAGGACCTGGTAGGCCACCTGGAAGGCGAGCACGGCCTCTTTGGACCTGCCCTGCTGCACGAGCTCCGTCGCCAGCCCGTTGAGACCGACACCCAGCCAGAACGGGATCTGGTCGGTCTCGGTGCCGCGCCGATGATGGTCGTACGCGCGGGCCAGATTCGCCGCCGCCTGCACGACACCCGCCGGCGACTTCCGAGGATCGGGATACGTCCAGCCTTCCGGGTACGGAAATGCCGTCAGCGCCCACGCCACGTATGGAGAAGTGTCCACGTCCCTGCCATCCCCCTTCGTCGGATGTGACCTGGATCTCCAGGGCGGATCACGCTATCCACACCCCTGTGGACATGGGGGCGAATTGCGTCAACCGGAAGCGGCCGACCTGGGCCACAGTGACCCCACATGTCACGGTGTGGCTGGGCGCCACCTTCCCCGGGGCGTCCTCAGCTGCGGATTCGAAGGTGCGGTCGCCGTCCGGGAATCATCGAGGGGCGGATCGCCCCTGGCTCGTTCTCGTCCATGGCCGCAGGCATGGTCTTGCAGGCTGATGCGAGTGGCTGCCGGCCCCGGCCGGTCCCATGGTCCTGCGTCGGCTCCGTACGGAGCTGGGCCGGGATGCGCCCCACCGGTCTCTGCCACAGGATGGGGGGAGGGATTTCCCTGGTCAGGACGGTGATCAGAGAGAGGCGCCGAGGTCGATGGACGACCTGATGGACGACCTGATGGACGGGGAGTGCGAGTGCGGACTGCTGCGCCGGATCATCGAAGAGACCCTGGCTCCCGTGGTGATGCTCGACGAGCGGCTCCGCTATCTCTACGTCAACCCCGCCTGGGTCCGGGTCAGTGGCGTCCCCGCCGCCGCGTATCTGGGCCGGCCTCTGGGTGAGGTGCTGCCCGACGTCTCCTGGCCCGACGACGTCCTGCTCAAGGTGCTGGAGGACGGCCGGCCCAGGGAGGCGACCTTCACGGGCACCACACGCGTCCCCTCCCACCTCGGTCGCAGGCTGTGGCGTGGGGTCTTCCACCGGCTGAAGACGCGGGACCGAGGCCTTGCCCTGTGCGGGATCGGCGTCGAGGTCAGCAACCTCGGCCGATACCTGGACGACCTCGAGAACGCACACCAGCGGCTTGCCCTGCTGGACCTTGCGGCCACCCGGATCGGCACCACACTCGACATCGAGACCACGTGCACCGAACTGGCCGACTTCCTTGCGCCCTCCATGGCCGATGTCGCCGCGGTCGGGATCGTCGAGGACGAGTTCTGCGGTACGCCGGCTCCCGGCATGCTCCGACTGCGCAAGACGGCACTCTCCGCGCCGCAGGAACTGAGATGGCACTTACGTCACCTGGGCGGACCCGATGAGTACCTGGACCTCCCGCGGACTTCGGTCACCCGGCGGTGCATGGACACCGGGCGGCCATGGCTGGGCAATCTGGCCACGGACGAACTGATCGAGAAGGTGACGGTCGACCCCGAGCGGGTGAGGATCTTCCGCGCGGCCGGGGTCCACTCGGTTCTTGTCGTCCCGCTGCCCACAGCAGGACGCTGTGTCGGTGTCGTGATCCTGGGGCGGGCCGGTGCGTCAGCGCCCTTCAGCGAGGACGACGTCGTCACGGCCCAGGGCCTGGCCGGGCGAGCAGCCGTGGCCATCGACAGCGCCCGCCGGTACACCCGTGAGCACACCATGGCACTGGAGCTGCAGCGCGCCCTGCTGTCCGAACCGGGCAGCCCCCACCCCGGTGTCGAGGTCGCCACCCGCTATCTGCCCTCCGGCCGCAGCGCCCTCGTCGGCGGTGACTGGTACGACTCGCTCGCCCTGCCCGGCGGCCGCACCCTGCTGGTCATGGGAGACGTGATGGGCCACGGCTTCCAGGCCGCCGTCACCATGAGCCAGTACCGCTCCCTCCTGCGCACCGTCGCCGCCTCCGACATGCCCGTCGACGACATCCTCGGCGAGGTCGACCGCCGGGTCGCGCACATCGGACTCGACCGTGTCGCCACCTGCCTTCTCGTCCTCATGGATCCCCAGGCCGGCACCTGCACCGCAGCCAGCGCCGGGCACCTGCCGCCGCTCGCCGTCCACCCCGGGGGAACCTCCGAAATGCTGTGGCTCCCGGCCGGCCCACCCCTCGGCGCCGAACTCGGAGACTACGAGTCCGTCACCGTCCCGACCGAGCCCGGCACCGTCCTTCTGCTCTACACCGACGGGCTGGTGGAGCAGCGCGGCACGGACATCGACACCCGGCTGCGCGCCCTCACCGATCTGCACCTGCCCACGGAGAACCCGCTGGAGGCCATGCTCGACACCCTCCTGGCCCGCCTGGCGCACGGCGCCCACGAGGACGACGTCGCGCTGCTCGCTGCCCGCCAACGGCCGGACTGACGGCCGACTCGGGTTCGTGCCGCGGGTACGCCTCCGCGGCCTCGGTACCCGCAGCCGGTAGCGGAACCTGAGCCATCGTCACTTCCGGTAGCCGAGGATGGTCATCATGCCGGACTCGGAGTGGTACTGGTTGTGGCAGTGCAGCATCCACAGGCCCGGGTTGTCGGCGTAGAAGTCGATGACGAGTTTGCGGTGGGGCCGTACGTGGGCGGTGTCCTTGCGGGCTCCGGCCGCGTCGATGCCGGTGAGGGCGAACGTGTGGCCGTGCAGGTGCATGGGGTGCCACATGTCGGTGGCGTTGATGAGAGTCAGGCGGACCCGTTCACCTTCCCGGACCGGGACGCGTTGCTCGATGGAGTAGGGCTTGTGATCGAAGCCCCAGTCGAAGTTCTCCATACCGCCGGTCAGTTTGATGCGCATCTCGCGGTCCGGTTCTTCGTCGCCGAGGGCCACGGACTCGTCCGGCAGGAGCCGTCGGGCGGGCACAAGCCGGCCCTCGAGCTCGTCCGGATGCACGGAGGGCGGGGGGAGCGTCCCGCTGCCGGTGCGCAGGACTGCCAGGGCGCGTGCGCCCTTGCCCTCGGCGAGCGCGACCAGCGGGAACACCCCGTCCTTGGCGGTGATCAGCACGTCGTAGCGTTCGGCCATACCGAGCAGCAGCGCGTCCGTCTTCGTGTGCTCGACCGGGTAGCCGTCCGTGTGCGTCACCGTCATCTCGTGATCGCCCAGTGCCACCCGGAAGGCGGTGTCGCCCCCGGCGTTGATGATCCGCAGCCGGATGCGGTCCCCGGGGCGGGCCCGGAAGACCGAGGGAGCCTGCGGAAGGCGGCCGTTGACCAGGTAGTACGGGTAGTCGACATTGCCTCCCTCGCTCTCCAGGATGCGGCTGTGGGAGCCCCGCAGGATGCGGGAGGGGCCGGCGGACCTGTCATGGTCCGAACCGTTGTGTACGTCCCCCTCACCCATGTCCATCGGCTCGCCCTTGCCGTTCCGCAACTGCGCGAGCACGCCGTCCGGGGTGGATCCGGCCACGCCGTCCAGCCAGTCGTCCAGGACGACGACCCACTCCTTGTCGTAGGACAACGGCTCCCTGGGGTCCTCGACGATCAGCGGGGCGTACAGGCCGCGGTCGAGCTGCATGCCCGAGTGCGAATGCAGCCAGTACGTGCCCGGGTCCGCCACCGCGAAACGGTAGGTGAAGTCCGCGCCGGGCTTGATGGAGTACTGGGTCAGGCCCGGTACGCCGTCCATGTCGCAGCGCATCCGGATACCGTGCGAGTGCAGCGTCGTCGCCTCGCGCAGATGGTTGGCGAGCGTGAGATCCAGTACGTCGCCCGCGGTGACCCGGACCTCCTTGCCGGGCAGCGTGTCGCCGTACGCCCATGACCTGACGGTCCGTCCGCCCAGGTCGAGGGAGGTCTCGGTGGCGGTGAGCGTGAACCTGCGGACGGGACCGGCGCCGCGCTTCTTCTCGACGGCGACGACCTCGGGATCGGACGGGTTGACGTATCCCTTGGGCCCCTTGGGGACGAAACCGCCGCTGTGCCTGCCACCCGTCCGGCCGGTGGCACCGGGGTACGCGCCGGACCCGGTACAGGCGGTCAGGACTCCCGAGCCGGCCGCCACGATCGAGGCACCGAGCAAGGTGCGCCGCGTATATGTGTGCATGGGTAAATAAGACCTGTCTTGTGGTCTTATATGTGAGAACTGATGCGGCGCGTCTCACGAATCGGGGGCACGGCCCTTGCGGACGCAAGTGCCGCCCACCAAGGCTCCTCACCCGGACCCGGTGGGGCGAAGCCGACGGGAGGACGGGCGGCGGCGGGTACCGCGGTCACGGTTCGCCGAGCAGCTTGAGCCCGTACCTGGCGGTGAGTTCGGCGACCCACTCGTCCGAGAATCCCAGGCCGTGCCGCTCGCCCAGCTCGGCGCGTCGCTGGAGGAACTCGGCAGGATCGGCCGCCGTCTCGGCGGCCCTCCCCAGCTCTTCGAAGAACTCCTCGAAGCCGGCGGGGGAGATGATCTCCAGGACCCTCGCCGGTTCCGGTCCGGCGTTCCAGACGGTGTGCAGGATCTCTCGCGGCTTGATGATGTACGAGCCCGGCCCTGCCGTTGCCTCGTAGTCACCCACCCGGGCGCCGACCCGGCCCTGCAGGACGTAGGTGTACTCGTCCTCGCGGCTGTGCACGTGCGGCGGTATGAGACGGCCCGGCTCGATCGGGTGCTCGACGATCGAGAACTGGTTGCCGGTGTCCTCGCCCCCGATCTTGAAATCGACCCCCAGGCCCCCGAGCCAGATCGAATTCCCCTCGTCCGGTTCGACTACGAAGCGGAGAGCCGCCATCACGGCCTCCCAGGTGTCGCTTTCACTACCTTCCGTCATCCTATGACCGATTTCTGGAAGGTGCCCGGCGGGTCCATCCCAGTAGGTTCAGACACCCGGACTCGTCACTGGCCCACCCTTCCGTCGATGCACTCGCGCAGCAGGTCGGCGTGCCCGCAGTGACGGGCGTACTCCTCGATCCTGTGCACCATCAGCTCCCGAACTGCGATCCCGTCCTTCCCCAGACGTTCGCCCAGATCCGGGTGCTCGGCCAGCGCGGCGTCCATCGCGGCCTGCTCGCGCTCCAGATCGGAGTACGCGGCGTCGACCTCGGCCTGCTCGGCGACAGCCCTGTCGAAGTCCGCGTCACGCTCGCCGTACAGCTTCGGCAGCGGATCACCGTCGCTGATCCAGTTGCGCCAGTCCCGTTCCACCTCGGCGAGGTGCCGGATCAGGCCGAGCAGCGACATCGTCGACGGCGGAACCGACCGACGGGCCAGTTGCTCCGCATCCAGGCCCTCGCACTTCATCCGCAGGGTTGTGCGGTAGTTCGTCAGGAAGTCCTGCAGCGTCGCAAGCTCGCCGTCCGGACTGGCACCTTCGCTGTTGCGGGGGTCGTCGTCCGGGTCGGCCCACATGTCGGGGTAGACGGTGGCCTGGCTCCATCGCGCGGGTTGGTCACTCATGCGCACATGCTCGTCCGTGAGGGGCCGAGCTCGCCAGTCGGTTTCGGTCCGGGCGAACGGGGTGTGCGCGGTCGTTCGCCGCCGTACGTCGGCGTTGTCACGCAGTTGGAGGGCGTCTGATCAATGTTGACGATGTTGTGGGTGGGATGTCTGTTTCGACGAGTTCTCGTGGTGCAGGCATGGCGACACCGGTGTCGCGGATCGACTGCTCCCGCCCGGTCGGTCGGACTCGGACGGCCGGGCGTCACAGCCCCAGGGAGATGGCCAGTCGGGTGAGTTCGGCCGTGCTGTTGATGTCGAGCTTGGCCCGGATACGTCGGAGATAGGCGTCGACCGTGTGCTTGGAGAGCCCCATGTGGCGGGCCGTTTGCAGGTAGGTGCGCCCTTCGGCGATGTGGCGCAGTGTCTCCCGCTCACGCGGAGCCAGTGCAGGTGCGGGGGCTTCGACGTACGGCATGGTGGCTGTGAGGCTCATGGGATTTCCTCCGACGGATCGGCTCGGTCATCACTGCTCACACCCGCGGAAGCAGGAGATGTATGCCCGAATAGTGCTATTTGCCCTCTTTTGAAAAGCCTGCCCGGGCGACTTCACGACGGTGTCCGCCGACTGTCACAGACGTGTCACGGGACACGGCGGCAGGAACCTGACGCCAAACGCCCCGGACCATGATCGGTCCGGGACGTGGACGTGGAACCGGCAGCTCAGGCGCGCTGCAGCCCTGGGAACAAGGCGCGGGCGCGGTGAAGGTCGGGGGCAACGAAGATCCCGTCGGCCGTGACGAGGCTTGCGTCAGGGTCTGTCCGGCTGGCGATCGAACCGCTCACGAAGATCTTGCGGTCATCTGTGCCGGTGACGCGGGCAAGGATCAGCAGCGTGGTTTCCAGCGGGACCGGGCGGTGGTAGCGCATCTGAAGAGAGACGGTCAGGCCGGGCATTCCGGCTGCCGTACAGGCGCGGCCCATGAGTTCGTCCAGGAGCATGGCGCTCATGCCGCCGTGGCCGTAGCCGGGCGGGCCTTCGTGGGCGATGCCGAGGGTGCACTCGCCGGTCAGCCCATCGGCGGTGGGCGTGACCTTCACCGGCGGCGCGAGCGGGCTGCCGGCTCCGGTGACCGGGCTGTAGATCCTCGTCCCCGCCGGGAATTCGTCCACCTCGGGGATCTCGGCTCTCGCGCGCCGTCGCCCCGTGAGCTGTCCGGTAATGGTGCGGACGCCGTCCGCCACCCGGTGAAGGGTTTCCGGGGAGGCGGCGGTGCGGACGGTGGCCTCCACCAGGCCGCGCAGTTCGTGGCCGAGGCGGGTGATGGCCGCCTTCTGATGTTCCAGTTCCTCGTCGGCGGTGGCCGACGGGCCGGTGGGGGAGATGTGCATCGGGTTTCTCGCTGCGCTGGGGTGGTGGGGCTGGGGCTGCGGTCGGGGGCGGTCAGTCATCTGTCCGGACGAAGACCGGCTTGAGGTGTTTCTCCGGCAGCGCGGTCGGCAGGTCCTCCCAGTCGATGACGTGGGAGACGACCCGTTCGGGGGCGACCTTGCCGGAGGCGGCGAGGGCGAGGGCGTCGGGGATGTGGGAGCGGACGTTGTCGCGGGCGATGCGCAGGGTGACGCCGGTGAGGTACATGTCGAGCAGGGGCAGCTCGCCGGGGCGGAAGTGGTTGCCCGCCGATTCACAGATCCCTTCCGGAGCCAGGCACTTGACGGCCAGGGCGAGCTGGTCGACGCGGCCGGTGGCCTCGACGGCGATGTCGAAGCCCTGCGGGGTCGGCTCCAGGGTCTCGGCGGTGGCGGCTCCGAAGGTGCGGGCGAGTTCGCGGTGTTCGGGCTCGGGGTCGACGTAGAGCACCGAGGAGGCGCCGAGGGTGCGGGCGATGTCACACACGTACAGGCCGATGCTTCCACGGGCGACGACCAGCACCCGTGCTCCGGGGCGGGCCTTGAGATGGGGTGCGACCAGGCGCCAGGCCAGGGACCAGTTGTCGCTGGCGGAGGCCATGGCGACCGGGGCGAGGCCGGTGGGCAGGGGTACGAGCATGGCGTCGGCGTAGGGCACGCGGACCAGGTCGGAGAAGAGTCCGCCCCAGCTGCCCCCGATCGGTGCGCCGTACATCGCCATGTAGGGGACGGTGGTGCAGTGCGCGGTCAGTCCGGCGCGGCAGCGGTCGCAGGTGCCGCAGTTGATGGACCAGGGGACGACGACCAGATCGCCGGGGGCTACTGCGGTGACGGCGTCGCCGGTCTCCACGACCCGGGCGACGCACTCGTGGCCGAGGGCGAAGGGCGGATCGATGAAGCCATGGCCGGCCAGGATGGAGGAGTCGACGTCGCAGGGGGTGGCGGCCACGGGCGCGACGATCGCCTCGCGGTCGGACTGGAGCTTGGGGTCGGGCGCCTCGCGCCACTCGACGGTGCGCTTGGCGACGTAGGTCAGTTCACGCATCGGTGCGCTGCCCCTTCGCCAGTGCCACCAGGTCGGCGTAGCGGATGACGGAGCCGCCCGCGCCCCAGGTGCCGTCGGGCTGTTCGTGCACCAGCACCCAGACGCGCAGGGCGTCGTCGGCGGTGAGGCCGGCCGCGGCCAGGACGGTCTTCGTCGCGTCCTCGACCAGGCCCGCCTTGCGTCGCTCGGACAGGGCCCCCTGCGGGACGGTGACCTCCACCAGGAAACGCGGCGCGTCGTCCTCCGCGGTGGTCTGCGCACTCTCCGGCAACTCGACCAGGTAGCTCCACGCCTGCGCACGGAAGAAGGCGGTGTCGGGTGCGCCCTCCCAGCGCAGCAACACCGCGGCGAGGTCGCGCTGGATGGTGGTGCGGCCCTGTTCGGTCAGGGAACCGGTGGGGGCGGTCAGCCGGATCATGGGCATGGCGGCTCCTTCGTTTCTTCGCCGGCCACTTGCTATGACGATCGTTATAACGAGAGGTCACGGTAGACTATGACGGTCGTTATAGCCAGAGGGGATGTGTGCAGGTGGCCAAGAGCAGTACGCCGTCACGCGAGCGGATCGTGGCCGGGGCCGCCGACATGATCAGTCGGCGTGGTCTGAGCGCCACGAGCATCCGGGAGATGGCCAAGCACGCCAAGGCGCCGCTCGGCTCGACGTACCACTACTTCCCCGAGGGCAAGCAGCAGCTGGCCACGGAAGCCGTCCGGTACACGGGTGAGTGGGTCGCCCGCGCCTTGCGCAAGGAACTGGAAGCGGGGCCTGTCGAAGGGCTGCGGGCGTTCCTCGCCCTGTGGCGCACGATCGTCGTCGAGAGCGACTTCCGCGCCGGCTGCCCCGTCCTGGCCGTGGCCATCGAGGAACCCCCGGCCGACGAGATCCCGCCCGCCCTGGCAGCCGCGGCCGAGGTGTTCGATCAGTGGGAGAGCCTGCTGGCCGCCTCCCTGCGGGCGCACGGCGCCGAGGCCGAGCGGGCCACGCAGCTCGCGACGCTCGTCGTCGCGTCCGTCGAGGGCACGGTCGCCATGTGTCGCGCCAAGCGCAGCACGGAGCCGCTCGACCGCACCGCCGAGCAACTGGAGGCCCTTGTCGCCGGCGCGATCAGGGGCTGACCCCCCAAGGGGCGCACTGGGCGGGGTCGGCGCCCTGATGCCTGCAGCTTCTCGTGCTCAGGTTCCTGACGTCGGGAAGGCGGACGCGCGGGCCCGGTCACGCGCCGAGAGCGGCGCGGACGGCCTTGGCTTTGTCCTCGGTGAACACACCGCTGTCGAGGAGGGAGAGGACGGAGAGCACGCCGCCGCGTGAGCCCCAGCTGCCCTCGTCGATCACCCGGAAGGTGACCCACCAGGCCGGGGGCGGCTCGGTGAGTCCGCAGGCGTCGGCCATCGCGGCCAGGACGCGTTCGATGACCTCGGCCCGGACCTCCTGCCGCCAGTCCCCGTCCATCACCGTCACGTCGATCACCATGACGTCGGCGTCCGGGCCGGCATCTGCGAGGAGCCGTCCGCCGATGGCCGTCATGTCGGCCTCACGCTCGACGAAGTGCACCTGGAACCCGACCCGCGCGGCCGGGGCGAACTGCCCGACCTCCGGCACGAGCACCGCATCCGTCAGCGTCTCGGCCAGCTTTCGGCGCTGCTCCTTGCTCAGGCGTCCCTTCGGGGCGTTCACGGTGATGATCGTCACGGCATCCTCCTATGACAGTCGTTATAGCCGCCGCTCAGGTTACACCCGTCTATAACGACTGTCATAAGCGGTGCGGACGCTCAGTCCGAGATGACGGCTGTGCGGTGGATCCACTCGTTCCCGTGTGCCGCCCGATGCATGAAGGCGGCGACGTCCGCCCGGCTGATCGTCGGGTTGCCCTTCATCGGCAGCCGATCGTCCGCGCGGTACGTACCCTTGGCCGGGCCGTGGGTCAGCCTGGTCGGGTAGACCACGGTCCAGTCCAGCCCGCTGGAGCGGATGCTGTTGTCGGCGATCTCCTTGTTCGCGTAGATCGATCGCAGGAACGTGCGGTACATCAGCTTCTGAGGGGCGCTCGACCACGCGAGAGTGTGGCCGACCCCGAACGACGACAGCCACACCAACCGGGAAACGCCCGTTTCCCCGGCTGCGGCGATCAAGGCCGCCGAGGAGCGCGTGAAGAGGTCGTCGGCGACCACCGAATTGCCTCTGCCGAGGGCGGCGATGACGGCATCCTGCCCGGCCAGTGCGGTGGAGACATCACGGCGGGAGGTCGCGTCTCCGGTGACAACAGTGACCTGATCCGCCAGGTCGCCCAGCGCCGCCGGGTTACGGACCATGGTGGTGACCTGGTCACCTGAGCGCAGGGCCAGGTCGACGACATGGCGACCGGTGGGTCCGGTCGCACCGAGGATCAACAGCTTCATGGCAGGGGCATCTTTCGTCTGCGTGGTCAGGTCGGTCGATGTCACGCGAGGTCGGCGAGGTCTTCCTCGGTGAGGGTGATCGCGGCGGCGGCCATGTTGCCCTCCAGGTGGGGGAGGGACCCCGTGCCCGGGATGGCCAGGGTCACCGGGGAGGAGGCCAGCAGCCAGGCCAGGCCGATCTGGGAAACGGTGGCGCGGTGCCTGGCCGCCACCTCGGCCAGACGCTTGTCGTCGAGGTCCCGGCCGCCACCGAGCGGGAAGAAGGGCACGAAGGCGATGCCGGCCTCTTCGCAGGCGCTCAGAAGGCCGACGTCGTCACGCCGGCCGGCGTGGAACTGGTTCTGCACGGCCGCGACGGGCGCGATGGCCTGAGCCTCCGCGAGGTGACCGGTGTCGACGTTGCTGAGGCCGAGGTGCCGGATCAGGCCCTCCTCGCGCAGCGCGGCCAGCGCCTCGAAGCGTGCGGCGATCGACTCGCCGTGCGGGGGCGTCATGAGACCGATGCGCAGGTAGACCAGGTCGAGGCGGTCAAGGCCCAGGCTTTCCAGGTTGGCCTCGACCAGGCCGCGCATGTCGGCGGGGGTGCCCTGCGTGAAACCGTCCTGCCGGACGATGGGGCCCACTTTGGTGGCGATCACCAGGTTGGACGGGTAAGGGTGCAGAGCCTCGCGGATCAGGGTGTTCGCGCGCACCGTACCGCCGTGGCTGAAGTAGAAATCGGCGGTGTCGATGTGATCGACGCCGAGTTCCGCGGCGCGGCGCAGCACGGCACGGCCGGCCTCGGGATCGCGGGCGGGACCGCCCATGCCGTCCTTCGACGGCAGGCGCATGGCGCCGAAACCGAGCCGGTTCACATCCAGGTCGCCACCGAGGCGGAATCTGTTGCTCATGGTCTTGAGCCTGCACGGCCGGGAAGCCGCCGACGAGCCCGTGGCATTTTGCTGCCAACGGCACAATGGACCTATGTCACAGGTCATGGAGCTCCGCGGTGATCTTGAGTTCTGGGCGCGGATCAAGCCCCTGGCGGAGTCGGACGACGCGGAATGGGTCCATGTCGCCCGCGACCTCGACACCTGGCCGGGCGCCCGTGAGGCCGCCCGCCTCCAGATGCGCAGAGGCGGAGCACTTCAGGCACGCAAGCTGTACAGTCCCGCCGTCCTCGCCGACGAGCGCGACCGGGAAGCCCTGCGCGAGATGGCCGCCCACGGCTTCCAGGTGCGGATCGCAACCACCCCGCTCCCCCAGGGAACCGTCATCATCGACCGGCGAACCATGATCCTCACCGACCCGGTGTCACCTGCCGCAGCCGCTCACAGCCACCGCACATACACCATGAGCGCCGCGCCGGCCCTGGTCGGCGGCGCCTACGCGCTGTTCGAAGCCGCCTGGGAGAGCGCCGCCGACCTGGCCGCCTTCCTGGATGCGGAACGACCCCGGATCGACGCCCAGACCGCCAGGGTCCTGCGCGCCCTGGGCTCGGGCGTCACCGACGAGGCAGCCGCACGGGAACTCGGCATGTCGCTGCGCACCTACCGCCGCCGGGTCGCGGAACTGCTCGTCGCCCTCAACGCGGGCTCGCGATTCCAAGCCGGAGTACGCGCGGGCGAGTTGGGCCTGACCCGCGGGTGATCACCGTCTTCGACCGACGCGCCCGGCCCCCAGCCGTGAGCAACTGTCGTCGGCCTGGCTCCCTACAGCTCCGACCAGGTGTGCGACTTGGTCCGCGCCGCGGCACCCTTGGAACGGCCGTGACTCCGCTCCTGGCTGCCGCCTGCACGCCTCCTCGGGTTGGACGGTGCGGGGCCTTGCCGGCTGTCGCTGATGGTCGATCACCGGCCGGGTCTCCGTTGTCAGTGCCCGTAGCTATGGTCTCCAGTGCGCGGCTGGCTTCCGGGGTTTCCAGCTCTGAAGGGAATGGTTGCATCCCCGGCCTGTCTGGGGGCGGCCCGGAAACTTCGTCCGGGACCTAACCGACGGTCGGGCTTCGTCGATGGCCAGGAGACAACCTGCCAGCGCCAGCCGCGCTCCACCTCTCGCGCGGACTGGGGGCAGGCGCACGCTTTCCAACTGCGTTGGCGGGTGCTGGGCTGTGTGCCAGGGCGTTCACCTGCATTCTCGCCTGAACGACCGTGAACGGGGCCGAATGAGACGGAAACCAGACGGCCGCACTCCTCACCGCAGCACCGGAGACAGCCCGCCGGGAGCTGGCGAAACCACCGCTAGGCAGCCTTGGACCGCGCCGCACGCGTGCCCGGGGCGGGCACCTGAGCATCCTCGGACCAGAAGATCTCGTCTTCTCCGAAGTCCGGGGCCTGGAAGGGTTCTGTCGTCGGAGGCGGCGATACTGCAGCGGAACGGCGGGGTTGCCCTTCCAGGGCGGAGAACAGCGTCGTCAGGTCGATGAGAGGTCTGCCTTTCGTTGCAGGCCCCTGATGGGGCCTGGCGTGCCGTGACCGGGCACAGCGGTTCTACAGCTTGGTCATCTTGGCGTACGGGCTCAAGATCCGCATCTGTGCCGAGCTGAAATCCACGAGCGCGGCGATTCCATCCTCGATGCCGATCACTCGGCCGAGGCCGTACATGTCGTGTGTGACCTGGTCGCCCACGGCGAAGTGCTTGGGAGCAGGCGCGACCGGGGCCTTGAAGGGGCTGGTGGGCAAGTGACGCTTCGGTGCAGCAGGCTTTGTCATTACCCCCAGTATGCGCCTACGAACTGCGCTGGTGGCCGGCTCTCAGGATCAGAAGTAGTGATCAGTGGACTTCACTCGGCAAGCCCTGAGCATGCTGACCGGCCGGAAGACGGGCGGGTACGGGCGGTTCGGCCTCATAGGCGGCCGAACCGCCCGTACCCTTCGTGGTGTCTACGGCGTCACATAGCGGGCGCCAAACACTGGAGGCAATTCCTCGTGCTGATCGCTCAGCGTCCCTCGTTGACCGAAGAGGTCGTCGACGAGTTCCGCTCCCGGTTCGTGATCGAGCCGCTGGAGCCGGGCTTCGGCTACACCCTCGGCAACTCCCTGCGTCGTACCCTTCTGTCCTCGATCCCCGGTGCGGCGGTCACGTCCATCCGCATCGACGGTGTCCTGCACGAGTTCACCACCGTGCCGGGCGTCAAGGAGGACGTCACCGACCTGATCCTCAACATCAAGCAGCTGGTCGTCTCTTCGGAGCACGACGAGCCGGTCGTGATGTACCTGCGCAAGCAGGGCCCGGGTCTGGTCACCGCCGCCGACATCGCGCCGCCGGCCGGTGTCGAGGTGCACAACCCCGACCTCGTCCTGGCCACGCTCAACGGCAAGGGCAAGCTGGAGATGGAGCTCACGGTCGAGCGTGGCCGTGGTTACGTCTCCGCCGTGCAGAACAAGCAGGTGGGCCAGGAGATCGGCCGTATCCCGGTCGACTCCATCTACTCGCCGGTTCTGAAGGTCACGTACAAGGTCGAGGCCACGCGTGTCGAGCAGCGCACCGACTTCGACAAGCTGATCGTCGACGTCGAGACCAAGCAGGCGATGCGTCCGCGTGACGCGATGGCCTCCGCCGGTAAGACGCTGGTCGAGCTGTTCGGGCTCGCCCGTGAGCTCAACATCGACGCCGAGGGCATCGACATGGGTCCGTCCCCGACGGACGCCGCGCTCGCCGCCGACATGGCGCTGCCGATCGAGGAGCTGGAACTCACCGTCCGGTCGTACAACTGCCTCAAGCGTGAGGGCGTCCACTCCGTGGGAGAGCTCCTGGCACGCTCCGAGGCCGACCTCCTCGACATCCGCAACTTCGGTGCGAAGTCGATCGACGAGGTCAAGGCGAAGCTGGCCGGCCTGGGTCTCGCGCTCAAGGACAGCCCGCCCGGATTCGACCCGACCGCTGCTGCCTTCGACGCGGACGACAACGGGAGCACGGGTTTCGTGGAGACCGAGCAGTACTGAACGCCGGGCTGGGTCGCGGGGAGCCGGGAAGGCAGAGGAGCAAGCGGTGAGCACCCGCCGACCGCACCCGGCTCCCCGATATCAGCGTCGATCGCCCAGCGCGAACGCCTCATGCAGGTGCTCACCGACCTGGCCGAAGCCGAGCCGGATCCCGCGCGACGGGAGTTCTTGGAGTCGTTTCCCTTCGTGCGGCCTTGTCGAGGAGCAGGAAGGCTGAGCCCAACCTCGGCGGGGAGAGCACCGCTTGAGGAGCGAGGTTGGGCCGCGTGGTGGCTGACCCGCGGGATCCGTGCTCGTGCTGGTGCCTGCCTGAGGAGTCGTCAGTCTCCTAGAGCCGCCGTGATTCCCCGCTCCTTCTGGCACGGCTGTGGCACGGGCTGACCCTCTCGTTCCCGGCCGAACTGCTCGGCGAGGTGACGCGCCACCTGGAGCAGTTCGCCGCTCCAGGCCGTGACGGTCATGTCCTGCACGCTGGCCTCCACGGCCGGGGCCGGCACGCGGGAGCTGATGACGCGGATGGGCCTTTGGTCTGGATCAGGCCGGATCAGGGCGGGCTCCGGAGGTTGTGAGGAGCCCCTTCCCCCGCTTATGGTCGCCTTGACGATAAGCGGGGGAAGGGGCTTCCTGCATGACCACGACGACAGTGAGCAAACGCGCCGCGACCGGAGCACTGATCGGGCTCGCCCTCGGGGACGCCCTCGGCTTCCCGACCGAGTTCAATGACGTGCCCTCGATCCTCGCCAAGTGCGGTCCCTGGCGGGAGATGGAGCTGCCGAAGCGCGCCTTCGTCTCCGACGACACGCAGATGACCCTCGCCCTCGGACGCGCACTCAGGACCGCCCTGGGCCGGGGCATGCTCGTCCCGAAGCGGCTGGAGCGGCCGCTGCGCGAGGAGTTCGTCGACTGGTACCAGTCGCCGGAGAACAACCGGGCCCCGGGCAACACCTGCCTGACCGCCTGCAATCTGCTGAAGGTGGACGGACGGGTCTGGCAGGAGGCCAGCCAGATCGGCTCCAAGGGCTGCGGCGCCAACATGCGCGTGGCCCCCCTCGGGCTCGCCCCCGGGCTCAGCGACGCACAGCGCGCCGGTGCCGCCCAGTTGCAGTCCGCGCTCACCCACGGCCACCCGACGGCCCTGGCAGCCTCGGACCTCACCGCCCGCGCCGTGCACCTGCTTGCCCAGGGCGCCGACCCCGCCGGACTCGTCGGCCAACTGCGGTCGTACGCCTGCGACAACCGCACCCGCTACCACCACACCTGGCTCGGCGACCTCTGGACCCGCTCCCAGGACCCCACCCCCGAACACTTCATCGCGCGCGGCTGGGACGAGTGCCTGGAGATCCTCGGCCGGCTCCAGGAGGCCGTGCGCACCGTCTCACCGGAGATCGACCCGTGCCTGGCCACCGGTGCGGGCTGGGTCGCCGAAGAGGCCTTCGCCACCGGCCTGCTGTGCTTCCTGCTCTTCCCCGAGGAGCCCGTCACCGCCCTGCGCCGAGCTGCCTGCTCCTCCGGCGACTCGGACTCGATCGCCTGCCTCACCGGTGCCTTCGCGGGCGCCTGGCTGGGCGCGGAGGCCTGGCCCACTCAGTGGGCGGACCGAATCGAGTACCGAGGCGAGCTGCTTGCCCTGGGAGCGCTCTGGGACGCTTAGCGGCACGCCTGTGGCACGCCCCCTGAAACGCCGAAGGGCCAGCCTGGGAGGAAACCTCCTGAGCTGGCCCTTCTCGCTGTGCCCCGGCAGGATTCGAACCTGCGACACCCGCTTTAGGAGTTTTTCCGGGGCAGGGCTCTGACCTGGGTAAACGTCAAGGCTGGCGCGTCTGAGCTGGGAAAACACCCCTCCATGGTTCTCGCGTGTTCGCGGTGCGTCCCGTCCTCATGTGTGCTGAATCCGTTCCAAGGGGACCCCCCTGGTGGGCAAGCCGCCTACCGCTTGGGCGCGGGTTGCTCCCCCGATCCCCGGACGATCAGGTGGGTGGGAACGGTGATGGTGCGCGCCCGGGAGCGGTCGCCGTCGAGGCGGGCCAGGGCGGTGGTGGCGGCGCTGCGGCCGATTTCCTCGGGGTCCTGGGCGACGACGGTCAGGGCCGGTTCCAGTGCCTCGGCGAGGGATACGTCGTCGAAGGCCACGACGGCTACGTCCTTGCGCTTGCTGCGGGCGAGTTCGGCGACGATGCCCAGCGCCATGATGTTGTTGCCGGCGAACAACGCGGTGGGGGGATCGGCCAGTTCGAGGAGGTGGGAGGTCGCGGCCTCCGCGCCCTGCTGGTCGTGTGCGTCGGCGACCAGCGAGCGGTCGTAGGGGATGTCGGCCTCCTGCAGGGCCGCGCGGTAACCGGCGAGGCGTTCGCGGCGGGTGTACAGCTTGACGGGCAGGTCGCCGACGAATCCGATGCGGCGGTGCCCGTGGGCGATCAGGTGGGCGACGCCGTCCTGGGCCCCCGCGCGGTTGGAGCTGACGATGCTGTCCGTGGACAGGCCGACTCCTGGTCGGTCGAGGAAGACGATGGGCAGCCCCGCCGCACGGTGCGACTTGAGGTGGGAGTGGTCGGCGCCGACGGACGGCACGACGATCAGGATGCTGATGCGGCGGGCGAGGAACTTGTCCGTCAGGGCGCGTTCGCGGTCGGGGTCGTCCGCGGAGGAGCCCATGAGCAGCGTCAGCCCGCGTTCGCGGACGGTGTCCTCGATGCCGCGGGCCACGGCTCCGAAGAAGGGGTTGCCGAGGTCGGGGATGACCAGGCCGATGGTGGTGTCCGGGCCGCCGACGCGGATGTTGCGGGCCATGAGGTTCGGCTGGAAGCCGAGCTTGGCCACGGCGGCGAGAACCTGTTTCCTGGTCTGTTCCGAGGCGTATCCGTCCTCGTTGAGGACCCGGGAGACGGTCTTGGCGCTGACGCCCACCTCTCGGGCGACGTCTGCCATGGTCGGGCGGCGGTTCGCTGCCATGGAGGAAACGGTCTCCTGTCTCGTCGGTTCCGGTCGCGGCCTCGGCCGGAACCTGTGAGTGCTTCAGTTGGCCTGAACTCCCGCGGCCTTCGCGGCCTGGGAATCCGCTACGACAGTACCTCCGGCCTCGTCGACGCTGAGCGCGCCGGTCATGATGGCGACGACCTCCGCCATGGAGTAGTCCGAGGGCTTGATCACAGCAGCGCGCTTGCCCAGTCGGTGGACGTGGATTCGGTCCGCGATCTCGAAGACGTGCGGCATGTTGTGGCTGATCAGGACGACCGGCATGCCCTTGTCGCGGACGCGGCGGATGAGGTCCAGGACCTGACCGGACTCCTTGACGCCGAGGGCGGCGGTGGGTTCGTCCATGACGACGACACTGCGGGCCCAGGCGACGGCGCGGGCGACCGCCACGGCCTGCCGCTGTCCGCCGGAGAGGGTCTCGACCGACTGGGTCAGCGAGCGCAGGCCGATCTTCAGGTCCGCCATGTGCTCGGCGGCCTCCTGCCGCATGCGCTTCTTGTCGAGCATGCGGAAGGCGCTGCCGAGGATGCCGGGGCGGCGGAGCTCGCGCCCGAGGAACATGTTCGACGCGATGTCCATGGAGGCGGCCACGGCGAGGTCCTGGTAGACCGTCTCGATGCCGTGGGCACGAGCACTTTGCGGACCGGAGAAGGTGATGGGCTTCCCGTTGAGGCGTATTTCGCCCGCGTCGGGGACCACCGCTCCGGTGAGGGCCTTGATCAGGCTGGTCTTGCCGGCGCCGTTGTCGCCGATGACGGCGAGGACCTCGCCGGGCAGCAGATCGAAGTCGGCGCCGTCGATGGCGGTGACGTGGCCGTAGCGCTTGACCAGACCGCGGGCCTGCAGGACGGGGGTGGGGGAGCTGGTGGCGGTCATGGTCAACGGGCCTTCTTCCTCGAGATCTGGTCGACGGTCACCGCGAGGATCACCAGAACACCGGTGATCAGGGTCTGGTAGATCGAGGCGACGCCCATCAGCTGCAGGCCGTTGCGGAACACGCCGACGATGAGGACGCCGATGAACGTGCCCAGGACCGAGCCGCGTCCGCCGAAGAGGCTGGTTCCGCCGAGGACCACGGCGGTGATGCTGTCGAGGTTGTCGGTCTGCCCGGCCTGCGGGTCGCCGACTCCGGTGCGGGAGATGAGCAGCAGGGCGGCGATGCCGTACAGCAGGCCGGCCACGGTGTAGACGCCGATGGTCAGTCGGGAGGTGCGGATGCCGTTCAGCCGCGCCGCTTCCGGGCTGTTGCCCAGGGCGTAGACGTGCCGGCCCCAGCTGGTGCTGCTCAGCGCGTAGGCGAAGGCCAGGAACAGGGCGATGGTGACCAGCGAGCCGTAGGTGATGTCGGTGTTGCCGAGCGGGAAGGTCTGCCCGAGGGCCGTCAGCGGGCCGGGCAGGTTGGTGACCGTCTGCTCCTCGGAGTAGATGTGCGTCAGCGCGAACGCCACGTTGAGCATGCCGAGGGTCACGATGAACGGCGGCAGCGGGATCTTCTGCACCAGCGCCCCGTTGAGCAGGCCGAAGCCGCCGCAGACGACCAGGCCCAATGCGATGGCGACCAGCGGCGGCAAACTTCCCTCGGCCGCCATCTTGGCGATCATGATGCTGCCGAACGCCATCACGGCTCCGCAGGACAGGTCGATGCCCGCGGTGAGGATGATCAGCGTCTGGCCGATGGCCAGCGTGCCGACGACCATGACCTGCTGCACGATCAGCGAGAAGTTCCCGCCGGTGAGGAACTGGTCGGTCGAGACGGAGAAGAAGACACACGCCAGGAGGAGGGCGACCAGCGGGCCGGTGGTCGGTTGCGTGAGCAGTCTGCGGACCGTGGTCGGTGCTTTGAGCTCGGCGTACGGCGTGGACGTGGAGGGGGGCGTGGACGTGGCAGTCATGCGAGGTCCTTGTCGGAAGACATAAGTCCTTGTCAGTCCTCGTCGGATGGCAAGGTCAGTCCTTGTCGGACGGCAAGAGGACGAGGGGCGGCCGTCCCCGGCCGGGGAGGAGGGGCCGGCCGCCCCGCTGAGGGGTTTCGAACGGCGGCAGCCGGGGGTCGGCGGCTCAGCCCCAGCAGTTCTCCAGGCCGTAGGCGGTGTCCTTGGACGTAACACCGTCCTGTGCCTTGTCGGTGATCAGCGTGACGCCGGTGTCGGTGTAACCGGACGCCTTCTTGCCGTCCTTGGCGTACGTCGCGACGGCCTTGACGCCCTCGGCGGCCATCTTCAGTGGGTACTGCTGCGAGGTCGCGGCGATCTTGCCGTCCTTGACGGCCTGGGTGCCGGTGCAGCCGCCGTCGACGGAGACGATCAGGACGTCCTTCTCCCGGCCCTTGGCCTTCAGTGCGGTGTACGCGCCCAGGGCGGCCGGTTCGTTGATGGTGTAGACGACGTTGATGTCGGGCGACTTCTGCAGGCAGTTCTCCATCGCGGTCTGCCCCTTGGCCTGGTCGCCGCCGGTGTCCTGGGAGCAGACGACGGAGGGGTCGCCCTCCTTGATGCCGAAGCCCTTCAGGAAGCCGTTGTGCCGCTGGACGCCGACGGAGACACCCGGTGCGAGGTCGAGGGTGGCTATCTTGGCCGGCTTGCCCTTCATGGCGGCCTTGGCGTACTCGCCGATCAGCTCGCCTGCCTTGAGGTTGTCGGTGGCGAAGAGGGCGTCGACCGCGCTCTCCGGGTCGGTCGGGGTGTCCAGGGCGATGACCAGGACGCCCTTGGCCTTGGCCTTCTCGATCGCCGGCACGATCGCCTTGGAGTCGCTCGGCGTGATCAGGATGCCCTTCACCCCGGCGGCGACCATGTTCTCGATGGCGGTGACCTGACCGGCGTTGTCCCCGTCGAACTTGCCCGCTGCGGTGGACAGTTCGACACCGTTCTCCTTGGCGGCCTGCTCGGCGCCCTCCTTCATCTTCACGAAGAACGGGTTGGTGTCGGTCTTGGTGATCAGACCGACCTTGACGCTGCCCGATCCGGCGTCCGCGGTGCCCGAGCTGGAGCCGGATCCACAGGCGGTCAGGGTGAGGGCCGCGATACCCGTGCACGCGGCGGCTCTGAGCACGGAGGAGGGCAGACGAGAGATGCGTGACATGAACGACTCCTGCGGGATTGCGGGCGAGCGGTCGGCATCGGGGCATGCCGTCCCAGAGGTGTCATCGTTGACTTATGTCATCGTTGACACTGCTTGGCGAGGATGATGGACTCCGCCTCCAGGCAACGTCAATGCCTTGCACCCGTCACAAATCGGCAACGCCCGTGGCCGTCGCCCGCCCGAAGCCGCTCAGCGACTGCCCGCAACGTGCCCGTTCTGCCGGCGCGTTCCAAGAGAAGAGCAGCGACTTCACCCACTGACAAGGACACGAAACCGTGACGAAAACCCTGCTCGCCGAGTTCACCGCCCGAGAGGGAGCGGAGGACGAGGTCGCCCGCCTGATCCAGGACTACGCCCTGAAGGTGCGCGAAGAGGAAGGCAACCTGGCCTTTGACGTCTACACCAGGGCGGCCAACCCGCGCGCCTACTGGATCTTCGAGGTCTACCGGGACGAAGACGCCTTCAAGACGCACCTGGACGCCTCGTACGGCGCCCCGTTCAACGCCGCCCTCACGCCGCTGATCGAGGAGGACGCCTCCGTACTGACGTTCCTCGATCCGCTGACCACGCATCCGTAACGAGCGGAGCCGCGCGCCGGAAGCCGCTCCCGGCCGACCGGCGCGCGGACCCGCGGCTCGTCACTGCCAGATGGACTTCAGCTGCCACATCTGCATGTGGTCGAGGGTGGCGGTGCCGCCCTCGGCGAAGACCTCGACGCCGGTGCTGGAGGGGTCGGGGAAGATCTGGTCGGTGATCACGGCCTCTCCGCTGCCGCCGAAGACCTCGACGGACGACCAGTCGACCAGGATCCGCAGCTTGACCTTGCCGTTCTTGGCCTTCAGGGGTGCGGTCTGGACGCCGGGGAAGGTGCTGTTGAAGTCACCGGCACCGGAGCGGGTGCGGTCGACGTACAGCTCCTGGGTCGTGGTGTCGTAGCCGATGACGGTCTCCTCGCCATTGGCGCCGGTGCGGACCTTCAGGCCGAAGCGTTCGGCGTCCCTCAGGGAGAAGGTCGCCTCGATGTCGAGTGCCTTGCCCTTGGCCGTGGGGCCGGTCAGAGGCTTGGAGGTGCTCTTGACGGTGACGTCGGACGCCGTCGCCGGGCGCTTCTGGCGGAGGGACTCCAGGCTGCCCACCGGCTTGCTGGTCAGCCGGATCCGGCCGTCGACGGTGCGCAGGGCCATCTCCCTCGGAACGCTCTGCGCGCCCCGCCACGGGAAGGTGGGGACGGAGCCGCCGTAGTCCCAGTTGTTCATCCAGCCGATCATGTAGCGCTTGCCGCCCGGCGCGTTCTCCCAGGACACCGCCGCGTAGTAGTCCTTGCCGTAGTCGGCCCAGTCGGCGCGCTGTACGACGGACTTGGCGGGCTTGTCAGCGGCGGTGAACTGGTCGGCCAGGACGTGGCCCCAGCCGGCGGTGTTCATGTCGCGGATCTGGATCTGCGCCTTCTTGCCGACGTACGGGCGCATGTCGAAGGACGCCCAGTCCAGGGTCTCGCTGTCGGCGCCGGTCGCGCTGCGGACGACCTGGCCGTCGACGAGCAGGTTGACGGACGTCTCCTGGGAGACGCGCTGGGCCTGGGTGTCGGACAGCACGATGTGGTCGACGTTGAGGTGGCCCCAGCCGCCGGTGTTGTCGTCGGCGATCCTGATCCGCGCCTTCTTGCCGGCGAGTTCGCTGACGTCCCAGGAGGCCCAGTTGAGAGCCTCGGCGTCCTTTCCGGTGGCGCTGCGGACGACCTGGCCGTCCACGAGGAGCTCGACGGCGGTGGGGTTGGCGGAGCCGGCCGGGTGGTTGCCGCCGCCGATGAGGAAGTTGATGTGCTTCTTGTCGATGGTGAACTCGGGCGAGGTGAGGGTGCCGGTGGTTGAGTCACCGTTCAGGAAGGTGTTGACCAGGCCGCTGTCCAGGTATCCGGAGACCTGTTGCTGGCCGGGGAGGGTGCCGGTGGCCGGTGCGGTGCCGAAGGCGTCCCCGGTCGCCGTCCAGTCGCCGTAGGTTCCGCTCTCGAAGTCGGCGAGGACCGTGCCCTCCGGCGGAGTGCTGTCCAGGACGGTTCCGGCCTCGTGCGGATGCCGCCCGCCACCGATCTTGAAGTTCAGGTAGGGGCTGTCCACGGTGAAGGAGGGGGAGGTGAGGAGGCCGGTGGCGCCGTCGCCGCCGTGGAAGCTGTTGGCGAGGCCCTTGCCGTCGAAGCCCGCGACCGTTCCCTGACCGTCCACCGCCCCGGCTGCCGGTCCCTGACCGAACGCGGTTCCGGTCGCCGTCCACTCACCGAAGCCGGCGCCCTCGAAGTCCTGCACGACCTCGCCGGTGGGCGGCGTGTAAGTGCCCTTGTCCTCCGCGGTGAACTTCCTGCCGTCGAAGTCCCCGATGAAGTACTGGGCGGCCGAACCGCCCGCGATGCCACCCGGGTTGATGTTGACGACCAGGACCCACTTGATGTTGTTCTTGTCGCCGTCGACGGCGAGGGGGAACAGGTCGGGGCACTCCCACACGCCTCCCGTCGCACCAGCCGGTCCGAACTCACTTTGCAGCTTCCAGTCCTTGAGGTTCTTGGACGAGTAGAACTGCACCTTGTGCTCGGCGGACAGCGACACCGTCATCAGCCAGCTCTTGGTCGGCGCGTACCACTGGACCTTGGGATCGCGGAAGTTGGTGGAGTCGATGTCGATCACGGGATTCCCCTGGTACTTGGTCCAGGTACGGCCGCGGTCGGTGCTGTACGCGAGCGACTGGGCCTGCTTGCCGCCGTCCTTGTAGGCGCTGGTGTAGATCGCCACCATGGGCGGGTTCTTCTTCGTGCCGAACCCGGTCGTGTTGTTCCAGTCGACCACGGCGCTGCCGGAGAACACCATCTCCTCGTCGTCGTGCGACAGGGCGAGCGGCAACTCTTCCCAGTGCACGAGGTCCTTGCTCACCGCGTGCCCCCAGGACATGTCGCCCCAGGAGTTGCCGTTCGGGTTGTACTGGTAGAAGAGGTGGTACTCGCCCTTGTAGTAGACGAGACCGTTGGGGTCGTTCATCCAGTTCTTCTCCGGAGTGAAGTGGAACTGGGGTCTGTAGGTCTCGGTGTACGGCGAGGTGTCGGCCGCGACGGCCTGGGGGGCGAGCGGGGCTGCGGACAGGGCGCAGACGGTTGCCACCGCCGCCATCATCCGTATGCGGGCATGCCGGGATACGCGTACAGAGCTCATGGTGTCTCCTTGTCCCGCGGTCGTCCGCGCAGCGGTGAGTGCGGCTCCGGCGCGGGCGGACCGAAAGCGACACCCTGGGCCGACGCCGACGTCCACGCCGCCGACCAAGGGTGTCATCGTTGACTTGTGTCATCGATGACATCGAGTGCCCGATTATGAAGCCCAATCCGGCCAGTGCGTCAACGGTGCGGGCGCGATTGCTTGGGTACGCGCCGACAGCCCGTCAGGCGCTGTAGGTGGTCGCGACCTACGTCAACGGGGTTCGCCATGGCGGGTCGAGGTCGGCAATCGGGCTGGCCGGAGCGGCGATTTGGGCAGCCACCCGTGCCCGTTGGGGCCGATGCCCCGGTACTTCCACTGGCAGAGGGTCTTCACCTGCACCCCGAGGTACTCGGCGACTTCGGCCGGAGTGGCCGGCGGGCCGCGCTTGGCAGGGGCATGTCCTGCGAAGTGGTGTAGCGGTCAGGGCTCCTGAACCGCGCGGGTACCCGTCTGGCTGTCATCGCCAGCCGAACAAGATGGCTCCGCCAAGTGCGCCGGCTGCGCTGCTGATCACGGCCAGTACCTGATACGGCACTCGCTCGACAACCACGTGCACACCGCCCCAGTGCAGTTCGAGGAAGGGACGTGAGGGTTGGCGCTCTGCGCGTCGCGATGCCATGCGGGCCTCCGGCTCGTCGGGAGATGCGTTTAGCACCGTCGCGAACGATCCGTGACTTCCACGCTGTACCCGAGAGCCCTCTCAGGCAAACCCACGCGCCCCGCCTTACGCCGAATGGTGGGCGCCTATGCCTGAGGAGTGGAAAATCACTCCTCGCCACGCACAGGACAAGACGGTCATCGCGAAGTCAGCACACTCACGCTCAGCAAGTCCTTCTACCGAGGGGCTGATCAACCGCTTGGCCGACCCCTGCTGCCGGGCTGTTAGGGCAGGTCGCGGCGGACCAACGCCTGAGCGAACGGTTCTCCGGTGGCCCGGGCGTAGGCCATCCGCTCGCGCACCTCGCTGAGGGTGCGTGGGCGGTAGCCGGGGCCGCCGCAGCAGCTCTTGTGGAAGCGCACACCGGCGTGCAGCAGCACGGAGAGGGTGCGCCAGGCGGCGGTGTCCCGCCTCTTGGGCGCGGCGAAGGCCGAGCCGACGTGGATCAGTGGTTTGGCGCAGCGTGGACAGACCCGGTCGTGGTCGTAGTGGCTGGGGTAGGGCTGCTTGTACGAGGCCCGGCAGGGCAGGCAAACGTACGAGGTCTTTCCATGGGCCATGCGGCAAGGGTAGAGCCGCCGCAGGGGAGGGCTCGACAGATTTCCGGCATGCTGTGCAGGCTCTTCAGCAAAGGTGGGGCGGCGACGGCCGACCGTACTTGCTTCTACTCGCCGCCTCGGAGTTCTGCGTCGATGGCGTCAGCAGCATCCCCCGCGGCCAGATCGCTGATCTCCCTGGGGACCTCGCGGTCGTCATACACGAAGAGTCTTGCGTCGACGACGTGGGTCTTCGGGCGCCAGCCGAGACGGCGGCCAGCCTCGCGTGCAGCACGACGGACGTCCTTCAGTTCGCCCATCTCCTCAAGATCGCCGCTGCTCAGGATCAGCTGCCCGTGGTAGCCCCGGTAGCGAGGCTTCAGCGAAGCCCGCATCAGGCCCTCCAGGCGGTCTACCAGCTTCTCGTACCGGCGCCGAGCCAGCTCGTCGTTCGCGGGCATCTCGCACAGCTCCCCACCTCTGCCCGCAGCGGCGTGTGTGCCATATGTGTGCCGCGAGTACGAAGGCCCTCCCGTCCGTCGGACGGAAGGGCCTCTGACCAGGTGTTTCTCTGTGCCCCCGGCAGGATTCGAACCTGCGACACCCGCTTTAGGAGAGAGGCTGGGCCGTCTTGCCGGTGACCTGCAGCTCTGTTGGTGGAGCTACCGGGCAGGGGCGCGCCCGCTAGACACCCGTGTTGACCGTGGCTGACCCCGGCATCTGGCACGGCTGTGGCACGCGACCTCTTCGTCCCGAACTACTGGCTGGGAGGGTATTGAGGTCAGGCGGGCTAGGCGGATGGGTATCTGAGGGTGTTGGCGGTCGGGTGCGGCGGCTTCGCAGCGATCGGACTGGTTGGGCTGAGCCCTCCTGCGACGAATAGGCGCCGCCTTGCCCAGGGCAGGATGGACGCCATGAATGAAGCCTGGGCCGCCATCATCGCCGCCATCGCAGCCGGCGTCTTCGGCATTGGGGGCGCTTACGTCGGTCTCATTGCTGGCCGCCGCCAGACCGCCGATCAAGCCCACGTTGAGCACGGCCAATGGCTGCGTGGCCAGCGTCAGGAGGCGTACCTCGCATTTCTCGACGCCTGGGACGCTGCCATCCGGGACCTTCAGCAGTTCCAGAACGGCTGGGACGACATGGTTCAGGAGGCGCGCGAGTATGGCGAACTCCCGGGTCCCTCCGAGACAGCCGAGGAGAAGCTGACCGAGGTGTGGACCGCGGTGCGTGTCCGTCTTGAGCGTGCAGAGCTTCTCGGCCCGCAGGCCGTGGACCTGGCGGTCAGGGGCATAGAGGACGCGTTCCGGCAGCTTCGCGAGGAACTCATGGAGCAGGCCGACCGAGAGCCGCCTTGGGCGGACTGGGAACGGTGGAACCGGGTTCTGGGCAAGGCGTTCGTGGCGCGGGGAAACTTCCAGGTGGCCGCCATGCAGACGTTGCGGACACCACCGAGCCCGGTAGGGGAGCCGCTGCTGTGACCTGGCGGCGGCCAGGCTCGCAATGATCGGCACCGGCGAGAGACATGCGTGCCGGACCGGCCAACTCGTGCTGCGCCTTTGGCGTGTTGTGACATCAGCTTGGGAAGCTGCGAACATTTGGGGCCCGTTGGGCCGCTGAACTGGGCGGACGGCCGAGGGATGGCCTTGTCGAGCTTGGCTGCTTTCACCGTGATTCCCCGCGGTTCCCCGCTCGATCTGGTGCGCTTGTGGTGCGACCGTGAGCACCCGCGTCGAGACTTGATGTCACCGGGACACGCAGACAAGGCGCCCATAATCTTCGATCTGCTTCTGTTGTTCTTCTGGGCGAGGCGCGTACTCGTCGTCTCCGCATCGGAGGACCGTTCCGTCGTCTCCTTCAAATACGGAGACAACGCCTCCGTGATGGCTACAGGCTCCTCGGCTGCCGATGGACTCTGAGGACCACCCGTCTGCGCACTCGTAACCCTGACTCGTCCAGTGAACTGGGGTGTACGTGGCCGACGGAGTCCCAGAGCTGACAGGCAGATCCTCGACATCGCCGTTCCAGCCACCGAGTTGAGCTGTGACCGGGAGGACGACGAAGATGCCCACGCCGATGAGGCCCGCCAGGGAGTAGCACACCACCCGACCGATCTGCCAGGCACGGCTCTTGACGAGCCTTCGCAGGAGACTACGCACAGAAGACTTGTAGCTCAGCGATAAGCCGAAGGGAGCGTCTACGCCGACATTGGCGACAGCTCACATCAGCGGCGGTGGAGAGCGGTAGCCCGCTGTCGTGCCGCCGGCCACCGCACCCACCAAGGGGTCTTTTGGCGGATTGGCCAGGTGTCTGTGTCGCAACGCGCAGAGCGTGCGCCCCCATGCACCCTACGTGCCGCAAGCGCCTGCCGTTCCTGTGACGACCACCTGACATGGCGTCATCCTTCACATAGCCTGAGGTGCACAAGGCGGAGGGGGCCACTTGCTTCACACTCGCATGACGCGTGCACGACTTTACGTACTCGTGGACTCGTTCGAATCTGACGTACGGCAGATGATCCTGAGGTTCATCCTCGACCACATGAGTGAGACCGAGGCTCTGGGCGACAGCTATGTGCGGGCAGCTGAACGCCGTCACGCAGACGCCAGTGACGACGAGCTCTCCATTGTCGAATACCTCGACATGCGTGAGGCGTACGACATTCTGAACCGCCATCGGGAAGCACTCCCCGTGGAGCTGGCCCGGGAATTGCGCCATGGCACGCCACGAATGGACATCCTGGTACCGATCCGCAACCGTGTTATGCACGGACGTCCGCTACAAGCTGGTGACGCCGAAAAGGCGGTAAGTGCATGTCGAGAATTTAAGAGTCGATTTTGGCCAACGATGCGTGACACCTTGGACAGGTTGAGCGCTGAGCCGGAGTGGGAGCCGGCATTCAACGGCGCAGATCGACGTTACTCGGACCGAATTCTCCATAATCTTCCACCATTCGACTACGACGACACTGGCCTTATCGGAAGGGCTCAGGCATGCAGCGCCATAGTGAAGCACCTTTTGAGGCGCCGCGAGCCTATGATCACTATCACAGGGGAAGGCGGAATCGGTAAGACAGCCCTCGCGTCTGACGTCGCCTATTCACTCCTTGACAATCCGGATTCCCCTTACGAGTGCATTCTGTGGACTTCTTTGAAGACGGAGCGACTAACAGCTAACGGAGTCGTGGAGATTGCGGGCGCAGTGCGCGACATCACCGGTGCCACTCAGACCTTGGGTAAGGTGCTAGCAGACGATTTTAAGGGCGGCGCCGAAGAGCTAGCTGAAGCTCTCCAGGGAATTGAGACGCTACTCATCATCGATAACCTCGAAACGGTTAGCGGTAGCGAGATCGTAACGCTGTATGAAACGCTCCCCGATAACGTCACGTACCTAATGACGAGTAGGATCGGCGTGGGGCAAATTGAGCGCCGCATCCCTCTTCCCCCGCTAGAGAAGAAAGACGCACAGACGCTCTTCAGGTCGTTTGCTAGAGTGCGCGGGGGGCGGGCCGAATTCTTGGCAAGCCTGAAGCAGGAAACTGTCGAGCAGATTGTCACTCGACTGCGTTTCAGCCCATTGGCTATTCGATGGTACGTCCTTTCCGTTGAATCCGGGCGAGAACCTCATCCCACCTTGACTGATCAGGACGAGTTGATCGACTTCTGCGTCCGGTCGGTATTTGACGCCCTCAGTGAAACACCAAAAGCAATCCTATCCGTTCTCTATGCTCTCGATCGATCTTCGACATTCGACGAACTGGCAGTCCTGACCGACTCTCCAATCGATGCCCTGAACCTAGCAGTTAAGGAGCTAAGCGCAGGTTCTCTGGTAAGTCAGAAGCCAGATCCCGATGACGAGTTGATTTCACGAGTCCAGATAACTGAAGCGGCTCAACACTTCCTGCGTCGAGTCGCGCCGCCGCCAAAGGCAGACATCAGTAGGACACTGCTGCGAGAGCAGGAATTCAAGCGCTCAGAGGAGCAACGTCGTGCGGACGAGAGTAAGCGTCAGCTTGCTCCCAACGTTGTGAGGGTTCGTTCGCCTCATGACGAGCCCACAGCGCATCTACTGCGGCTCGCATTGGCGCAGTCGCGCGCGGGGTCAATCGACCGTGCTCAAAGTTATCTGACGCGTGCCCGGGCCCTGAATCCCGAGTTCTGGGAGGTGGATCGCGTGGAAGCCTTCATCCTCTCCCAAAACGATCAAATCGACCAGGCCAGCTCCCTTTACCGCTCGGCCCTGCGTAAGGCTGATGAGGCCGGTAAGGCTGTTATCTCCTACTACTTCGCGGGGCACCTTGCCGGCCGCGGCCACGATGTGGATGCCGCTCTGCCTCTGGCCGAGTCGGCTCATGAGCACTTTCAAACTGCTGATACCGCACAGCTACTGGGTAAAATTAATCTCTGGGCCCGCAACTATGAAGAGTCCCAGATGCACCTTGAATGGGCCCTAGAAAACATGACTGGTCGAGGAAGGCTTCGACTGATCATCCTTACCAGTCTCGTGGACTCTTGGCGCCGGTGGTCTGAGTCGCTACTTGAAGATGATCGGCGGCCCATGGAAGCCGCGCATAAGGCATCGGCAGGGTTCTCTCAGGGCATTAAGGAGCTGGACTCGGGGGCATGGGATCAACGACTTGCCGAGATGCTTCTTGAAAGTGCGAATGCTTTCCTGCGAGCGATTGGCGAGCTCGGGATATTTCCTCCCAATTTTGAGAATGATGCAGTCCGCATCCTGAAAGGGGTGAAGCGTCATGCTGTCCTTTTTGAGCGCTGCGTTGCATGGCGTCACTTTCCCGGACGGGTCGGCAGGTTGTATCGCCTAGCGGGCATCAGCGAAGAAGTATCGAGTCTTTGTGAGGACTTGGTGAATGTGGCCAAGCCGAAACTGGGTGGTGGCTCAGATACGTCACCCCGAGGGATTATCAAGGCCTGGCGCGGGACTTACGGTTTCATCTCGCACCCCGACTATCCTAGCGACGTCTTCTTTCCCGGGGCGGCAGTGCAAGAAGTGCACGGTGTGAAATGGGACCCCCTTAACCCTGTAGGCGTACACGTTGTTTTTGAAGTCGACGAGCACGGCAAGGGGGACCGCCCGCGCGCCAACTACGTGTCTCCTATCTCCGTAGACGAGTAGCGAGGATGCTCCGCCATTAACACAAGGGCGGCGGAGTCTCAATGGGCGTGGCAAGCGCCGGCAACTGCGCTCAGTAGCCGGTCTACTGATCACCGCTTCCGCTGACCAGCGGAGCAGAAGAAGCCCACGGCTCTGACCAGCTCAGATGCCGTGGGCTTCTGTCGTTGCTGGTCGGCGTCGGGTGACCTTGGACGGCCCAGAGACGGCCCAGACTGAGCCTAGGGACGTCGCCGGTTCCAGCGGCCTGGGCAGTCCTAGAGGTCGATGCGGGACTCGGTGTCGCCCCGCCTGAGAACGACGTGCGCCGGCCTGAACGGCAGACTGCGCAGAGTCGGCTCCATGACCTTGAAGAGAGCATCTGCATCCGGACCGTAGGCATACAGCACAACTTCGCCGCCTCCGAACTCGTTGCCGTCGACCTCCCCGACACCGGCCTCCTCCGTCGCTGCTGCCATCACCTCCTCAGCTTCGTAGACCTGCTCTCGCTGGTCGGCGTCGCCAAAACCGCCAGCAGCAAGCTGGAAGTGGGCAATGACAGCGTGCTCTTCATCCCCGTTGTCAGGGGCTGTAGGTGTCTCCATGCCCGACACACTCTCATCGGGTTCTGACATCGCCGGACTGAGGTCACCACTGCCAAGCGCTGATGCCACGACCTCTTGGTCCCGAAGCAACCTGGACAGGATTCGGACCAGGGGTAAGTGTTCGGCTGATCTGCTGCGACGGTACGCCGTTGTCCGCACCTGTCCATCGTTGTCCGTCGCGGTTGTCACTCAGTCAGATACTCACTACGGCTGGTCCTGCTCCGTGATGCCCACGCCCGCCCTCGTCACGGCGGGGCCTTCAGGCGTCGCCCGTGTTCTGAGTCAGGGCGCCCAACTCGTCCAGATTCCAGCGGACTCCAGCCTCGTCGACGAAGCTCACCGCGATCAGCCCCACCACGGTGTCTGGCCGTGCGAACGCAGCCCCCTGGCCCGAGCCGAGGACCTCCACAGGCGGATCACCGCCATCGAGCTCGCCTCTGAGGAGCGCCTGCAACTGCGCTTCAGGCGACTGATCACGGGAGACGTACGCGGTTCGCCTGACTTCGTCGCCGAAATGACAGACGACGTCTCGGATGGGCCCCTCACTGCCGTTCACGACACTGAGGTATGGCCGTGTGAGCTCCATCCGCACCCTTCGAGCTTGGGCCTCTTTGCGCTCCTGCGCCACGGCTATGAGCTCGGCCCGTTCCAACTGCAGGTTGGCCGACTGCTCCTCGATGAAGCGGCGCTGCTCGTCGATCTGGTCACGCTGGCTCTTCAGGGTCCAGATAGCGGCCGCGGCCGCCGTAGCAGCGAATACAGCCCCGGCCCAGGTAGGGGCATCACCCCAGTCGATCAGGCTCATGCAGGCAGCCTAGTGATCGCCCCGTGAGGTGTGCCGCGTGAACGCCGCCTTGTAAGTTCGATCACTCGACGGTGGGGCCTCCTCTAACGGTGCCTTGGGTTCGGCTCTCGCTCCTGGCGGCGGTCGTCGCTGTCCGCCATCGTTCAGCGCCGTTGATGTCAGCTGGTGATGTCAACCAGACGGCTGTGGGTCGGCGCGTTCGCCCACCCCCTCTCGCTCGCGCGCGTCCGGCTGACCCGCTAGGTTCTGGTCGACTGTCGACCTGGGGAGTGGAGGCGTCGGGTGCAGATCTCAGGTGTTGAGGTGTACGTGAATCACCCGGTGCTGCACCTGGGCGCGACCGATTGGGTACCCGTCTCCCTGGAGCTGGGCGATGCGGACGCAGCAAGTTGCGAGACCCATGTTGCGGTCCGCGTCCGGGCACAGTCGGATCTCATTCGCGTGCGCCTGTTCCAGGACCTCGGCGACTCCGTCTGCGCCGACCCGTCGTTCATTACCGTGTTCGACGGCCAACTCCTACTGGACAACGGACGCCTGGCCGTCGGCGACGTCGAAGGCCTCACCCGCTTCGTGCACCAGGTGGGTGACCGAGGAGCCTGGAACGTCCGTGTAGCCGTGGACCGCCCGGGCTGGGACGCTCGTGCCATTGACGTAACCGTCAGCCGACCCGCCAAGTAGTCACGAGCGATGTCCAATGACGCCATGACCTCGGCTTGGGAAGCTGCGAGCATTCGCGGCGGGTCTGGGCTCTGACCTGGGCGAACCGTCGGGGCATGGCCCCGTCGGGCTCGGCTGCTTTCACCGTGATTCCCCGCTGTTCCCCGCTCAATCTGGTGCGGTTGTGGTGCAGCCGTGGAACCGACGATCTTGAAAACCGTCGTGGCAGCGAGGTCACCGTGGGTTCAAATCCCACCGCCTCCGCTCCTTGAGCAGTGAGAACGGCCCCTGACCAGGTCAAACGGACAGGGGCCATTGTGCTGCGTGGTGCCCGCTCGCCGCCGCGGTTCCCCGTGGTTCCCCGAGCGATCGGGCACGGAAGGGGCACGGACCTCTTCGTCCCGAAGCAACTGGGAGAGGCGTCCGACCTGGGATAGCGGTGCCTCTGCCCTGTTGCGATCGTCCACAGGCGTCCGTACTCGCCAGGATGTCAGCAGAGATGCGGTCGGCGCGCGAAATTGCTGACTATTCCTGAAGTGGGTTATCGGTAGCATCTGGTTCGGCGATTGGGATCGACTGAGCTTCGAGCTGGACGACGCTTTCTGCCACAGGGCGCCCCCTACTGGGCTGCAGCGGAAGATGCGGCGTCGGCACTTCGTCTGCTGGGTACTCCTTCCCGGTTGCCTGCTCTTCGATTTCCCTGGGTTGTGGACGGGTAGCAGACTTAGGCTTTTCATGACTGGCAAATACTGCTGAGATGAAGATGTGGGGATCGACGGTTCCCCCGTCCTTCATCCACCTTGCTTGCTCCTTGTGGATACGGTGGTAGTCAACATCCCCCTCCGGTGTGTCCGGGCGGCGGAACGCTTTGCACGTGCAGCCAATTGCATCGAAGATGGGCTCTTCCCAGCGTTCAATATTCTCTACTGCCTTTTCCAGGGCCTCCTTTAGGTGTGATAGGTACTCGTCAAGGAAATCCTCATGCACAATATCGTAGAGTCGGACGTTTCCCTCAGTTCGGCTAGTCCCCCCTCTCGGGGAAGGGGCTGGCTCAAGCCGGGACATACGGACCCAGGGCACGTTTTGGAGAACCTCGCCTGACTTGGCGCGACTCACGGCCACCATAGGGGCCCTTAGAACAGCCAGACCGAGGATGAAGCGCAAGTTCACGAACATACGCTCGCTCTTGGGCTCATCCGCATCGGGCCTCACAAGCGAGGACAGGTGGTCCATGGCCTTGAAGATGGGCAGCGTCAGAGACCTGTAAGCCTCTTCACCCGTGAGTTCCAGAGACCCACCCTTGCGCCAAGCCGCCTTAGAGAGGGAGATTGCAAGCGGGGCCATTTCGCCGCTGAAAAACGGGATCCGCATGAAGCGTAGTGCGTCATGATAGGTCATTCCGTATCCGGGAAACCTATCCTTCCTCTCCGCCTCTGCGTCAAAATCTTCCGACTCGAAGAAAAGAGATATGAACTTCCCTTGCAGGCCTCCGAGTTCCGGAAAGTTCATCGTCGCGGAAAGAGGGTGGTCCCGAAGGAAGAAGATGTAGGGCAGAGTGGATTGCTTACATTCGACGATAAGATTTAGGTATGGCGAGATGCTTCCCAGCTTCCTTTCGCGAGGTTCCTTAAGGGCGAAATCTACCAGGGCGTCTACGGCCCTCACTTCGCCACTATCATTGTCGACATAGGTCCACTCCTCTTGAATGAAGGAGTTCGGTCCAAGTATCGGGAAGTGTTTCGAAAGCTTGTCGACAACCGTGGACTGCATGAGGTATCCAGATTTGTCGATTGCGGCTTTCAGTGCCGCCTCAGAAATCCCATCACCGAATTCGGTCTCTGCGCTCATTCGCCCCCCCGGCGTCTCCTAGTGGGGCGGTATCTTACTGCTATCCGGCCGCCTGGCACCAGGAATAACCCATGATAGGAAGGTTGTGTGCGTGCTCGAACATGCTGGCGAACACTCAGGTTGGCAGAGCGGCTTTGGGCTGGAGCTGCTTTGGGGCGAGTGATCATGGCCCCGTAAGCTTCCGGCGCGTCGGGCAGTCTGTGGACCTGCCCGGTAAAGCACGACGTTGGGGCCATGATCTTAGAGGCTCGCCCCAAAGTGGCTGCCTAAAGCCGTGGAGCCGACCGCCCCAGCCACAGAGGGTGTCTCCCACTTCTTGCCCGCAGCCGCGAGCGCGCCGCCGGGCGCGGCCAGCCGGGGCGAAGACAGGAGGCAGGCCGCGCCGCAGAGGCGGCGCGCGCCCGCGCCGTGCGCGGGCACTTGAACCCGTGAAGAAGGTTGTTACTCAGGCGCCCTCTGAGATGTGCCACAGCGGGGGCGCGTACTGCTCCGGTCGGCTGTTGATGAGCAGTTGGCGCAGGGCCTCGCGCTGAGTGCCATCGAGGTTCAGTGCCTCGGTGAGGCGGCGGAACGTCGTGTGGGTGACGCCGCGGCTCCGGGCCTCAGCCTCGAACTGGTCGAGTTGGGGTAGCACCTCCTCGGCGTCCAGCTTCGCCGGCCGCTGCTCCTTGAGCCACAGCGCCTTGTTGCGCTCGTAGTCGATTTCCGAGAAGCCGCACACTTCGCGGCTGAGGGCCTCTACCTCGTCCAGGGTGGCCGTCGTCATGATCGCGCGGGCCAATTGGTTGCGGCTCAGTGCCTCGTCCAGGTCGACTTCGTGGACCGTCGGGCCCTCGTCGGTGAGGGGGATGGGAAGTCCCGCGTCTCGGACCTCGCATGTGCCCTGTACTCCTCGGGCCGTCGCTGCGAGCATGCCGGTTGCCTCGGAAGGGTGCCACTCCAGGACCGAGCTGACCGGCTCCACATCCTTGGCAGTGAGGGTGTGGACAACCGGTCCGAGCATGCCGCGCATGTCGTCGAGCGAGAGTTCACCGTCCAGACCCGGGCCCGCGATCAACAGGCGGATAGGCGCGTTCACCTGGGCGCACGCCGCCAGCGTGAGGGCGTCCGCGAGGGGGCTCTTCAGTGTCGGCTCGTCGCCCCGCGCTAGTACATCGCCGCCCACGTCCAGGAGGTCGATCGACTCGGGCTCCAAGTGGCTGACCAACTCTTCGAGTTGGCGTGTGACACCTTCGGCGCCGTGCCCTGGGTCGATCAGCGCGAATGGGTGCGGGAGCTCTGCCGCGAGCCGGGGGAGCGTGGAGCCTGCCGGGGCGATCGGGCGGGCCTGCGCCGGCACTTTCCATACGGCTGGGGTGATCGATTCAAGGCCGGTGAAGTTCCCGGGGCCTCGCGGGCCCGGTACCGGGTCGATCAGCAAGCGGTCCCACGCGTACGTGAGGATCACTGCTCGGCCGTTGTCGTCGCCGTATAGGGCGGCGTCAAGCATTGCGGCGGCGACTGCGTCGCCCCCTCCTCCTGCTGCGACGATCAACCTCGTCATGGGCCCAAGACTAGGGGGTCGGGTCTTGACCACTCACCCTATAGTGGCTAGAGGCCATAGCCACTTTGCCGCCTGAGCGGCACTGAACGAGGAGGGGGCATGCCCAAGATCGAGGAGGCTCAGCCGAAGTATCTCCAGATCGCGCACTACATCCGCGATCAGATCCTTCGGGGCGACCTGCGGCCGGGGGACGAAGTCCCCTCGGAGCGGCAACTGGCAGCAGACTGGGGGGTGTCCAGGCCGACGGCGGCTCGATCGTTGGAGGCGCTGAGCCATCAAGGGCTCGTCGAGAAGCGCCAGGGGTCCGGCACGTACGTGCGGAGCCTCGAAGTGAACCGGCGTGCGCGTGAGTTGTACGGCCGTGCTCGGCAGACGGGGAAGATCTACACGCCGGGTGAGTACGCGGTCATCACGTCGGCCGGCTGGCTCGAGGCGCCGGACCACGTCGCTGAGGCGCTGGGTTTGGTGAAGGACCGGCGGGCTGTTCACCGGCGGCGAGTGACCAACAACCAGGACGGACCCATCACCCTGTCCACCTCGTGGTTCGCGCCGGACGTCGGGCAGCGTGCGCCGAAGCTGGTGGATCCCGAGCGGATTCAGGAGGGGACCCTGATGTATGTCGAGAAGATGACTGGGCGTCAGGGAAGCTACGCCGAAGATCGCATGTGTGCCCGGACGGCGACGGACGAGGAGGCGGCTGATCTCCAACTTGACCCGGGGTCCGCTGTCTTGGTTGTGCATCACGTTGTCTATGACCTCCAGGACCGGCCGCTGGAGTTCGCCGAGGCCACCTACCCGCCGCACCGTTGGGCGTTCGAGCAGGGCTACCCGCTCACCTGACGGCCAGTCAGTTGAGGCGAACCGCTTGCGTCGCGAAGTGGCTAATGCCACTATCCAGGAAGTGGCTAAGGCCACTTCATCGGAAGGGGGCACGGTGTGACGAGTCAGCGGCCGGATCAAGGCACGCACTTACCTTGCCGGGGTTGCCGGGGGCGCGGCTGGAAGCGTGTCGACTCGCGTACGACCCTGGCCCTTGCCACCGCCGCCGACCGCACCCGTGCCACATCGAAGCGGCGCTGCCTCGACTGCGACGGCAGCGGCAAGGAGTGAGCACGGATGGCCTACACGATCGACCGCTATCCCTCTGAGGACTCACCGCGGCTCGGCGCGATGAGCTTGCATCCTGTCGCGGAGTCCGTGCCTCGGGCTCGGCGCTGGTTCCGGAAGTTCATCGCTCCGTACAACCCAGCCTGCTCGGTCGACGACTGCGCCCTGATGATCTCGGAGCTGGTGACCAACGCCATCGTCTACGGCCGGTCGGACGACCCCTGGGTTGTCCGGGTGGAGTGGTTCCGCGACGGGAGTTCACTCCGGGTCGAGGTGCACAACCCCGGATTCCCGGCGAACGTGCGGCTGCGCCAACCCGATGCCAACGATGCACACGGACGCGGGCTGCTTCTGGTCGACTCCATCGCCGACTCCTGGCACTGCGGGCCCAGCCACTTCGGTGGAACGGTGGTCTCCTTCGAGATGGTCGATGCCTGGCCTTCATGAGCGGAATACGCTCCGCTGGTACTGCGCCGGCGGAATCGTCGCTAGTCTGGTTGACCAGTTGACTTGGCCAATCTCGACAGGCGGCGGCATTCATGGCGTATGAAGTGGAGGCACCGAAGTACGTTCGCCTCGCTCAGACCCTTCAGCGTCGCATCGAGGACGGAACGTACCCGCCCGGCACCCGTGTGCCCAGCGAGAACCAACTGGTGCAAGCCTTCGGGATGTCCCGACCGACCGTCGTCCGTGCGCTGGAGCTGCTGAAGCGCGACGGCTGGCTGGAGTCCCGGCAGGGGTACGGCACCATCGTGCGGGGCCGTCCGGCGGTCGTCGAGCACAAGGACCGCCGGGGAAGTGAAGCGCTCGTGCGTGACGAGTCGCAGGCTCCAGGGCGGTTGGTCGAGGTCGGCTACGTCCCTGTTCCGGCGCGAGTCGCCTCCGTGCTCGGGTTGCCCAAGCGAGCCAAGATCCTCATGCGCCGCTTCCTGGTCGAGGAGGGCGGCGAACCGGCGGAGCTGGTCTCGTCGTACTTCCCCGCCGGCCTGGTCGAGGGCACCGAGCTGGAGAGTGTCGAAGCGCTGAGCGGCAGTACCCGTGCACACCTGGAGGCGCGGAAGAAGGTCCGATTCGACCACGTGACCGAACGGGTCTCAGCCCGGCTGCCCGAGCCTGCCGAAGCCGAGCTTCTGGACCTGCCGGACGGCGTTCCCGTCCTCAGCGTCCTGGTCGTCGCGTGCGACGCTTCCGGGCAAGCGCTGCAAGTCTCCGATGTGCTGCTTCCTGCCGACCGGCAGGAACTGGAAGACACCTACCGCCTCAACTGAACCTGTTCCGAGGTCAGTTCATCTCGACTTCCATCCAGTTCGCGCTTGACAAGTCAACCTGGCATCCCTAGCTTCGAACTTGCTAAGTCAACTTGTCAGGTGGCGAGTTGATCGACTCAGAAGGAGAAATCTCTGTGCGTGTAATCCGCGTTGACGCCTCCACCGCCACGATCCTGCTCACCGAAGCACCGGCGCCCAAGGTGCGCGACCGGCAGACCGGTGAGATCGCCAAGGACGCCGTGACCGGTGAGGCACTGATGACCGTCGGCGTCGTCTACATCGACGAGGGCGAGTCGTCGCTGATCCAGGTCACCATCCCCGAGAGCGGTGTGACGGACGGCCTGACCGTCGGCGCCCCGGTCTCGCTGCCGGGGCTCGTCGCCCGGCCCTGGCAGAGCGTGTTCAACGGCCAGCAGCGGCACGGCATCGCCTACCGGGCCACCGCCGTGGCTCCGGGCGCCTTCCCGATGGATCAGGCGGGCTGATCGTCGTGGCGGACCTGGTGACGTGGGCCGAGCTGGGCGGGTCGCTCGCTGCGATAGGCGGCGCGGCCTACGCCCGGCACGCCCACCCGGCGGCGTACTGGTCCACGGTGGGGCTGCCGCTCTCGGTGGCCCGGCTGTTGGCCACGTACTCCTCGACCATGGACGCGTGCGGCCTGACGGTCGAGCCGTCCCGGTTACGGGCCCTGGCCGTCAAGGCGACCACGCGCCGTGAGGTCCGACCGGTGCCCCCGCGCCGGGGCATGATCCGGCCCACCTCAACCGGCCTGCGGCTCCGGCTGCGGCTCGCTCCGGGGCAGGAACCGGCGGACGTGGCGGCCTCGGCCGAACGGCTGCGGCACGCCTGGGGTGTGCACGCCGTGTACGTGCGGGACGTCAAGCCTGGGGTGGTTGAACTGCGGCTCGTCGGCTTCGACGTCCTGCGGAAGGTACGGATGCCTCGCCGGACCGACGCCGGTCCGCTCCGCGTGCCGGTGGCTCTGCGGGAGGACGCGACCGCCTTCGTACGGGACTATCGGGCCGTACCTCACGAACTCGTGCTCGGCGCCACCCTGTCCGGCAAGTCGATGTTCCTGCGGAATCTGCTCGCCGGGCTGGCCTCTCAGCCGGTGGTCCTGGTGGGGATCGACTGCAAGCGCGGGGTGGAGCTGGCGCCGTTCGCTCCTCGGCTCTCCGCGCTGGCGACCGATCCGGAGCAGGCGGCCGAGCTGCTGCCCGTGCTCGTCAAGGAAATGGAGGATCGATACGACCTGATCAAGACCCGGCAAGGCATCGCACCCGGCACCCCCGAGGAGCTGATCACCTCGGACATCTGGGGTCTGCCGGACGGCGAACGCCCGGCTCCCCTCGTGCTGTTCATCGACGAGGTGGCCGAACTCTTCCTCGTCGCAACGAAGAAGGAGGAAGAGCGGCGGGACGAGATGGTCACCCAGCTCATCCGGCTCGCTCAGCTCGGCCGCGCGGCCGGCATCTATCTGGAGGTGTGCGGGCAGCGGTTCGGGGCCGAGCTGGGTAAGGGCGCGACCATGCTCCGGGCTCAGCTCACCGGCCGGGTCTGCCACCGCGTGAACGACGAAGCCTCCGCCAAGATGGCGCTCGGCGACATCGCCCCCGAGGCGGTCTACGCGGCCTGCGCCATCGCCGCCGAGCTGCCCGGCCTCGCCGTCGTCGGCGACACGTCCGGCGGCTGGTCCCGTATCCGTACTCCGCACCTGGCCCTCGCCGACGCTGCGGCCACCTGCCGCGAGACGGCGCACCTGGCCCCGGATCTACCGGCGCTCACGCCGTTCCGGCCGTACGTCCCGCCCGTGCCGGTGAAGGAGTCCGGCCCCGTGGCCACTCCTCAGCCAGTCACCGAATAGCCCACCCGTTCCACCGGTCGGCGCGGCCGTTCCGCGCCAAGTCCCTACCCGACCCATGCCCGGAACTGGAAGGAGTCACCGTGCGCGCCCTGCCTGACCGCGTGGACGCCGTACTCGTCCAAGCGCTGATCGCCGCCGCACTGTCCTTCGCCCACCTGCATGACCTGGCGCTGGCCGCCGGACAGGACGGCTGGAAGGCATGGGCCTACCCGGTCTCCGTCGACCTGCTGATGGTCGCGGCCTGGCGGCGGCTCCACTCCGGTGAAGCGAAAGCGGCCGGATGGTGCTGGTTCCTCGTCGCACTGACCGCGTCCCTCGGCGCCAACGTCGCCACCGCCGGACTGCTCGACCTGAACGACGTACCGGCCTGGCTCCGCATCCTCATAGCGGGCTGGCCCGCGGTCGCCTTCCTGGGCGGCACCCTGCTCGCCCACGGAGCACCGAAGCCGACCAACGCTCCGGGGGCGGCATCCGAACCGCCTTCGACGGTCACAGCGCCGGAACCTACTGCCGCAGAAGTCGAACCGCCCTCCGCGGCGGCCGAACTCCCCGCCGGTGAACCAGAGTCGGCTACGGCCTCGCCTTCCCCGGTGCCGCCCGCCCTCGTCGCTCTCGCCCGGAAGGTCGCCGACGAACACCGCGCCCGGACCGGGACGCCCATCGACACCTCGACGCTTCGCGCCCGGCTCGGCGTCCCGATGCCGCTCGCCGAAGCCATCGCCATCCAACTCACCTGACCCGGAGGACTTTTCCCCGTGCGCCCGTCCACGCTCCGCGCGCTGAAGCGCGCCGCCGAGCTGACCCGACAGAACCGCTTCACCGAGGCCGTGCTGATCGCCGAGCCGGTGATCCTCGCCGCCGACAGCTACGAGGGCGACGAGATCCGTTGCTGGCTCGCCGACCACGTCACCGACTTCACCGGCGAAACCGAACAGGAGACCCCCTGATGCCCGCCAACCGCCGCTTCCGCCGCGTCGTGCGCATCGGCCCCGTACAGGTCGGCACCTACTACGACGGCCGGGGCCGCGAGAAGCACACCGCCGCCTGCACGGCACCGCGCTGCGGCTTCTCCACCGACTACGACAGCCGCGCCGCCGCCGAGCTGGCCGCCCGCACCCACCGCTGCCCCGCCCGCTGAGGAGATCCCGTGACTGTCTCTCTGCCGCTCGTCTTCGTCCTGGGCGTCATCGCCTGGGCCGCGATCAAGTTCCTCGGCGTCCGCCTCTGGGTCGCCGTCGTGATCACCCTGTTCGGCTTCTGGCTCTCGCACACCTTCCTGGCCCCGGCCATCGAATCCGGCACCCGCTCCGGGGTCGACGTCGTCAACGGCACCCACGACTGACTCCCCGACCGACAAGGAGTTTCGCGATGTTCCGTCCCAAGCTGCCCGACACTCCGCACGTTCCGAGCATCACCACCCACATCCCGCAGGATCACACCCCGGCCCCCTCCGCCGGCCGCCCGGTTACCCCGTTCATGGGGGTCGGCGTCGGCGCGGTCGCCGCCGTGGTCGTCGTCGGCGTCGTGCTCACCGCGCTCCTGGCGGCGGTCGCCGTCTCGGCCATCTCCGTGGCCATCGCCGCAGTGGTCCTGCGCTCCCTCGTCAACGGCGCGAACAAGCGCTGACCGGCCGCCGGGGCGGCAACAAGCCGCCAAGCATCCCGCCGCCCCGGGGCCGTCCCTCCCAACCGCCGAAACAGCCGAAAGGAAGTCTCATCATCACCCGGCAGACTCCGCCCCCGCTGGCGGAACTCTCCACGCTGGCCTCCCTCGGCACCATGCCCGAGCTGGCCCGCCAACTCTCCACCCTGGGCGGCTGCACCCGCCCCGTACGCCTCGACGGCCACCGCACCGAATACGCGGTCGACATGACGACCGGCGAGATCGGCAGCGTCCTGCACCACCTCGACTCCACTGCCCTCCCCGCCGGACAGCTCCTCGTCCGCTGCAACAACCGCCGAGCCACTCGCTGCGCGGCCTGCGCCGAAACCTACCGTCGCGACACCTACCACCTGATCACCGCCGGACTGCGCGGCGGCAAGGGCACCCCGGAACAGGTCGCCACCCACCCGCGCGTCTTCGCCACCTTCACCGCCCCCAGCTTCGGTCCGGTTCACAACCGCCCGTCGAGCGGCCGGGACTGCCGCTGCGGGATCCGCCACGACGAGACTGACCCCGCCCTCGGCACGCCCCTCGACCCGGACACGTACGACTACGAAGCGGCCGTGCTCTGGAATGCGCACGCCGGGGACCTGTGGCGGCGGTTCTCGATCTACCTGCGCCGTGAGGTCGCCAAGCGGGCCGGTCTTACGCAGCGTGCCTTCCGTGACCATGCCCGCGTCTCTTTCGCCAAGGTGGCCGAGTACCAGAAGCGCGGCGCCGTCCACTTCCACGCGGTCATCCGCCTCGACGGGCCGGAGGGCGGCGACACAGCTCCTCCGGCCTGGGCAACGGTCGAGCTGCTGACCGACGCGATTCGCGCCGCTGCCACCGCCGCGGGCGTCAAGGGGCCGGAGGTCGACGGCCGGACCCACACCTTCACCTTCGGCCGTCAGCTCGACGTTCGCCCGATCCGTTCCGCCGACTTCGACGACGGCCAGGAGCTGACCGAGCGAGCCGTGGCCGCGTACATCGCCAAGTACGCCACCAAGGGCGCCGAGACTGCGACCGGCACCCTTGACCGGCCGATCCGCTTCCTTGCCGAGCTGGCACAGGCCCGGATCACCGACCACGCCCGCCGCATGATCCGCACAGCCTGGACCCTCGGCGCACGCCCCGAGCTGGCAGACCTCCGGCTGCGGGCCTGGGCCCACATGCTCGGCTTCCGCGGCCACTTCTCCACCAAGTCCCGCCGCTACTCCACCACCCTCGGCGCACTCCGCAACGCTCGGGCCGACTGGCGCCGCGCCCAAGCGGCTCCGCCCGTCCTACAGGACGGCGAAACCACCCTCGTCCTCGCCCACTGGGTCTTCGCCGGAACCGGCCTCAGCACCGGCGAGCAGTGGCTTGCCGCATCCCTCGAACCGGCCCCCGGAACGGAAGGAGAGCCCACCCGTGCCTGACCGCTACCTCACAGTGGCGCAGGTCGCCGAAGTTCTCGGCACCACTGAACGCTTCCCGCGCCGCCTCATCGCGGAGCGGCGCATCACGTTCGTCAAGGTCGGCCGGCACGTACGCATCCCCGAGAGTGCGTTGGGTGCGTTCATCAATGCCAACACCGTTCAGCCGCTCCGTCCGCGCGGTGCCAGGCTGCGGAGGGCTGCCTGATGGCCAACAAGAAGGGGCAGCGACGCAGTTTCGGATCCGTCCGTCAGCTTCCTTCCGGCCGCTGGCAGGTCCGCTATCGCGACCCCGAGACGGGGCAGCTGCGTCCGGCTGAGAAGACCTACCCGACGAAGTCGGATGCCCAAGTTGCGCTCACTCACATCGAGGCAGACATCACGCGCGGGCAGTGGTCGGACCCGGATGCAGGGGCGGTCAACTTCGAGGAGTACGCGACGGCATGGCTGCGGGACCGGAAGCTGGCCAACCGCACCCGCGAGCGGAACGAGTCTGTGATGCGGCTGCACATTCTTCCGACCTTCGGCTCCGGATCGGTCGCCGACGTCACCACTGCTCGCGTGCGGAGTTGGCGCGGGAAGCTTCTGGCTGCTGGGATCGGGGAACCCACAGTGGTCAAGGCGTACCAATTGCTGCGGGCCTTGATGAACATGGCCGTGGACGATGAACTCATCCGACGCAACCCTTGCCGGATCAAGGGCGCGGACAGCTACGACGTGCCAGAGCGGCCGGTCCTCACGGTCGGGGAGGTCTTCGCCGTCGCCGACGCCATCACCCCCCGCTACCGCTTGCTCGTCCTCCTGGCGGCTTTCACCACGCTCCGCTTCGGCGAGCTGGCGGCCCTGCGGCGCAAGGACATCGACCTGGAGGCGCTGACCGTGACCGTTCGGCGTGCGCAGGCCGAATTGCAGAACGGCCAGCTCTTCGACAAGGCGCCGAAGTCTGCGGCCGGGGTGCGCGCGATCTCGTTCCCTGCCGAGCTGCTCGACGAGATCACGCGCCACCTGGAGCAGTTCGCCGCGTCTGGCCGCGACGGTCACGTTTTCGTCGGTCCGCAGGGCGGGCAACTGCGGCGGAGTAACTTCCGGGACGACTGGGTCAAGGCTCGGAAGGCTGCAGGCGTCACGGCCGAGCTGCACTTCCACGACCTTCGGCACACGGGCAATACGCTCGCCTCGACGGCCGGGGCCAGTACTCGGGAGTTGATGACCCGCATGGGCCACAGCAGCTCGCGGGCCGCGCTGATCTATCAGCACATGACCAGTGATCGTGACCGGGCCATCGCCGACCGGCTCGGTGCCATGATCCGGGGCGGTGGGGGAGGGGGCTCGGGCTCCTCCGAGGAGGATTCCACAGGCCCGTAGTGGCACGCGTGTGGCACGGCACCTGAAACGGTGAAGGGCCAGCCTGGGAGGAAACCCCTCCTGAGCTGGCCCTTCTCGTTGTGCCCCCGGCAGGATTCGAACCTGCGACACCCGCTTTAGGAGAGCGGTGCTCTATCCCCTGAGCTACGAAGGCGGGGATCTCGGTGAGATCCGGCGACTAGCCTAGCGGATAAGGGATCGGCGGTGGCAAGGTTCCCGTTTGCGCAGGTCAGAAGTCACTCGAGGGGGGCAGTGGCGGGACCGCCGAGGGCGGTCGGCCCCGGTCAGGGAGTCGTGAACAGCAGGACGGCGTTCTGGCCGCCGAAGCCGAAGGAGCAGGTGATGCCCGTGTCCGCTCCGGTCGGGCGTGGGTGGCCGGTCACGATGTCGAGCTTGTGGTCGCCGTCCTGGCCCTCGAAGTTCGCCACCGGCGGGACGCTGCCGTGGCGCAGGGCGAGGACCGTGTACGCGGCCTGGATCGCGCCGGCCGCGCCGAGGGCGTGGCCGATCACGCCCTTGGATGCGGTGACCGGGGGGACCTTTCCGCCGAAGGCCCGGGTGAGGGCCGCCGCTTCCGCCGCGTCGTTGAGCGGGGTGGACGTGCCGTGCGCGTTGACGTGCCCGATGTCGCGGGGGTGGCAGCCCGCGTCGGCCAGGGCCGCGGCGAGGGCCCGGGCCGCGCCGTCGCCGTCGGGGTGCGGGGCGACGGGGTGGTGGGCGTCGGCGGTGGCGCCGTATCCGCGCAGCAGCGCCAGGACGGGGGCCCGGCGGGCCCGTGCGGTGGACAGCCGCTCCAGGACGAGTACGGCGGCGCCCTCGCCGAGGACGAAACCGTCCCGTGCCGCGTCGAACGGCCTGCTGGCGAGGGCCGGGTCCGTCCGGCGCCGGGACAGCGCCCGCATCCGGGTGAAGCAGGTGGCGGTCATCCGGGAGCGTGCGGACTCGCTGCCGCCGGCCAGCACGATGTCGCACGTCCCCGACCGCAGCAGGTCCCGTGCGACACCGATCGCGGTCGCGCCCGAGGCGCAGGCGCTGGAGGTGGTGAAGCTGGGGCCACGCGCCCCGAGGTCGATCGAGACCTCGCCCGCGGCCATGCTCGGCACACTGCGCGGCAGCGCGAGCGGCGACACCCGCTCCGGCCTGCCCGCGGCCAGATGGCAGAACTCGGTGACGTAGGTGCTCAGGCTGTTGGATCCGACGCCCAGGACGACCCCGACCCGGTCCCCGCGCCACGTACGGTGATCGAGGCCCGCGTCGGCGACGGCCCGGCGCGCGGCGACCAGAGCGAACTGGATGAAGCGGTCCAGGCGCCGCGCGGGTGACCGGCCGAGCTCCGACCCGGCGTCGAAGTCCCGCACCCGGCAGGAGAAGTCGACGGGCAGCCCGGCGAGTTCGGGGTCGGGGGCGGCCGACGAGCGGCCCCGGCACAGGGCCGCCCAGTTCTCCTCCGCGCTGTGGCCCGCCGGGGTCACCAGGCCCAGCCCGGTGACCGCGACCTCAGGCCGCATCCCGGAACGCCCGGGCCGCGTCACCGAGGGTCGAGCCGGGGGAGAGGTCGAGGGAGTCCTCGGGCAGGACGATCCCGTACTCCTCTTCTGCCGCCACCACGAGCTCCATCAGCGACAGCGAGTCCATGCCGAGGCTCTCGAACGTCGTCGTCGTGTACAGCTCGCCGGGGTCGGCCGCCACGTCCAGATGGCCGGTCAGCAGGGCGATGAGCCGCTCGGGAAGCACGGGCTGTGCCGCCCGCCGTGTCCGTTCGGTCCGTTCCGCCTGCTGCGCTGACTGGGTCATGCCGAGGTCTCCTGTTCCATGGCCGCGAACCTCCTACCTGTGCGCACGGTGTGAACGTCTGCACGGCAGCCAGGAAACGCTTCGGCACCCGTTCGAGCGAGCGAGACCGGCGCCGACGGTCAGGTCACGGGTACGTGGGTGAAGCGGGCGGACACATGGAGGTCGGACTCGATGTGGGCGGCCGTCGTGCGCAGGGCGGGGACGAGGTGCTCGACGCATTCCTGGAGGGTGTGGCGGGAGCTGTGCATCGCCGTGTTGAGGGCGGCGACCGCCCGGCCCGTACGGTCGCGGACGGGCACCGCGATCGAGCGCAGCCCTTCCTCCAACTCCTCGTCGACCAGGGCGTATCCCTGCGCTCCGACCTCCTCCAGGGCGCGGGCCAGGGCCTGCGGGTCCGTGATCGTGCGGGGCGTCAGCGGGCGCAGCGGGCCGGTGCCCAGGTGGCGTTCGGCGGGCGGGAGGTCCGCGAGCAGGACGCGGCCCATCGACGTCGCGTAGGCCGGCAGGCGGGTGCCGACCGTGATGTTCACGCTCATCACGCGGCTTGTGGCCACCCGTGCCGTGTACTGGATCTCGTCGCCCGCCGCCGTCAGGACCGCCAGCGACGTCGACTCGTGGATGCGGTCCGCGAGGGCGGCCAGATGCGGTGCCGCGATCTGCGGGAGGGACGTACGGGACAGGGGCGGGTAGCCGAGGGAGAGGACCTGCGGGGTGAGGCGGAAGGCGCCCGTCCGTGACTGGGTGACCATGCCCAGGTGTGCGTAGGTGATCAGCGCCCGGCGGGCGGTCGCCCGGGCCAGGCCGGTCGCCTTGGCCACCTCCGTCAGCGTCAGTTCCGTGCGGCCCTCGCCGAAGGCCGTCAGTACGGTCAGGCCCCGGGCCAGCGACTCGACGAACTCCCGGCCCAGCTCCTGCTTCGACGCACCCGTCCAGGTCGCGAGCCCCGAGGGGGCCGGCGCGGGCTCCGGCGGGGGCGCCGTGCGCAGGTCCTCCTCCATCGCCGCCACCGCCTCCCGCAGCCGCGGCAGCAGCGTGTCGCGCAGGCCGGCCGCCGTGTGCCGGCTGGTGTGGCTGACCACGCTCGCCACACAGGCGATCCGGCCGGTACGGGGATCCCGTACGGGCACCGACACCGCCACCAGCCCCGGCTCGATCAACTGGTCGTCCAGTGCCCAGCCGTCCTGCCGGGCCTGCGCCGTCCGGCGCGTGAACTCCTCGGCAGGAGTGGGGTGTTCCCTCGGTGGTACGGCCGGGAAGCGGTGGTTCTCCGGGTCCGCCGCCCGGCGGGTGCGCCAGCGCTGCCAGTCCTCGGACGTCCACTCGGTCGCGAACAGCGGGCCCGGCGCGGTGCGTTCGGCGGGCAGCAGGTCGCCGATGCGGAAGCTCAGCGACATCGCGCGGCGGCGGGTCGCCTGGTGGATGAAGCGGATGCCGTCGCCGTCGCGGACCGCCAGCGACACCGACTCGTCCAGTGCGTCGGCGAGGGCGTCGGCGCGCGCGTCCAGCAGCGCGGGCAGGCGCAGGGCGGCCAAATAGGCGTTGCCGAGTTCCATCAGCCGGGGGGTGAGGACCGCGTCCCGGCCGTCGAGGCGGACGTATCCCATCCGGGCGAGCGTGGCCGTGATCCGGTCGACCGTGGAACGCGCGAGGCCGGTGGTCCGTTCCAGGGCGCTCAGGCTCAGGGTGCCGCCCGCCTCGGTCAGCTGCCGCAGGACGGCGATCCCGCGGATCAACGGCGTGACCGCCTCGGCCGGTACGGCGGCGGCCTCGTCGAGCGTGGGATGGGCGGGCATCTGTTCTCCGGTACGGCGATTGTTCTCCGGTACGGCGATCGCGGCAGGCCTACGGTAACCGCGGATCCGCCGACGGCGTTCCCGGTGAGCCGCCCACCGGCTACCGCCGGGTCACCCGCACCGTGTGGTTGCCCTCCAGATCCGCGCTCGCCACCGCGATCCGTATGCCCCGCCGCGGGTCCACGAAGTTCTCGCCGGGGGTGAAGGGGGCGTCGGAGAGTTCGGCGTGGACGTTCGGGCTGCGGGTGCAGCCGCCGCTGTCGCGCTGGGAGTCGAACACCTTCACCGGGCCGAGACCGGTGTCCACTTCCGCGTCCACCTTGTAGATCAGCACGCCCGCCCGGCACACCGCCTCGTCGTTGCCGTCGCGGGTGCGCAGTTCGACGGCGTAGCCCGTGCGCTGGTCGAGGGGTACGAAGACGAGCTTCGGGCCGCCCTCGCCGGCCAGCGGGGTCAGCGTGTGCTCGGTCGTGCCGCGGGCGGCGGCGCAGCTCACCTGGGACGCGTTCAGCCAGCCGAGTTTCCACTTGTGCCAGCCGAGGAGGTCGTTGTTGGCGCCCCAGTCCTCGCTCATGATGTCCCAGTGGCCGACCGCGCCCCCGCCTTCCTGGGTGTAGAGGTCGGGCAGCCCGAAGACATGGCCGTTCTCGTGCGGCAGGACGCGGAAGCCGGTCTTGTCGTAGGAGCCGGAGCCGTCGTCCTGGCGGGAGTAGACGAAGGACGCGTTCGCGAGGGGTATGCCGTCCGCCGTGGGTGCGTCGCCGTTGCCCGCGAAGGTGACGGACAGGACGGTGTCGAGCGCCGACGGGCCCGCGTTCGGCGTCACCAGCACGTTCAGCAGGTCGTACGCGCGGAAGTCGATCTTTGTGTCGGTCTCCGCCACGATGTCCTGGACCAGCCGGCGGTAGCCGGGTTCGAAGGGCGCGCCGCGCTCTATGCCGTACGCCTTGAACGACTTCGGCATGCGCAGCCAGCCGCGGACCGGGGTCTCGGGGCGGTAGTCGAGGCGGCCGTAGGAGCTGGTGCGGAACCATTCCCGGGTCTGCGGGAAGAACTCGTGGAAGCGGTCCATCGCCTTGCCCTGACCGGGCGCGTCCGAGAAGTCGATCATCAGGGTGAGCGCGCGGACGGTGCCGGTGGAACGGGAGTAGCCGCCGGGTGTCGGTATGCCCTCCGACATCTGGACGTCCAGATCGCTGCGGATCATGCAGGGGGTGAGGGCGGAGGGGTGGGCCGGGAGGGTGAGCGGACGCGCCCCCGCCGACACCGAGCCCGCCGTGTGCCGGCCCGTGCCGGCCGAGGTGCTGAGCGCGAAGGTCAGCGTGGTCACCGCCGCGAGGGCGGCCGCACGCCGCCTGCGTATCCGATGGCTGGACGACTGCGGCTGCATGCTTGGACCTTTCGCTCCAGGCAGCCACCGGGCTCCGGCTGCACCCTCTCGCTCACCCTGTGCCGGGTGGGGCGCGGGCGCGCGCTGGAGGCGACCGATCGTGGGAATTTCCGGTGCGTAAGCGCCGGTCAGCGGGCCCTTACGGCCATATGATCGACCTTGTGACGCGGGTCACAGGAAATCTCTCCCGGAGCGGGAAATAACCGGGGATCGAATCCCCGTTTAACCATGCGTCCGAGCGAAACGGGGATTCGCTCCCCGGATCGTCAGTCCACTGAGCTCATCCGCCTCACCAGTCCCAGGAGCACACCGTGCAGACCGCCACTCCCGAACGCCGCAAGGCAAGCCGGCCGCGCGCCGACGCCCTGCGCAACCGGGAACGGATCGTCACCGCCGCCCGGGAGATGTTCGTCGAACACGGCCCCGATGTGCCGCTCGACGAGATCGCCCGCCGGGCCGGCGTCGGCAACGCCACGGTGTACCGCAACTTCCCGGACCGCGACGCCCTCGTCCGCGAGGTCGTCTGCTCGGTCATGGACCGTACGGCCCGGGCGGCCGAGCACGCCCTCACGGAGAGCGGCGACGCCTTCGAGGCACTGGAGCACTTCGTGCACGCCGCAGCCGACGAGCGGATCAGCGCGCTGTGCCCGATGATCGCCAGCACCTTCGACACGCAACACCCCGACCTGGAGGCCGCGCGCGTGCGGGTCGAGCAGCTCGTCGCGGACCTCATGGGCCGCGCCCAGGCGGCCGGGCAACTGCGCACCGACATCGGCGTCGGTGACCTGATGATCGTCGTCGCCCAGCTCAGCCGGCCCCCGGCCGGGTCGCCGTGCATGAGCGTCGACCAGTTCGTACACCGTCATCTCCAGCTGTTCCTGGACGGACTGCGGGCGCCGGCCCCCTCCGCCCTGCCGGGCAGGGCGGTGACCGTGGAGGACCTGCGCCTGGCATAGAGGCCGACCGATCCGCACGTTCCGAAATCCCGAAGCAAGTCCCGAATTCCCGTACCGACGTACCGAGTTCACCGTTCCGACGTACTGAGTTTTCCGTCCCGACGTTCCGACGTCTTGAAGTCCCGAAGTCCTGAAGTGGGTACCTCCATGTCTGAAACAGCCCGAAGCGTCCCCGACGCCTCCGCATCCGTCCCTGATCCGGCCCGCTGGAAAGCGCTCGTCTTCATCGCGCTCGCCCAGCTGATGGTCGTCCTCGACGCGACCATCGTGAACATCGCCCTGCCCTCCGCCCAGCAGGACCTGGGCATCTCCGACGGCAACCGGCAGTGGGTCGTCACGGCCTACGCCCTCGCCTTCGGTGGTCTGCTGCTCTTCGGCGGCCGCATAGCCGACCTGTGGGGCCGCAAGCGCACCTTCGTCCTCGGTCTGGCCGGCTTCGCCGCCGCCTCCGCGCTGGGCGGCGCCGCCACCAACGAGGCGATGATGTTCGGCTCCCGCGCCCTGCAGGGCGTCTTCGGCGCCCTTCTCGCGCCGGCCGCGCTGTCCCTGCTCGCCGTGATGTTCACGGACGCCAAGGAGCGCGCCAAGGCCTTCGGTATCTACGGTGCGATCGCCGGTGGTGGCGGCGCCGTCGGTCTGATCCTCGGCGGTTTCCTCACCGAGTACCTGGACTGGCGCTGGACGTTCTTCGTCAACATCCCGTTCGCGGTGGTCGCCGCGGCCGGTGCCTGGTTCGTCATCCGTGAGCCCGAGGGCAGCCGCAACCGTTCCCCGCTCGACATCCCCGGCGTGATCCTGTCCACCCTCGGTCTGGTCGCGCTCGTCTACGGCTTCACCCGCGCCGAGTCCGAGGGCTGGAGCGACTCCGTGACGATCGGCATGTTCGTCGGATCCGCCGTGCTGCTCGCCGCGTTCGTGTTCGTCGAGGCCAGGGTCAAGGCCCCGCTGCTGCCGCTGCGTGTGCTCACCGAGCGCAACCGCGGAGGTGTCTATCTCTCCCTGGGCCTGGCGATCATCGGGATGTTCGGCCTGTTCCTCTTCCTGACCTACTACCTCCAGATCGTGAAGGGCTACTCGCCGGTCAAGACCGGTTTCGCCTTCCTGCCGATGATCGTCGGCATGATCGTGGGCTCGACCCAGATCGGCACCCGCCTGATGACCCGGGTCGCGCCGCGCCTGCTGATGGGCCCCGGCTTCCTGGTCGCGGCCGTCGGCATGCTGTTGCTGACCCAGCTGGAGATCGACTCCTCGTACGCGGCCCTGCTGCTGCCGGCGATGCTCCTGCTCGGCCTCGGCATGGGTACGGCCTTCATGCCGGCGATGTCCCTGGCCACCCAGGGCGTCGAACCGCGGGACTCCGGTGTCGCCTCCGCGATGGTCAACACCTCGCAGCAGGTGGGCGGCGCGATCGGCACCGCCCTGCTGAACACGATCGCCGCCTCGGCGACGACCTCGTACATCGCCGACCACATCCGCTCGGCCACGTCCCCCGCCCAGCAGCAGGTCGTGCAGCTGGAGGGCATGGTGCAGGGCTACACCAGCGCCATCTGGGTCGCCGTCGGCATCCTGGTCCTCGCCGCGGTGATCGCCGTGACCTTCATCAACGCCGGCCGCCCGGACACCGCCGCGGTGACCGGCTCCGGTTCCGGTGAGGGTGCCGAGGACGAGGTGGCGGTGCCGGTGATCGCACACTGACGCCGACACCGGCTCGTACCCCTTCGGGCCATCCGTACGGACGAGGAGGGGACGCCTCGTCCGTACGACCCCCAGGATCTGCCCTGGTTCCCTGAGTTCGCTCTAGCGGAGCCAGGGCAGGTCCGCTCCCGCGTCATCGGGCTGGAGTCCCTCGGCGACGATCTGCATGATCTCGCCGAGGGACTTCTGCTGTTCCGGGGTGAGCCGCTCGAACAGCGCCTGTCGTACGGCGGCCACATGGCCCGGCGCGGACCGCTTCAGCACCTCCATGCCCGCGTCCGTCAGCACCGCGAGCTGGCCCCGCTTGTCCGAGGGGCAGTCCTCGCGGCGCACCCAGCCGCTCTTCTCCAGGCGGGCGATCGCGTGCGAGAGGCGGGAGCGGGTGATCTTCGCCTTCATGGCCAGTTCGGTCATCCGCAGCCGGCGGTGCGGGGCCTCGGCGAGTCCGACGAGGAGCCCGTAGTAGACGTGCGGCATGCCCGCGTCGCGCTGGAGCTGGCGGTCGAGGTGGTCCTCGAGGAGGGTGGTGGCATGCAGGTAGGAGCGCCAGATGCGCTGCTCCTCCTCGGTGAGCCAGCGGGGTGCGTCAGCGGATCCGGGTGCCGTGTTCATGGGCTCCACTGTACGAGCCCTCTTCTTGAACTTTGAACAAACGTGGCGTAGTCTTCTAGGCGACAGCTTGAGACTTCAAGTAATCCGTCAGGGAGCCGCCGTCATGTCCGCCGCAGCCGCCCAGGAGCGCATGCCCGCCCTCTATCTCAGCCACGGCGCCCCGCCCCTCGCGGACGACCCGGTCTGGCCCGGTCAGCTCGCCGCCTGGTCCGCGGACCTGCCCCGCCCCAAGGCGATCCTCGTCGTCTCCGCCCACTGGGAGGAGGCCCCCCTCGCCCTCGGCGCCACCCGGACGATCCCCCTCGTCTACGACTTCTGGGGCTTCCCCGAGCACTACTACCAGGTGCGCTACGAGGCCCCCGGCGCCCCCGAACTCGCCGAGTCCGTACGCAAGCTGCTGCGCGCCCCCGGCATGCCGGTGCAGGACATCCCCGACCGGGGGCTCGACCACGGGGCGTACGTCCCGCTGGTGGAGATGTTCCCCGAGGCCGACCTCCCGGTCCTGCAGATCTCCATGCCGACCCTGGACCCCGTGCAGCTGATGGACATCGGCCGCCGGCTGGCCCCGCTGCGCGACGAGGGCGTGCTCATCGTCGGCTCCGGCTTCTTCACCCACAACCTCGCCGCGCTGCGCCACACCGGCGGGGGAGTGCCGAGCTGGTCCTCCGAGTTCGACGACTGGGGCCGGCGTGCACTGGAGGCCCGTGACGTGGACGCCCTGCTGGACTTCCTCCACAAGGCGCCGGCGGGCCGCTACGCCCACCCCCGCACCGAGCACTTCGCGCCGCTGTTCGTGACCATGGGCGCGGCGGAGGTGGCCGGCGAGCTGGACGCGCAGAAGTCGGTGATCGACGGGTTCTGGATGGGGATGGCGAAGCGGTCGGTGCAGTTCGGGTGAACCCCGGGGGGAGGGGCTACAGCTCCTTCTCGTACCAGGCGACGTCCCAGTACCGCCCGAACTTGCGGCCCGCCTCCCGGTACGTCCCGACGTACCGGAACCCGAAGCGCTCGTGCAGCCGCGTGGACGCCTCGTTGGGCTGTGCGATGCCGGCGTAGGCGCGGTGCAGGTCCTCGCCGGCCAGGGCCTCGAAGAGGGCCTTGTAGAGCAGCGTGCCGACGCCGCGGCGCCCGGCGTGCGGGGCGACGTAGACCGTGACCTCCACGGAGGTGTCGTAGGCAGGCTTCGCGCGATAAGGGCTGGATGTGGCGTACCCCAGAATTTCCTGTGAGTCCGCGTCCGTGGCAACCATCAGCCGGTGCGGTCCGTCTTCAGGGTGGGAGAGCAGCCAAGGGCGGCGCTCTTCCGGAGCGAAGACCGTGGTATCGAATGTGATGGGCGTCTCACGTACGTAGTGGTTGTAGAGGTCGGTGAGGGCCTCGAGGTCACTCTCGGCTCCTGGCCTGACCTGCACCTCTGTACGTCCCGGCCGCATCACGCCTCCCTGCTCGGCCGGACAGGGTACTGCATGATCAGAAAAATCGAGGGTGGGTTGGGAATTCTGTCCGGATTCCAGTCGTTGTTTCCATCGGATGCAGGGCACCCGAAGAGCCGCAGAAAGCGCCGAGAGTGCTGAGCGTCCGCAGGACCACCCGCTGACCTCATCATCGCAAGGGAGCACGCATGGCAACCCGTGCCGTCGCCCGTCGTACGTCCGCCGCGGGCGAGACCGTCGACGCGACCAGCAGTGTCCGCGCCCATGGCGGCGAGATCGCGGACCGCGATCTGGTCGGCATGTACCTCGACGAAATCGCGCGTACGCCGCTGCTCGACGCCGCAAAGGAGGTCGAGCTGTCCCAGACGATCGAAGCGGGTGTGTTCGCGCGACAGGTCCTCGACGGATACGAGGAGACCCAGACCGACGCCACCCGCGCCGAACTGGAGGCCCTGGTCGCCGAGGGCGAGCGGGCCAAGGACGTCTTCATCCGCTCCAACCTCCGCCTGGTCGTCGCCGTGGCCCGCCGCTACCCCCGGAGCGGTCTGCCGCTGCTCGACCTGATCCAGGAGGGCAACGCGGGCCTGGTGCGCGCGGTCGAGAAGTTCGACTACCGCAAGGGCTTCAAGTTCTCCACGTACGCCACCTGGTGGATCCGCCAGGCGATCACCCGCTCCATAGCCGACCAGTCGCGCACCATCCGCCTGCCCGTCCACCTGGTGGAGGAGCTGGGCCGGATCCGGCGCGTGCAGCGCGAGTTCAACCGTGAGCACGGCCGGGACCCGGAGCCCACCGAGGTAGCCGCCGAGCTCGGCTCGTCGCCGGAGCGTGTCATCGACGTGCTCGACTGGGCCCGCGACCCGGTCTCGCTGAACATGTCGGTGGACGACGAGGGCGAGACCCAGTTCGGCGACCTGCTCGAGGACACCTCCGCGGTGTCGCCGGAGCAGTCGGTGCTGACGCTGCTGCGCAGCGAGGAGCTGGACGACCTGATCGGCCGCCTCGACCAGCGCACGGCCTCGATCATCAAGATGCGGTACGGCATCGAGGACGGCCGGGAGCGCACGCTGACCGAGGTCGGCAAGGAGCACGGCCTGACCCGCGAGCGCATCCGCCAGATCGAGAAGCACGCGCTGCTGGAGCTGAAGAAGCTGGCGCGGTCCACCGGGTTCGACGCGGCGGCGTGACCGCCCGTCGGACCGGCGGTCGCCACCCGGCGGGCGTACGACCCGTGCGGGCGCGTACGCGGGGTGGCGAAAGGCCGCGCAAACATGGCGATGTAACGCCGCTTCAAGCGGCGCGGGCCAGGGAACAAGACCTCCGGGCACGGGAGTTCGGGGGCCCGGCCCGGTCGCAGCCGGACCGCATCCGCAACCAGAGCCACGTCCCGACGCACTCCCCCCGGCGCCGGGACCTTCCCCAGCCGGGCTTCGGCGCCTTCCCCCGGGCGTCGGGGCCCGGCTGTTTCTCTTCCGGGCGCGGGCACGACTGGGCGGCGGGGCACCCCGTACCTGAACACCGGGGTGGCCCGCCGAATGGCAGATTGTGTCACATGGGCATAGCCTGCCGACGTGAGCAGCACCACCTCCGCGCAGAACCCGCGCCGTTCTTCGTCCCATACCTCCCGGTCCTCCGCTTCGTCCTCCCCTGCGTCCTCGCTGACGGAGCGGCGTAAGGCGGCAACGCGGATGGAGATCGCCCGGGCGGCGGCGGGACTCTTCGTACGACGCGGCCTGCGCGCCACCCGCGCCGAGGACATCGCCCAGGCCGCGGGCATCGCCCCGCGCACCTTCTACCGTTACTTCGCCACCAAGGAGGAGGCGGTCGCCCCGCTCTACGCGGCCGGCGCCCAACGCTGGGCCGAGGCCGTCCGCGAGGCCCCCGCCGGTCTCTCCGTACCCGAGGCCCTGGAACACGCGATACGCCACACCCTGACCCCGGGCCTGGGTGTCTCGGCCGCCTCCTGGGAATGGGTCCGCACCCTCATCCACCTGGCCAACACGAGCCCGGCCATCGGAAAGGTGTGGGCAGAGGTGTGCCGGGCGTCGGAGGACATGCTGGCGGAGGTCCTGGCGGAAAGGGCGCGGGCCGGGACGTCTTCGGTCACAGAGCGTCAGGACAACGTTGCCGACCGGATCACCGTGACCCCGGAACTCCGCTTCACCGCAGCGGTCGCGAGCGCAGCGGTCCGCGTGGCCGTCGAATCCTGGGCATCGGGCCCGGCCCCGGCCTCGGGCCCGAACGGCCCGGCCCCGGCCTCGGGCCCGAACGGCCCGGCCCCGGCCTCGGGCCCGAACGGCCCGGCGGAGCTGGCGCTGCGAAACCTTGGGGCACTGCGGGGGTTCCGGTGGGAGGGGGAGGCCGAAGCGGGCGGCCACTGATCGCACGCACACGCCAAAGCGCGCCCGCCTCACCCGGCGCCCACCCCACCCCCACCCGCCCGGCTCAACCGTCCACCCAACTCCCGTACACATTCCACAAGTTCCCCCGGCCCCTCCACGGCGAACTCCACCCCCACCATCGCCAGCCGCACCGCGAACCACTCCACCGGATCCCCGCCGGCGCCGGCCAGCCGGCACCGCCCCGCCCCCACCGCCTCCGGCACTCCGAGCCACCGCGGCAGCCGAGCCGCCACCACCTCCGCCGACGCCTCGAACGTGACGGCGAACTCGTACGTCTCCTGCCGCCGTCCGATCGACTGCCGCAGGTACTCCGCCGCACTCCCCGTCGGCAACTCCCGCGGAGCGAACCGCACCCCCGTGGCGAACGGCTCGCTCACCCGGTCGACCCGGAACGTCCGCCAGTCCGCACGATCGAGGTCGTAGGCCACGAGGTACCACCGCCGCCCCGTCGACACCAGTCGGTACGGCTCCGTCAGCCGCCGCGACTCGCTGCCGTCCTTCGCCCGGTACGCGAACCGCAGCCGCTCCCGACCGGCCACCGTGGACGCCATCGCGGTCAGCGTCTCGGGCGCGATACTCGGCCCGTCCCCGCTGGTCAGCGGCGTGGTCGCGGCCTGCAGCGTGGCCACCCGGCGCCGTAGCCGACCCGGCAGCACCTGTTCCAGCTTGGCCAGCGCCCGTACCGACGCCTCGTCCACGCCCTCCAGTGCGTGCCCCGCCCCGGCCCGCAGGCCGACGGCGATGGCCACCGCCTCCTCGTCGTCGAGCACGAGCGGCGGCATCGCCTTGCCCGCGACGAGCCGGTAGCCGCCGTCGGCCCCTTTGGTCGCCTGCACGGGATAGCCCAGCTCGCGCAGCCGGTCGATGTCCCGCCGCACCGTGCGCCGCGACACCCCGAGCCGCTCGGCGAGCTCGCCGCCGGGCCATTCGCGGGGCGTCTGGAGGAGGGAGAGGAGCTGGAGGATGCGTGCCGGAGTGTCCGTCGTCATGAGTTCGAGGATGCCGCAGCATTAGGACATGATCTGACCTACTGCGCCCCTAGGTTTCGGGACATGACCTCCACCGAGACCTCTTTGAGCACCTCAGCCGGGGCCGGAGCGGCCGACCGCCGCCGCTGGTTCGCCCTCGCGATCGTGATGACCGCGGCCTTCATGGACCTCGTCGACGTCACGATCGTGAACATCGCGATCCCGTCGATCCAGCGGAACGAAGGCGCCTCCTTCAGCCAGATCCAGTGGATCACCGCCGGTTACGCGCTGGCCTTCGCCGCCGGTCTGATCACCGGCGGCCGACTGGGCGACATCCACGGCCGCAAACGCGTCTTCCTCGTCGGCATCGGCGGCTTCACCCTCGCCTCCGCGCTGTGCGGCCTCGCCGCGAACCCGGAGATGCTCGTCGCCTCCCGCATCCTGCAGGGCGCGATGGCCGCGCTGATGGTGCCGCAGGTCCTGGCGATCGTGCACGCCACGTTCCCGGCGCACGAACGCGGCAAGGTCTTCGGGCTGTTCGGCGCGGTCGTCGGCCTCGGCGCGGTATCCGGTCCGCTGCTCGGTGCCCTGCTGACCGAGTGGAACCTGTTCGGCCTCGAATGGCGCCCGATCTTTCTGATCAACCTTCCGGTGGGTGTCGCCGGCCTGATCCTGGGCCGCCGTTTCATCACCGAGTCCAGGGCCCCGTACGCCCTGAAACTGGACCTCGTCGGCGTCGCCCTGGTCACGCTGGGTCTGCTGATGCTGCTCTACCCGCTGACCCGCGGCCGTGAGCTGGGCTGGCCGCTGTGGGGGCACGTCTCGATGGGCGGCGCGCTGGTGGTGCTCGCCGCGCTGGTGGCCTACGAGCGGCGCAAGGCGGCGCGGGACGGCTCCCCGCTGATCGAACTGTCCCTGTTCAGGGTCAAGAGCTTCGCCGCCGGTATCGCCGTGCAGACCGTCTTCGGGGTCGGGCTCGGCATCTTCTTCCTGGTCTGGACGCTGTACATGCAGTACGGCCTGGGCTGGGGCCCGCTGCGGGCGGGGCTGACCGGGGTGCCGTTCTCGATCGCGGTGTCGGTGGCGGCCGGGATGTCGGTGCAGAAGCTGGTGCCGCGCTTCGGGCGCGGGGTGCTGCAGGCGGGCGCGCTGGTGATGGCGGCCGGACTGGCTCTCTACGTCTGGGAGTCCGAGCGGTACGGTCTCGCCATCGCCTCCTGGCAGATGGCGCTGCCGCTGATCGTCATGGGTGCGGGCATGGGCCTGATCGTCGCTCCGCTCACGGACGCGATCCTGTCGGAGGTGCCGCGCGAGCACGCCGGTTCGGCGTCCGGGCTCATCAGCACCGTGCAGCAGATGGGCAACGCGCTCGGGCTCGGGCTGGTGTCGGTGGTGTTCTTCGGGGTCGTCGACGACCGGCCGGCTTCGGCGCAGCCGGGTCCGGCGTTCGTGGACGGCTTCCAGCATGCGGTCGGGTGGGTCGCCGTGGTGATGGTGGTGATCTTCCTGCTGATGTTCGCCCTGCCGAGGCGTCCGGCGCAGCATGTGGAGGGCGCGGGGGAGGACTCCCGTGCCTCCGACAGCGAGCCGGTGCTCGTGGGCTGAAGCCCTGGTGCCGTGCCCGTCCTCCGGCGCCGGAGGACGGGCACACCGCCGTGCGGGCGTACCTGTTTTCCGCCCCGGGAGTGCATCTTGATATACCGTGACGCCATGTCATCGAGGGAACACGCAACCCCCCGTGGAACGGCGGGGTCCGGGGAGCCGCAGTCCTGGCTCCCGTCCTTGTCGGGTCTGTCGCTCGAGGAGGTCGCGGCCCTTGATGACACCGTTCTCCGGCCGTCGATCGAGCGTCTTCAGAATCAGGTCAGCCGTCCCTTGTCCACGATCGCGGGCAGCGACGGCGGTTAGGGCCCCTGTCGCGAACTGCCGCAGCGTGCCCCGGCCACCTCATGATTCGATGAACGAGGAAATGTCGCGCCGATGCGCCTTCACCACCTCACCGATGCCGTCCTGCAGTCGCTGACCTCCGTCATCGAGGAGAAGGAAGCCGTCGCCTTTCTGCTCGACGCGGAGTCGAGCCGACGGCTGCTGTTGCTCCGCGCGATTCTGGACGCGGGCGGTGGAGCCGATGCGCGGCCGGGGGACGCCGACGAGGTGCGCCGGGCCTGGCGTCTGCTCGAATCCGCCGAGCGGTCGGCTCCGGCAGCCTTCCGCAGGGTGCTCCTCGATCCGCAGACGGGTGTGTGGGCGGCGAACCTGCTGCGCAGACTGTCCCGACAGAGCCCGGAGGCGACCGCGGGTGAGGTACCCCTGCGCGTGGAGCTGGGGTACCTCAGGCAATGGGCGGCAGCCGTGTTCGCTGCCGCCGGCGTCGACTTCCGCACCCGCGTTCCGCTGCGTGACGGCCGGGTGTTCCTGCCGGGGCTGGGCCGGGCGACCGTCGGCGGCGATCCCTGGGGCACCGCCGAGGTGTGGGGCCGCGACGGTGTGGTCCGGGTCGCGGCGGGCGGCGTGACCGTGACCCTGCCGGAGGAGACGGAGGGCGACGTACCCGGTTGGGAGGGACAGCGGCGGCTGCGTGCCGGGCATGCGGGAGTGCACCTGACCCTCGCACTCGACGACCTCGGGCCGTACGTGCCGGTGCCGGAGCTGGGGGCGCCCAGGAGGCTCTCCGAAGCCCAGTTCGCTTCCTGGCAGCACTGGTTCGAGCGTATGTGGCGGGTGCTGGTGGACGACCACACCGACAGCGCCCGGGCTCTGACCACGGGGCTGCTGTCCCTCGTACCGTTGCCCCGAGGGGAGCGGCTGCGCGCGCGGGCGGCCTCGTCGAGCGACGCCTTCGGGTGCCTGCTGCTGTCCGAGCCGGACGACGACGGCGTTCTCCCGGTGCAGCTCGGGGTGGCCGTCCTGCACGAGTTCCGGCACACCCTGCTCAACGGACTCCTCTTTCTGTCGCCGCTGTTCGAGGAGTGCGACGAGGCCTTCTACGCGCCCTGGCGGGATGATCCGCGCCCGCTCGGCGGGCTCGCTCACGGGGCGTACGCCTTTTCGGGAGTGGCGCACTACTGGCGCACACGCGGTGTGGAGGGGCTTGCGGGATTCGAGTTCGCGCTGTGGCGCAACGCCGTACGGACCGCGTTCGAGACGCTGCGCGACCATTGCGCCCTCACTCCGCTGGGACAAGCGCTGATCGGCAGCCTGGACGAGCAGACCGCGGGGTGGCACGCCGAGCCGGTGGGCGCGCGGGAACAGCGTCTCGCGCACCTCTCGGCCGTATACCACCGTGCGACCTGGCGCGCACACCATCTCCGGGTACCGTCCGCGCACGCCCGGGAGTTGGCGGATGCCTGGCGCGCGGGGCGGCCCGCGGACTCGGCATCCCGCCCCGAACCCACGCTGCACGCCGACCCGCACGCCTGCCGGCTGGACACGCTGGCGCTGCTGGCGCGGCTCAGACTCGTCGCACCCGGCGAGTTCGACGCCCTGCACGCGATGACGGACCCCGGCAGCGAGGTTCCCGGTGTGGTTCCGGCCGATCTGGCCCTGGTGGACGGCGACGCCGCGACCGCGGTCAAGCTGTACGCCGACGAGCTCACCTCACCCGGCGCCAGACCGGCGGCCTGGGCGGGGCTCGGCCTGGCCCTGGCCGAGTGCGGAGAGCGGGGCGCCGGGACCGCCCTCACGGAGCGTCCCGAACTCGCCCTGGCCGTTGGCCACTCGTTGCCCTCCCCGCCGGATCCGGTGGCGTTGGCCCACTGGCTCGCGGGGTAGCGGCACGCGCGGCTGCGCCGGGGCGCGGGCGGCGCACCGGGCTCCGTACCGGGGCGGCCCGGGGCCGTCAGAGGGGCATCGGGTCGATGTCGCAGTCAGCGCGGTGGCCCCAGTCGGCGACCTGGGCGACCGCAGGGTGATCGCCGCCCAGCTTGCGACCCAGACGCTCGCGGGTGTCGTTGCGCATCGCCTCCGCCTCCTCGGCGCGGTTCACCGCCCGCAGGTCCATCGCGAGGTTCGCGGCACAGGCCAGGGTCGAGGGGTGGTCGTCGTCGAAGACCTCCCGGGACCGGCACAGCGTCTCGGTGTCGAGGTCCAGCGCGCCGGCGGCGTCACCGAGGGCGTAGTGGTCGCTGGCGAGATTCGTGCGGCACACCAGCGTGGACGGGTGCGTCGGGCCCAGCTGCTCGGTGAGCTGTTCCAGGGCCACGGCGTCGATGTACTGCGCGGCCGCCGCGTTGCCCAGCAGACGATAGGTGATGGCCAGGTTCACGGCCGCCGACAGGGCGTGGGGGTGGTGCTTGCCGTACGTCTCCTCGTACCGATGGCAGATTTCCGCACCCAGCCGCAGCGCCTCCTCCAGGTTTCCCCGGTGCCGCAGGTGGATGGTCAGCTCCAGGGTGGCGGCCATGGACTCGGGGTTGCGGTCGCCGTACCGGCGCAGGAGCTCGGCGTGGATCTGTTCGGCCGTCGCCGCAGCCTCCTCGTGCTCGCCGGCCTTGCGCAGGGCGACGGCCAGGAGGCGGACACAGTGCAGGGTGAACGGATTGCTGCTGCCGAGCAGCGTGGTGGCCTGCTCGGTTATCTCGTGGTGGTACATCAACGCCGTGTGGTAGTCGCCGAGTTCACGAAGATCGACGATCAGGCTCAGCCAGGTGCGCAGCGAGTGGATGTGGTCCTGGCCGAAGACCTCCGTGCGGCTGCGCCACGTCTGCTCGTCCAGTTCCAGGGCACGGTCGAACTTTCCCACCAGACGTAGGCTCACTCCGAGGTTGTGCGCGGCGCGGAGCGTCTCCGGGTCGTCCGGACCGATGAGTTCCACATACTGCTGGTGCACGGATTCGGCGAGTTCGAGTGCCTCTGAGAACGCGCCGCGTACCCGGCGGTCTATGGCGACGTGCTGGATCGCGGCGAACGTGTCCTGATGGTGGGGGCCCATCGACCTGAGATACGCCTCCAGGGTCGCCGCGTTGAGTTCGGCGGCCTCCTTGTAGCGGCCCATGCTGAACTGGAGGAATCCCAGCAACCGGGCGATCTCCAGCGTTTGCGGGTGCTCTTCGCCCAGCCGGCCGGACCATTCGCCGTGTGCGGAGCGGGCCAGTTCCAGGCAGGACTCGTAGTCGCCCCAGCGCAGCAGGTACCCGACCTCGTTCACGACCAGCCGGCGAACCCAGGTCTCGTCGGACCGCATCGCCTCGGAGACGACCACGTGGGGATACAGGGTGCCGTAACGGTCCCAGCGAAGCGCGTTGGTGGGGTCGTTGGGATCGCTCGCCACCAGCAGCATGTGGGCGCCGTGGCGCATGGTGGCCCGGTCCTCCTCGGTCATCCGGAACTGCAGGGCCGCCTGCACCAGCCGGTGCATCTGCAGGGAATTGGTGCGGTGGTTGAAGCGGGCCAGCGAGTAGCGGCCGATGTCGCGTATGGCCTGGCCGAGACGGATCGGATCCTCCAGGGCGGCGTCCAGCTCGGGGGTGAGCGGGCTGAGCGGCATCCGCATGAACATGCTCCGGTCGATCGGCTCGGGAGCAAAGAAGGAGCACACCTGGAGCAGCTGGTACGCGGCCGGGTTCTTGACCTCCAGCTGGTCCAGCGAGATGTTCCAGGCGGCTATGACGGGATGCTGGTTGTCGAGCGGCGCCGTGCCCCGCAGCAGGTCCACGCGCTTCTCGTCGAGCAGGCGCAGGTACTCGTCCACGGGCATGCCGGTCTCGGCGTGCCAGGCGGCGGCCTGCTCGATGGCCAGCGGCAGGTCACCGAGGGCCTGGGCGAGCCGGTCGGCGTCCTCGTCACTGATTTCGGGACCACGTACCCGCAGCAGTTCCTTGCTCTCCTCCCGCATGAAGACGTCGACCTCCAACGGCCGGGCGAGGGAGGCCCATTGGGGATTGCGTGAGGTGACGAGGATGTTCCCGGGCCCGCCCGGCGGGAAGAACTGCCCTACGGCTTCCGGGCTTTCCGCGTTGTCGAAGACAAGGATCCAGTTGGCGTAGGGCACGCCGACGCGCAGGGCCTCCAGCACCGCGGCCACGGTCGACGAAGCGTCGGAACCGGTCGGCACGCCCAGCCGCGGGGCCAGTTCCACCAAGGACAGGGAGATCTGCGCCGTGCGTTCGGCGGAGATCCACCAGACCAGGTCGTAGTCGGTCATATGGCGGTAGAGATACTCGACCGCCAGCAGGCTCTTGCCGACGCCGCCCATTCCGTGCAGCGTGTGGGGCAGCACAGCGGTCGCCTTCTCCCGCAGCAGCCGCTGGTGCAGTTCCTCGAGGAGTGCCTCGCGGCCGGTGAAGTTCGGATTTCTCGGCGGGATGTTCCCCCATACCGTGGGGGTGCTCCTGGTGCGTCCGTTGCCCACCGCGCTCGCCGGGGCCTGCTGCGGCATCACCGGCCTCCTCTCCCCGTGATCGGTCGGTCGGTCGGCGTCACCCGGCTGCCGGGCGACGGCATTGCTGAATGCTGTGGGTGTGGTGGTGCCGTTCTGCTGTGCGTGCTGCGGGCCCTGCCGACCGGCCGTGGCGGCTGCGAGGGCCTCGTCGACCTCCCTCGCCGGCTTCAGGAACGGTCCGGACAAGGCGTGGAGCACCGCGCTCTCCGCCACGAGCCACGGCCCGGACTCCTCGTCGACCGGCGGAAGCCGGTGCACGGCGGCACCGCCCAGCAGCCGGGGCAGTCGCCACAAGTGTTCCCCGCTGGATCCCCGGCGATCCCCCATCAGCTCGACGACCCGCACGACGTCGGCGCGCCGCCCGGTGGCCAGCAACTCCTCACGGACACCGGGCAGGAAGGCGAATGCCGTGTCCCCCCAGGCCGTGGGAACGAGCAGGCCGTACACCAGCAGGTGTGCGAAGTCGGCGACGGAGCTGCCCGGGACCAGCGCGCGCTGCACCTCGTTGACCAGCTCCGCGGTGAGGGGGACGGCGGCGAGCATGGTGGCGAGCGTGAACACGTCGCCGGGCACGGACGAGCGGAAACGCGCGACCCTGGCCGCCGGCGTGGGAACGGGCTCCTCCTCGGCCTCTGCGGAGCCGGCAGGCACGCGCGCGCGGGGGAACATCACCGTCATCGGCAGCCATGCCGGTGGTGCCCCGCCCAGCAGCCTGGACCAGGCTTCCAGCCAGCGGGGGGTGAGTTCGAGCACCGGAACCGCCAGGTCAGGACGGTGGCCGGACGGCGTGCCGTCCTGGACGTCGGGGCCCAGTCCGCGGGGCCGCCAGCGCATCCGGTGGCCGGCCGCGCCCGGGGCGGGGGAGCGCAGCAGCACCTGCCAGCCGCGCAGCCCCGTCGCGTGCCACACCGAGTGGGGCAGCAGGTGGATGAGCGCGGTCGGTCCGGACTGTCCCCAGCGGCGCAGCAGCGGTTCCACCTCGCGGGTGCGCCAGCGCGGGCCCACGCCATCGGTGAGGAGCAGCGTCAGCCGGGTGCCGGCACCATGACGCGGCAGTGTCGCCGGATCGGCGCTGTGGGCGAACGGCAGCCGGTGCGTGGTGATCCGCCCGAAGGAACCGTCCCGGTGCAGTTCCCTGGCGAGGTCGTGCGCCGTCTGCTGCCACAGACCCATCGTCGGACCCGAGTCGGCCACCAGCGCCACGTCCCTGACACGGCCCCGTCCGAGCGCGGTGCCGAGGCGCCGCAGTGCTGCCGGAAGCCCCGGTGGGAGGGCGGCGGGAAACGGGCCGGGGGGAGAGAGCCGCGCCCGCTGGGATCCCGGGGTCCGCCCGGGCGGCCGCGGTTTGGAAGCGGCGCCCGGTTCGACCGGGAGCGGCTGTCGGCGGGGCCGGTTCACGGCTCCTCCGGTGCGGTCCACCGCCACAGGGTCTCGACGGCCTCCTGCCAGTCGCCGTCCTCGGCCATGGCCTGCAGGACGCCGTCGGCGGCGAGCCGGAGGGCGTCCAGGAACCGTTCCACGACAGGCCCGTCGGCAGCGCAGGCCCGTTCGACGAAGGCGTCCACCACGTCCTCGGCCGGGCGGGGACCTCCCGGCCCCGGCGGGAAGCGGTTCGCGGCGAGGGCACGCAGCAGCTCGGGGCCGGGCCGGTGCGTCCGGAGGGTCACACAGCGGCGTACGAGATCCGGCGGCAGGTCCCGCTCGCCGGTGGTGGTGATCACGACGACGGGGAAGGCATGGCAGCGCACGGACCCGTCCGGCAGCTGCACCGCCGCCGACGGATCGTCGTCCGTCGACACCCGCAGGCCGGCGGGGACGGCGCAGGGCAGGATGAACCCCCCGCCTCCCAGCACCGTGCACAGGTCCTCGGGCAGCGCGATCTCGGCCCGGTCCAGCCGGTCGATCAGCAGCACGCGCGGCCTGCGGTACGGCAGGAATGCGGTCCCCAGCGGCCCGAGCCGGATCCCACCCCCGTACCCGCCCTCGTGCCCGTCCCCGTACAACCCCTCGCGAAGTGTGCTCAGGGACGTGATCCGCCAGTGCAGGACGCGGCCCAGGCCCAGTTCCCGGCTGATGCGGTACGCGAGGGACGACTTGCCGGTGCCGGGCTCGCCGGTGAGGAGCAGCGGGCGACGCAGGTGCAGCGCCGCGTTCACGCGGGCCACCTCGTCCGGAGGGGCCAGCAGGGGCTGTCGTACGGCGCCCAGCACCACGGGGGCGTACGGGTCGTCGACGGGCGGCGGGGGAAGGTCGGGGCCGCCTCCGAAGCTGCGCCAGGCCGGTGCGTCGGGCCACTCCTTCTCGGTTGCCCCGGGCAGCCCCGTGCCTCGGTACGGTCCCCACGACTCGCTGTTCGACGGCATCTACGGCGTCCCTCCGGATGACGGCTGGGGTGTGATGGGCGGACCGGACCCGGCCGGACACGCCGACAGGTGGTCACGGCGGCTCGGGAAAGACGGGTTTGCGGTCGGGGTCGTCCCACAGGACCGTGAGATGGCGGCCGATGTGTGCCGCGCTCTTGTCGTCGGCGGAGTCGATGGCCGCCCGGCGGCGATAGGCGGCCATCCTGGCCGGGAACCGCGGCAGACCGTCGGCGAGAAGCCCGTCGAGAACGTCCCGGAACTGCTTCGTGGAGCGGCCCGCACGGTGCCAGATCACCACGGGCAGCCCGCTGCGCAGCGCCGCCTGCAACTCGCGGCGCCCGTGTTCGTGGCCGGGCAGCGGCGGCTCGCTCAGCACCAGGGCGACGCAGCTCTCGTTGTCGCTGAGGCGGGCCTCCAGACCGCGCAGATGGTTGCCGTTCCTGCGTGCGACGTTGACGTACACCGACTGCGACGTGTCCTCGTCCCGCTGCAGCTGCTGCCAGCGGGTGCGCCAGAACCGGTACCAGTCGGGGTTCTGCAGCCGGTCCAGGCTGCGGACCACGACCGGGTAGTCCACCGCGAGCGGCACATGCGGCACTTCGGCGGTGTCCCGGGGCCACCAGTCCACCGGCAGGTTGAGCAGTTCGAAGGGCAGGACGAACTCCAGCCACACGTCGGCCAGCCGGTCGCCGCCGACTCCCTCGACCGTCTTGATGACATGGCTCACGGCCTGCTGGAGCCCGTCGGTGGGCACCCGGGGGATCGGCTCGCCGTGCTTCCAGCTCGGGCCGTGGGCGTCGGACATGAGGGAGTGCGAGACGGTGTAGTGCCCGTTCTCCAGCGGGTCGGGCGCGATGTGGATCGCCAGGTACTCCTGGTTCGGCCGGACCGCCGGGGGGACCGGAGACCTGGCCCGGTCGAGATCGAGCAGCTCGGCCAGGCCGCAGCTCAGGGCCCACTGACGGTTGCGCGCGAGCAGCTCGCCCGCGAGGGGCCGGTCCATCACGTCGGCGATGCGGTCCAGATAGACCATCCACGGCGGCAACCCGCCTCGCGGAGCGCCCTGTCCTGCCATGTGCAGGAAGTCGTGCCAGCACGTCTCGGCCTGCGGCGGTGGCGCGGAGACCCTGGTGTCGGTGGCCACCCGGACGAGTGCGGTCCGCATGCCGTACGACAGCGTCAGCGCCCCGAGGGCGTCGCCGAGGAAATCCCAGGAACCCGTGACGTCGGGCAGGCCGTGCAGCGCGTCCACGGCCGTCCACTCGTCGGCGAGCCGTTGCACGACCTGCGCCTGCGCGCACCCCGGCTCCAGCAACGACAGCTTCCGTGCCAGGGCCGGCAGCCCGTCCTGATGCCGAGTGCAGAAACGGAACAGCTCCAGCAACTGCAGCGGCACAGTGGTGTGCTCCCGCAGGTCGGCCCGGCGGCCCACGGCCTCGCCGACCAGCTCGATCAGCAGGGCTCGCGCCGGCCGGTCTTGGAGCGAGGGGACCTCGAGCAGCGCGGCCAGTGTCTCCTCCCCGATCCGGTCCCGTATCCGTACCACCGGATTGCCGCGGTCCGCGCCGCCTTGTCCCGTCAACGTCGCCCCGCCGGGTCGGGGAAGGAAGGCGGGGAGGCGGCCGGTCCGGCGCGGCCTGTGGGGGTGGCGCCGACGGCGTGGAGCAGCCGGGCCCGGGCCTCGTCCTCGCCCAGCCCGGTGAGGTCGGTGTACGGCACCTGGGACAGGGGCCACTCGGGTCGGCAGGGCTGCACCACGACCGGCACGAGTGTGTCCGCGAGGCCTTCCGGATCCTGTTGGTGCACCTGTACGGATTCGAGGTAGGCCGGGGACAGCAGGGCGATCACGCGTTCGCCCTGTTCCGGCTCGGTCCGCGGGCCGATGCTCGCGTTGCCCTCCAGGACGAGTACGCGCAGTCCCGCGTTCTCCAGCTGCCAGGCGGTCCAGTCGGCCCAGGAGCGGTCGGCCGCGACGCAGGACACGAGGAAGCGGACCGGTGCGCCGGCGGCGGCCGACCCCACGGGGCGGATCTGGTCCGTCCATGCCCTGCCGTCCCACCAGCGCTCGGTGGCGGGACCGTCACTTGTCCGTCCGGGGTCGGGGTACCACCCGGGAAGAACTGCCTGCGGCACCGGGGCGGGAGTGGTCCTGGTGGCGAACTCCCGCACCAGACGACCGACGGTCTCGGCGGTCCGGCTGGGGCCTTCCAGCAGCGACACGGCGTGGGACAGCGCAGACAGCCCGTCGTTCCCCGCGCGGATGCAGAACCGCACCAGCTCGAGCATGTGCAGCTGCAGGGTGGCCTGCTCCCGCACCACCACCGGCCGCCCCAGCTCCTCGCCGATCAGCTCGGCCAGCATCGCCCTGGCGTTGCGGTCGTAGAGGATCGGCGAGTCGCACAGCGTGTGGACCACGGCTTGCTGCCAGTCATGGTCCGGGCGGGCACGGAGACCGTCCCTGTCCACAACACCCCCCGAGAAGCTGTGTCCCGGGATCCAGGATACGGACGCGGTGACACGGCGTCAGGGCTTCTGCAGTGCCGTCCGGCTTGATCCGGAGGTCTTGCTTCTCGGGCAGAAACCAAAGCCCGTTTGTGCCCGACTGAGTCTGAACCTGTTTACTTTCTGGAAATCCAGGCGTAGCCTCCGAGTGAAACCACACGTTCGGGCATGGTTCGGAGGCGATCGGGCATGTACGCACCGGAGCGGCAACAGGAGATCGTCCGTCTCGCCCGTGACGGCGGCCGGGTGGACGTGGTGTCGCTGGCCGAGGAGTTCCAGGTCACGGCGGAGACGATCCGCCGCGACCTGAAGGCCCTCGACCGCGCGGGCCTCCTCCGCCGGGTGCACGGCGGCGCCATCCCGGCCGGCCGGCTCGACTTCGAGCCGGACCTCGCCGAGCGCGAGTCCACCGCGGCCGACGAGAAGGACCGCATCGCGAAGGCGGCCCTGGCCGAACTGCCCACCGAGGGCACGATGATCCTCGACGCCGGTACGACCGTGGCGCGGCTGGCGGCCGCCATCCCGCCGGAGTCCTCGCTCACCGTCGTCACGCACAGCCTGCCGATCGCGGCCCGCCTCGCGGACCACCCCGGCATCCAGCTCCACCTCGTCGGCGGGCGCGTACGGCATCGCACGCGCGCCGCCGTGGACGCCTGGGCGCTGCGCGCATACGGCGAGATCCGGGCGGACGTCCTCTTCGTGGCCGCCAACGGCTTCTCCGCCGAGCACGGCCTGACCACTCCCGACCTCGCCGAGGCCGCGGTCAAGCGGACGGCCCTCGCCGCCGCCCGCCGCGTGGTGCTGCTCGCCGACTCCTCCAAGCACGGCCAGGAGCACTTCGCCCGCTTCGGTGACCTGAGCGATGTGGACCTGCTGATCACCGACACCGAGCTGAGCCCCGAAGACGCCACCGCCATCGAGCGCGGCGGCACGGAAGTAGTGCGCGCATGATTCTCACCGTCACCCCGAACCCGTCCCTCGACCGCACCTACGAGGTCCAGGCCCTGAAGCACGGTGAGGTCATCCGTGCCGAGACCGAGCGCGTGGACCCCGGTGGCAAGGGCGTGAACGTCTCGCGCGCCGTCGCGGCCGCCGGGCGGCGCACGGTGGCGGTGCTGCCCCTGGGTGGTGCGCCGGGGGCGCTCGTCGCCGACCTGCTCCACGCGCAGGGCATCGAGGTCGCGCCGGTCCCCGTCGCCGGCGCCACCCGCTCCAACATCGCGCTCGCCGAGGCCGACGGCGTCCTCACGAAGATCAACGCGCCCGGTCCGGAGCTGTCGGCCGACGAGCAGGAGCTGCTCTTCGAGACCGTACGCCGGCAGGCGCGCGACGCCGACTGGATCGCCTGCTGCGGCAGTCTGCCCCGGGGCCTCGCGCCGTCCTGGTACGCCGACCTGGTCGCGCGGGCGCACGCCGACGGTGCGCGCATCGCACTGGACACCTCCGGCCCCGCGCTGCTCGAAGCGCTGCGCGAGCGGCCCGACGTGGTGAAGCCGAACGCGGAGGAGCTCGCGCAGGCCGTCGGGCGCCCGCTGGCGACCGTGGGGGACGCCGTGAAGGCGGCCGAGGAGTTGCGCGAGCGGGGTGCGCGCACCGTGCTGGCGAGCCTGGGCGCCGACGGGCAGCTGCTCGTGGACGGTGCGGGTATCTGGTTCGGCAGCGCGCGCGTCGACGTCGTGCGCTCCAACGTGGGCGCCGGCGACTCCTCGCTCGCCGGCTTCCTGATCGCCGGCGGCAACGGCCCGGAGGCGCTCGCCTCCGCGATCGCGCACGGCGCGGCCGCCGTCCAGCTGCCCGGCAGCGTGATGCCGGCGCCGGGCGACCTGGACCCGGCCGCGGTGACGGTGACGGCCGAGGTCCCGGTGGACCGCGAACTGACGGAGCCGGCGTCATGACCGTACGGACGACATCCCCGACGCCACCCCTCGAACCGGCCACGCAGCGGCGACACTCGCCGTTACTCGCCGCGGCCGCCGGACGGCAGGGCACCCTGAGCCGCCCTGCCGTCCGGTGGAGGCGGGGCCTCCCCGGCTCCGCCTCCACTGCACCCCCGACCCCCCACTGCACCCCCGTCCCCTCTTCCGCCCACCCCACTGACCGGGCGATACGCGTGCGAAGGAGCCCGCGATGAGTGACATGATCACCGCGGACCTGGTCGATCTCGACCTGTCCGCCGAGACCAAGGAAGCGGCGGCGCGCGCCCTCGCCGAGCGCATGGTGGCCCTGGGCCGGGTGACCGACCTGGAGGGCTTCCTCGCCGACGTGGCCGCCCGCGAGGCGCAGATGCCGACCGGCCTCGACGGCGGTATCGGCATCCCGCACTGCCGCAGCGAACACGTCACCGAGCCGACGCTCGGCTTCGGGCGCAGCGCCGCCGGCATCGACTTCGGTGCCGCGGACGGGCCCGCCGACCTGATCTTCCTGATCGCCGCGCCCGCCGGCGCCGACGACGCCCACCTGACGATCCTGTCGTCGCTGGCCCGGCAGCTGATGAACACCGAGTTCACCGACGCGCTGCGCTCGGTGGGCGACGCGGCGGCCGCGGCGGCGCTCATCCGCGGGGAGGAGCCCGAGGCGGCTACGGCCGAGGGCACCACCGAAGGCGCCGAGGGCGCCACCGAAGACTCCGTGGCGGCGTCGGGGGCGGCCTCCGCCGACGCCGCCGCGGGTGACACCGCCGACGACTCCGCCGGCGACCGCCCCTTCCGTATCGTCGCCGTCACCTCCTGCCCCACCGGCATCGCCCACACCTACATGGCAGCCGAGTCGCTGGAGAACGCGGGCCGCGAGGCGGGCGTCGAGGTGGTCGTCGAGACGCAGGGCTCGGCCGGATTCACCCGGCTCGACCCGAACGTCATCGCGGCTGCGGACGGCGTGATCTTCGCCCATGACCTGCCGGTCCGCGAGAAGGACCGCTTCGCCGGGAAGCCGACCGTCGACGTCGGTGTGAAGGCGGGCATCAACCGTGCCGCCGAGCTGATCGCCGAGGTGCGCGGCAGGGCGGAGCGCGGTGAGGTCACGGCCGCCGCCCGCCCCGGCACACCGGTGGAACGCGCCGGTGAGCCGGATGAGGGCTACGGCACCAAGCTGCGCAAGTGGCTGATGTCCGGCGTCAGTTACATGGTCCCGTTCGTCGCGGCCGGCGGTCTGCTGATCGCCCTCGGGTTCGCGATCGGCGGCTACCAGATCAACGAGGCCAAGTCGGTCACCGAGCACTTCGACTGGGGCCAGGTCGACAGCTGGGGCGCGCTGCTGTTCCAGATCGGCGCGGCGGCCTTCGGCTTCCTCGTCCCGGTCCTCGCCGGATACATCGCCTACGGCATGGCCGACCGGCCAGGACTCGTGCCCGGCTTCGTCGGCGGAGCGATCTCCCTGACGATCGGCGCCGGGTTCCTCGGCGGTCTGGTCGCCGGTCTCATCGCCGGTGCTGTCGTGCTCGGCATCCAGCGCATCGACATCCCACCGGTGCTGCGCGGCATCATGCCGGTGGTGGTGATCCCGCTGATCTCCACGGCGGTCGTCGGATTCCTGATGTTCGTGGTCATCGGCAAGCCGATCGCCGAGGCGCAGCAGGCCCTGACCGACTGGCTGAACGGCCTGTCCGGCGCCAACGCCATCCTGCTCGGTGTGCTGCTCGGCCTGATGATGTGCTTCGACCTCGGCGGACCGGTCAACAAGGTCGCGTACACGTTCGCCACCGCAGGCATCTCCGTCGCGGCGCCCAGCGACTCCGCGATGAAGATCATGGCCGCGGTGATGGCCGCCGGCATGGTCCCGCCGCTGGGCATGGCCCTCGCCACCACCCTGCGCAAGAAGCTGTTCACCAGCGCCGAGCGCGAGAACGGCAAGGCGGCCTGGGTCCTCGGCGCCTCCTTCATCTCCGAGGGCGCCATCCCGTTCGCGGCGGCCGACCCGCTGCGGGTCATCCCGGCCTCCATGGCGGGTGGCGCGGTGACCGGCGCGCTGACCATGGCGTTCGGCTCGACCCTGCGCGCCCCGCACGGCGGCATCTGGGTCACCTTCCTGATCGGCAAGCCGTTCCTGTACCTGCTGGCCATCGCGGCCGGTACGGCGGTGACGGCCGGCCTGGTGATCCTCCTCAAGGGCCTGCGCAAGCCGGCGCCCGGCGCCGAGGCGTCCGAACCGGCGGGCGGCCCGGCCGCGGCGGAGGTGAAGCAGCCGGTGGCGGCGTGAGGCTCACACGCACCATCCGGCGGCGGGTGTAAGGGAGTTCATGGTCCCGGGACTTCGGTCCCGGGACCATGGCGTCTACGACACCTGCGCGGCCCTGCGCTCCATCGCGTCCCGCGCTGCGTCCTCCGTCGTGTACACCTCGCACATGTGCCGGCCGTCCGGTGTGGCCGTGTGCTCCACCTCCCAGAGGGAGATCTCCTGCCCGTCGTGCAGCAGGAACGCATGCTCGTAGAGCGAGAAGCACAGCCCGGCGCGTCCCGCGCGGCAGGGGCGCCCGAAGGCCTGCGTGATCTGGTGCGCGCACGCCGTGGCCAGCAGCGCGGCCGTCTCCGCACCGGGCCGGTCCGGGTTCTCCGCCCGGCGCAGCAGCCGACGCGCGTGGTCCGCCGAGTCGTCGGGCACGTACGCATGCCGCGGCTCGAGGACCGGCGACAGCTGCATCACCATCGGCAGCTCGAACTCCGGTGGGTCCGGCGGCAGCGGCAGCCGGGCGCCGGCGGCGCGCAGCTCCTCCGCATCGACATAGACCTCGTACTGCGGGGCACCGCCCGGCGTGGTGTTGTGCACGAGCTCCCAGAGCGTGAGCGCCGAGCCGTCGGCGAGCAGCCAGGTGTGCCGGTACGTCTCGCGGTGCAGGCCCGCGCTGTAGTGCGCGGAGTGCAGCGAGCTGTCATGCACGAGCGCACCCTCGAGCCGCCCTATCGTCTCGTCGGGCAGCTCGAACGAGTTCAGGGCACGGCCGAGCAGTCGCGTGAGGTGCTCCTCCGGAGACTCGGGCGACTCGGGTGGTTCGTACGCTGCCGTCTCGTACGGAACGCTCAAGGTTTCTCCCGGCGTTGCTGCATGTCACCTTGTGGGTGCATACCGTAGCCCCTCGGTCGGACATCATGTCCGGGAACCGAGAAAACGTACGCCCGGAAAACGGGCGGGCCGCGGACGAGGTTCCCATGCGACCCGACGTCTCATCAAAGGCGGCTGGTGAGAGGCCACTTGCGGTGATCTGTTGATCCCGGCGGTCAGGTGGCGCTGCCGGCGATCCACTCGCTCCACGCCATGTTCCAGCCGTTGAGGCCGTTGTCCGGCGCCACCGTCGTGTCGGGAGAGTTCTTGACGATCACGACGTCCCCGACGAGCGAGTTGTCGTAGAACCACTTGCCAGGAGTGTCGCCCTGCGCGCCCTGCACGTCCTCGAGCCCGACGCAGCCGTGGCTGGTGCCCTGGCGGCCGAAGGGCGGACTGCCCTTGCTGTACCAGTAGTTGCCGTGGATGAACGTGCCGGACCTGGTCAGTCGCATCGCGTGCGGCACGTCCGGGATGTCGTACTCCCCGCCGAAGCCGACCGTCGAGCCGTTCATCCGGGTCTGTTCGAACTTCTCGGAGATCACCATCCGGCCGTTGTACGTGCTGTGCTGCGGGCTGCCCGCCGAGATCGGCACCGTGCGGACGGTCCTGCCGTCCCGCACGACCGTCATGGTCTGGGTGCCGGCGTCGACCGTGGAGACCTGCGAACGCCCGATGGTGAAGGTGACGGTCTTCTTCTGCACCCCGTAGACGTCGTTCGCGCCCTCCACGCCGTCCAGGTCGATCTTCATCGTGACCTTGGAGCCGGCCTTCCAGTACTCCTCGGGCCGGAAGTCCAGCCGCTGCGACCCGAACCAGTGCCCGACCACCTTCTGTCCGCTGCTGGACGTGACCGTGATGTGCGACTGCACGGCCTTCTTGTCGCTGATCGCCTTGTCGAACTCGAACGACACCGGCATCCCCACCCCGACCGTCGTGCCGTCGTCCGGGGTGTACGTCCCGATGAAGCTGTTGGCCGAAGTGACGGTGGTGAAGACGGAGTCGGCGGCGGTGGTCCTCCCGTCCGCGTCCTTCGCGGTCGCCGCGATCTCGTACTTCGTCCCCCGCTCCAGCTGCTCCTTCGGCTTCCAGCTCCTGCCGTCGGAGGACAACGCCCCCGGTACGGCCTGCCCGGTCTCCGCCACCGTCATCTTCACGTCGGTCAGCCGCCCGTCGCTGACCTTCACGCCCGTCGTGTTGATGGACGCGCCCGTCGAACCGTCCTTGGCCGAAATGGCGATCCTCGCCGCTGAGGTCTTCGCGTCGTCCTTGCCGCCGTCGCCCCCCTTGCCGTCGCTGCTGGCCTTGGCGCTGCCGCCACAGGCGGTGAGGGTGAGGGCGCCGACCATCAGGGCGGCACTGGCCACCAGCGCGCGCCGCTTTGCCATGTCCGGCGTTGTCACGGGCTGCTCCCCATTCATGTGATGTGCGTGATCCGCTCCAAGCGTCGAGAAAGAGGGGATCGGCGACCGGTGGGGTTCCCTCCGGTCGCGCTGAACGCCATCACGTGACAGAACCGGGACAAACGGCCCGGCCGGGTGGGCGCAGCACCGATCAGCGCCGGACCGCGTCACTCCCGTACAGCTCGGTGTACGACGGCCACACCCCACCCGGCCCGTCCACCGACTCCGCGGCGCGCACCGCGCGTACGATCGCGCGGGTCACCACATCCGCGCCGGCCGCGAGGATCTCGTTCAGCGCGAGGGGCTGCCCGGCGTCGAGCCCGCGCACCCCCGTCGCCAGCGCGAACACCGTGTCGCCGTCGTTGAGCAGATGCACCGGCCGTACCGCGCGCGCGATCCCGTCGTGCGCCGTGCCCGCCAGTTTCTGCGCCTGTGCCTTCGACAGTGCCGCGTCGGTGGCGACCACCGCGAGCGTGGTGTTCAGCGGAGGCGGCGCGTTCCTGGCCGCGCACTCGACGAGGCGCCGGCGCGCCGCGTCATGGACATGCGCCTCCGGGTGGTCGACCCGCCCCTGGAACAACTCCCCGTACAGGACGCCCGTCTCGGGATCCGTCGCCGACCCCGCCGCGTTGGCCACCACCAGCGCCGCCACCGTGATTCCGGAGCCGAGGACCGTGCTCGCGGTGCCGATCCCGCCCTTGACCGGTCCGACCGTGGCACCCGTACCGGCACCGACACAGCCCTCCGCCACGGCCGCGCCGACCTCGCTCGCCGCGGCCGCCTCCACCGCGGCCCGCCCGAGGGCGGCGTCCGGCCGGGCGCGGAACTCCCCGCCCCGCCCCAGATCGAAGACACAGGCGGCCGGCACCACCGGCACGACATGCGCCGGATCCGCCCCCACACGCACGCCCCGCCCCTGCTCCTCCAGCCAGGCCATCACACCGGACGCCGCGTCCAGCCCGTAGGCGCTGCCGCCGGTCAGCACGATCGCCTCGACCTTCTGCACCAGGTTGCGCGGGTCGAGAGCGTCGGTCTCCTTGGTGCCGGGACCTCCGCCGCGTACGTCCACCGCGGCGACGGCCCCGCCCTCGGGGGCGAGTACCACCGTGGTGCCGGTGAGCCAACCGTCGCCGGTGCGGTTCGCATGCCCCACCCGCAGGCCTGTCACGTCCGTCAGAGCGTCAACTGTCATGGGAATCAGTCTCGCTTCAGGGCCCGCCCCCGGCACGCGCGCCCCCGCACCGCCCACAGCAGGGCGTCAGCCCGCCGGGGTCGTGTCCCTCGCCTTGAGCCGTCCGAACGCCATACGTGCCGTCAACGTCTCCCCGGTCGCCACGGTCAGCGCCGAAACGATGCCGGCCGCGAGGACCGCCCAGTCGCCCAGGAAGGCGCAGCAGATCACCAGCAAGGCCCCGGTCGGCAGCACCAGTTGCTCGGTGATGCCCACCTTGAAGTGGCGCGAGTGCAGTGCCCAGACGGTGAGCAGGTAGAGCGCCGTCGGCAGGGTCACCGCGGCAGAGGCGGACAGGGTGGAGATGTGTGCCTTGCCGACCGCCTGCTCGACCGCCACCTCCAGGCCGGCGCCGATCGCGGCCCCCGAGGCAAAGATCAGATAGTGGCCGTAACCCCACACGAACGCCTGTCTGCTGGACCGCAGATGCCCGTGAATGGGCACCACGAAATAGATCCACCAGGCGGAGAACACGATCAGCAGGCCGCCCATCGTGATCGGCAGCAGTTCGCCGAGCGCGTCGTTCTCGTCCACGCCCGACTTCACGGCGACCGTGGACGCGGCGATCGTCTCGCCGAGCACGATGATCGTGAACAGGCCGTACCGCTCGGCGATGTGGTGCGGATGCCAGGACGTCATCGAGGCCCGCTCCGCGTAGATCGGCACGCACAGCTCGGCGATCGCCATCACCAGGAACCACCAGGGGCGAGCGGGCTCGGGCAGGAGCACCAGCCCCGCCCAGCCGACCAGGCAGAGCATGACGCCGGCCGCGTACCGCAGTGCCGACGTTCTCGCCGCGCCCTCGGCGGATCTCGCGGCCCGCAGCCACTGGGCGGCCATCGCCAGCCGCATGACGACATAGCCGAGCCAGACGAAGAGGAAGTCATGGTCCTCGAACGCCCGCGAGATCCCGGCGGCGAGCACGAGCACGCCGGCGATCTGCACCAGCGTCACGACGCGGTAGAGGGCGTCGTCGTTGTCGTACGCCGAGGCGAACCAGGTGAAGTTCATCCAGGCCCACCAGATGGCGAAGAAGACCATGGCGTAGTTGAGGATGCCCTCGCCCGCATGTCCTTCGGCCACGGCGTGCACCAGCTGGATGCCCGCCTGCGCGACGGCCACGACGAAACACAGGTCGAAGAAGAGTTCCAGCGGCGTGGCGGCGCGATGTGCCTCGTCGCGACCGCGGGCCGTGAGTCGGCGCAGTGGGCTGCGTGGACGGCCCGGCGCGCCTGCCTGCGAGGACGATGGAGTGGGACTGGACGTCATGGTGCACAGCACAGCAGATATCGGCCGGAAAGTCTTGATCGGATTCGCAGGAGAAGAGTCCTCGGCCCCGTACCCTGGGGGTATGAGCACCTCCCCCGCCCCCGAGCAGCGCGACCCCAGGGCCGCGCTGATTTTCGACGACCCGCTGACCGAGCAGTCCTCGGACGACACGGACCGGGGCTGGGGTGAGCGGCCGGGCACCGGCGGGGACGCGGCGGACGACCTGAAGCGCTTCCTCGACGAGAAGCCGCCCCACCACCTGTGAGCCGGCAGGGCCCGGCGGACAATCGCCCTCGGGGCCCTGTGAACCGGCCCTAATGCTCGGTGTGGCCCGAGCCGCGCTGCGCGACCAGCGAGTCGCGGATCTCCTTGAGCACCTCCAGCTCGGTCACCTCGATGACCTCGTGCGTGCCCTCCCTCGCCTTCCTGCGGGCCTCTACGCGGGCCAGGTACTTGGCCATCGGCAGGACCATCAGGAAGTAGACCACCGCCGCGGTGATCACGAAGCTGAGCGTGGCTCCCAGCACGGAGCCCCAGAGGATCATGACCCCGTGTGAGACCGAGCCGTCCGCCGCCAGCGTGCACGGGCCCTTCAGGCACGAGCTGTAGCTGTCGAGGTTCTTGGTGCCGATCGCCCCGACCAGCGGGTTGATGACGCCCTTCACCACCGAGTTGACGATGTTGGTGAAGGCGGCGCCGATGACCACCGCTACCGCCAGATCGACGACGTTCCCGCGCATCAGGAAGGCCTTGAAGCCGTCCCAGACGCCCGGTTCCTTCTTCTCGCTCACCTCGTGGCCTCTCCTCGTCACACGCACAGGTTGTGGAACAAACAGCTCCGCAACCTACGTCAGGGCGAGGCGGCACTGTCCAATCCGGTAGCTGGAACGAGGGACTCGACGGTAAATGGCGCCCCCTTCGCAAGGTTCGGTTCAGCACAACGTCACCGCCAGTCGCGCCGTGGCGCTCGCCCCGGCGAGACGGGCCGCGGTGGAACGCGGTACCGAGAGCACCACCAGCGCACCGCTGTCGACCTCACCGTCCAGCGGCTCGGGCACCTTGGTCACCAGCGCCCCCCGCGCGATCACGCCGGCCTCTCCGCCGGTCGCCGTCTCCTCGGCGGCGACGACGTCGACCCGGTCGCCCGGCTGCAGCAGCCGCACCGTGGCCGCGTCGGCGATCCGTACCGGCGCGGAGACCCGCTCCACCGGTCGGCGCTCCGGCGACCGGTCCGCCACCGGATGACCGCGGGCCTGATCGTTGCGATGGGGGTCGGCCGGGCCCCGCGGGCCTGCCGCCACGAGCGCGGCAGCGGTCACCGCGAGCCCGGCCGCGAGGGCCCGCCGCCGGTGCCGTCCGAGCCGGTGCAGCAGAAACCGCCCACCGCGCACGCGGACGGGAGCGAAGTGCGGCACCTCGCACGTTGCGGGCACGTCGCCACCCGGCGGATGGGGAGCGGAAGGAGAGGGGGAGAGCTCCGCGTAGGACGGAGAGGGGGAGAGCTCCGCGTAGGACGGAGAGGGGGAAGGCGAGGGAGACAGGGACACGTGGACCACCTCCTGCGATGCGGATTCGGCTTGCGAGCCCACGATGAGGCTTCGCGCCGCAGTCCGCTGAGAGAGGTGGACTACCGACAGGTTGTGGAAAACTCCCTCACCCGAACGGGACGTTCCGCGCTGCGGCAGCGCGAACCCCGCACCGCGCTACGGCAGCGCGAACCCCGGATCCATCCCGCCGAGCGCCGTCGTGCACAGGCAGTCCCGCTCGTCGTTCGCGGGCAGTGCGGCCACCGCGTCGAACAGCACGCCCCGCAGCCGGTCCACGTTCGCGGCGAACACCCGGAGCACCTCGTCGTGCGAGACGCCCTCTCCGGTCTCGGCGCCGGCATCCAGGTCGGTGACCAGGGTCAGCGACGTGTAGCAGAGCTCGAGTTCACGGGCGAGCGCCGCCTCCGGGTGGCCCGTCATGCCCACTACCGACCAGCCCTGCGCCCGGTGCCACAACGATTCGGCACGGGTGGAGAAGCGCGGCCCCTCGATCACGACCAGCGCGCCGCCGTCCACGGGCTCCCAGTCCCGCCCACGCGCCGCCTTCAGCGCGGCGGCCCGTCCGGCAGGGCAGTAGGGGTCGGCCAGCGAGACGTGCACCACGTTCGGCACGGTGCCGTCGGGCAGCGGCAACCCGTCGAAGTACGTCGACATCCGGGACTTCGTACGGTCGACCAGTTGGTCCGGGACGAGCAGCGTGCCCGGCCCGTATTCGGGCCGCAGACCGCCCACCGCGCACGGGCCGAGCACCTGACGCACCCCGAGCGACCGCAGCGCCCACAGGTTGGCCCGGTAGTTGATCCGGTGCGGCGGAAGATGGTGGCCGCGTCCGTGCCGCGGCAGGAAGGCGACCCGTCGGCCGGCGATCTCGCCGAGGAAGAGGGAGTCGCTGGGCGGCCCGTACGGCGTCTCCACCTGGAGCTCGGTCACCTCGTCGAGGAACGAGTAGAAGCCGGAGCCGCCGATTACACCGATCTCTGCGTTCGCCATGACCAGCACAGTAGCTGGCACCCGGCGACGCGTACGGGCCGGTGCCGAAAACACCGAAGCCCCTGCCGCCCTACGACGGCAGGGTCCCGTGCGGCTGAATCAGGCGGCGGTGCTGCCGGCCGAGGTGCCGGTGCCCGACGCCTTCGAGTCCGAGGACGAGGAGGACGACGTCGACGAGGACGAGGTCGACGGCTTCGACGACGCAGGCGAGCTGCTCGACGAGGAGCCGCGGCTGTCGTTGCGGTAGAAGCCGGAGCCCTTGAAGACGATGCCGACGGCGGAGAACACCTTCTTGAGGCGGCCACCGCAGTTGGGGCACTCGGTCAGGGCGTCGTCGGTGAACTTCTGCACCGCCTCGAGGCCCTCGCCGCACTCGGTGCACTGGTACTGGTAGGTCGGCACTTGTCTTCCTCCTGGCACTCTTACTCGATGAGTGCTAACGACGGTCCATAGTGACGTATTCCTCGGGTTCAGTCCACTGCGACCGGCGTGCGGTGACCGACGCCACGCGCGACGGTGCGGCTGTGAGACCGTGCCGTGAGCCGCGAGCGGAGCGCCACCAGTGTCGCCAGGGCGAGCGCCGTGCCGCCGAGCGGAACGAGGAACCCGGCGCCGTTCCAGAAGCGGTCCTCCAACTGTCCGGCCACCGTGACCGCGCCCGCTTGGCCGAGCGCCACCGCGCCGGTCAGCCAGGTGAAGGCCTCGGTGCGCGCCCCGGCCGGAACCAGCCCCTCGACCAGTGTGTAGCCGGTGATCAGGGCGGGCGCGATGCACATGCCGACCAGGAGGCCGAGACCTGCGAGCAGGAGCACCGAGTGTGCCGCCCACAGGCCGGAGGCGGCCAGGGCGAGGGCCGCGTATCCGACGACCAGGCGCTGTTGGGGGGCCGCCTTCCATGCGATGGCGCCGCAGGCGATGCCGGAGAGCATGTTGCCGGCGGCGAAGGTCCCGTACAGGACGCCGTTCAGGCCGGGCTCGCCGATCGACTCGGTGAAGGCGGCCAGCGACACCTGCATGCCGCCGAAGACGGAGCCGATGCCCAGGAAGGCCACGACCAGAACACGCACCCCGGGGACCCGGAGCGCGGAAACGTGCTGCACGCGCGCGTGCCCACCGGCGGCGACCGCGGGCTGGGTGCCCTTCTGTGCGGCGAACAGCAGGCCTCCGACCAGCGTCAGTGACGCCTCCGTCACCAGGCCTGCGGCCGGGTTCACGGCGGTGCACAGCGCGGTGGCGAGCAGCGGGCCGACGACGAAGGTCAGCTCGTCCGTGACCGACTCGAACGCCGCCGCCGTCGTCATCAGCGGCGAGTCCTTGAGCTTCACTCCCCAGCGGGCGCGCACCATGGGGCCGATCTGCGGGACCGAGGCGCCGGTGGGGACGGCGGCCGCGAACAGCGCCCACAGAGGGGCGTCCGCCAGCGCGAGCGCCGTCAGGGTGAGGCCGGACAGCGTGTGCACCAGCACGCCGGGGATCAGTACGGCGCGCTGCCCGAAGCGATCCGCCAGGCGGCCGCTGTAGGGCGCGAACAGCGCCATGGAGACGCCGGTGACGGCCGCGGCGGCGCCTGCCACGCCGTACGAGCCGGTGGTGTGCTGCACCAGCAGCACGATGGAGATCGTGAGCATGGCGAACGGCTGGCGCGCCGCGAAACCGGGGAGCAGGAACGTCCAGGCGCCGCGGGTGCGCAGCAGTTGTCCGTATCCCGGGCGGGAGGAGGGGGCCGGCGAGTCCTTCGACGGCGTGACCGTGGACGCCACGGCCTGTGCCTTTCTGCCGCCTGGTAGCGCGCCCGTGCGGGTGCGCCGAGAGCTGTCCTCTTGCGCGGAACTGCGGTAGATACCGGCGCCCACTGAGGGAGGCGTCCCGGCCGCCATACGGTCGCGCCAGCTCTGCGTCAGGCAGAGTTGGTTCGATCAAGGTCCGCCTTCATCGTACAGGGGTCAACGGCTGGTGCACCTGTGAAAACGAGCACCCTGGGCCTGTTCGCCTGTGATTGACGGCGGTGTGAACCGTATGAAACACACCCTTAACGCTCCGCCCCGGCGCCGTTCACGCCCAGCCAGCCCGCCAGCTTGCCGCCGCGGCCCACCGCGCGCAGTCGCCGCTCCGCCGCGTCCCGGACCGGATCCGTGGCCACCACGAGGAGTTCGTCGCCGCGCTGCAGCACCGTCGTGGGCAAGGGCACGAAGGATGTGCCCTCCCGCACGACGAGGGTGACCGCGGCTCCGGCCGGCAGCCTCAGCTCGTTGATCTCGACTCCGTGCATCTTCGACTCGGTGGGGATCGTCACAGAGAGCAGATGCCCGCGCAGTTGCTCCAGGGGTGCCGATTCGATCCCGAGGTCGGCGGCCCCGGACTCGTCGCCCAGGTGGAGTTTGCGGGCGACCCAGGGCAGTGTCGGCCCCTGGAGCAGGGTGTAGACGACGACCAGGACGAAGACGATGTTGAAGATCCGGTCGCTGTCCTCGACATCGCTGACCACGGGAATCGTCGCCAGGATGATGGGCACGGCGCCGCGCAGCCCGGCCCAGGACATGAGGGTCTGCTCCCGCCACGGCACTCGGAACGGCAGGAGGCAGAGCACGACGCTCAGCGGGCGGGCCACCATGGTCAGCACGAGCCCGATGACGAGCGCGGGCACGATGTCGTCGCCTATCTCGTGCGGGGTGACCAGCAGACCGAGCAGGACGAACATGCCGATCTGGGCGATCCAGCCGAGCCCGTCGGCGAACCCGCGCGTGGCGGGCCAGTGCGGGAGCCGTGCGTTGCCCATCACCATGGAGGCGAGGTAGACGGCGAGGAAGCCGCTGCCGTGCGCGAGCGCGCCCGCCGCGTACGCCGTGACCGCGATGGCCATGACGGCGATCGGATAAAGGCCGGAGGCGGGCAGGGCCACGTGTCGCAGCCCCCACGAGCCCAGCCAGCCCACCGCGAGACCGATGGCCGCGCCGATGGCCAGCTCCAGCGTTATCTCGCCGATCAGCACGTACCAGTGCTCGATCGGGCCGACGGCGGAGAAGGAGACCACCAGGATGACGACGGGAGCGTCGTTGAAGCCGGACTCGGCCTCCAGCGTGCCCGTCACGCGCGCGGGGAGCGGGATCTTCCGTAGTACGGAAAAGACCGCCGCCGCGTCCGTTGAGGAGACGACCGCCCCGATGATGAGCGCCTGACGCCACTCCAGTCCGACGAGATAATGCGCGGCTGCAGCTGTGATTCCGACGCTCGCGGCGACCCCGGCCAGAGCCAGCGAGGTCGCGGCCGGCAGGACCGGTTTGATCTCCTTCCACTTCGTGCCCAGGCCGCCCTCGGCCAGGATCACCACCAGAGCCGCGTACCCGATGACCTGGGTCAGCTCGGCGTTGTCGAAGTGGATGCCGCCGATCCCGTCCTCGCCCATGAGGACGCCGATGCCCAGGTAGACGAGCAGGCTGGGGAGCCCGCTGCGCGAGGAGATCCGGACCGCGGCCACGGCGACGAGCAGGACGATCGAGCAGACGAGCAGGAGCTCATTGAGGTCGTGGATACTCAGCGGCCGTTCCCTTCCCTGGTGCAGTTACTTTGTTACCTTACCTAACTCTTGACGATTTCTTGACGCTTGCCAGGGCAAGATCGAACGTCCGTCCGTGCTGGTTCCCCAGTCCGCGTCAAGGCCCGTCGGGCCCTGCGCCTATGGTTGCTCCAGCGCTCATTCAAAGTCACAGCCCGACCTGCCGCTCGCGTTAGGACAGCAAGGACAGCGATGCCCCCCAACACCACCGCTCCAACGGGTCAGCAGCCCGGCAAGTCCGGCAGGAAGAAGGGGCGCAAAGCCCGTCTTATCGTGCTCGTGCTGGTGCTGGCCGTCGTCGGCGGCGTCGCGGGCGGGGCGTACTGGTCCGTCAGCACCGTCCGTGCATCCTTCCCGCAGACGAAGGGTTCGATCACGCTGGACGGCCTGTCCGGGCCCGTCGACGTCAAGCGGGACGGGCATGGCATCCCGCAGATCTATGCCTCCTCCGACGAGGACCTGTTCATGGCGCAGGGCTTCGTCCAGGCGCAGGACCGGTTCTACGAGATGGACGTACGCCGTCATATGACCTCCGGGCGTCTGTCGGAGATGTTCGGCAAGGACCAGGTCGACAACGACGAGTTCCTGCGCACCCTGGGCTGGGACCGGGTGGCGAAGGAGGAGTACGACACCAAGCTGTCCGCCGCCACGAAGAAGTACCTGCAGGCGTACGCCAAGGGAGTCAACGCCTACCTGGAGGGCAAGGAAGGCGAGGACATCTCCCTGGAGTACGCGGCCCTCGGCTTCGCCAACGACTACAAGCCGCAGCAGTGGACGCCGGTCGACTCGGTCTCCTGGCTGAAGGCGATGGCCTGGGACCTGCGCGGCAACATGCAGGACGAGATCGACCGCTCCCTGATGACCAGCCGCCTCGGCCCCCAGCAGATCGGCGAGCTGTACCCGCAGTACCCGTACAGCCGGAACCAGGTGATCGTCCAGCAGGGCCAGTACGACGAGCTCACCCAGACGTTCGACGGGGGCGACGACGCCGACGGCGGCTCCACGGACGGCACGGCCGCCGGCAGCGGTGCCGCGGGCGGGACTGCCTCGTCGGCGCTGCAGAGCCAGCTGTCGGGCCTCTACGAGGTCCTGGAGGACGTCCCGACGGCCGTCGGCGTGAACGGCAACGGCATCGGCTCCAACTCGTGGGTCATCGACGGAGCGCACACGATCACCGGCAAGCCGCTGCTGGCCAACGACCCGCACCTGTCGGCCTCCCTGCCGTCCGTCTGGTACCAGATGGGCCTGCACTGCCGCACGGTCTCCGACAAGTGCCAGTACGACGTCTCCGGCTACACCTTTGCGGGCATGCCCGGCGTGATAATCGGCCACAACCAGGACATCTCCTGGGGCATGACCAACTCCGGCGCCGACGTCACCGACCTCTACCTGGAGAAGCTCACCGGCGACGGCTACCTGTACGACGGCAAGGTGAGGCCCTTCGACTCCCGCGAGGAGACCATCAAGGTCGCCGGCGGCACCTCGAAGAAGATCGTCGTCCGGGAGACCAACAACGGCCCCCTGCTCTCCGACCGCGCCGACGAGCTCGTGAAGGTCGGCAAGAAGGCCACCGTCGACACCGCCGCCCCCGACCGCGGCGACGGCTACGGCATCGCCCTGCGGTGGACCGCGCTGGAACCGGGCACCTCCATGGATGCCGTCTTCGCGTTGAACAAGGCGGCCGACTGGAACGACTTCCGCGCGGCGGCCGCCCTGTTCGACGTGCCCTCGCAGAATCTCGTCTACGCCGACACCCAGGACAACATCGGCTACACGCTGCCCGGAAAGATCCCCACGCGCGCGAAAGACCACGACGGCTCGATCCCGGCCCCGGGCTGGGACGCCAAGTACCGCTGGACCGGCTACATCGACCAGGACGAACTGCCCTACGAGTACAACCCGGACCGCGGCTACATCGTGACCGCCAACCAGGCCGTCGTCGGCGAGGACTACCCCTACACGCTCACCACGGACTGGGGCTACGGCGCCCGCAGCCAGCGCATCGCCGACCTGATCGAGTCCAAGATCAAGGGCGGCGGCAAGGTCTCCACCGAGGACATGCGCCAGATGCAGCTGGACAACTCCAGCGAGATCGCCAAGCTGCTCGTGCCGCAGCTGCTGAAGATCGACGTCGGTGACAAGGACGTCCGCGAGGCGCAGAAGCTCCTCGAGGGCTGGGACTACACCCAGGACGCCGACTCCGCGGCGGCCGCCTACTTCAACTCGGTCTGGCGCAACGTCCTCAAGCTCGCGTTCGGCCACAAGCTGCCCAAGGAGCTGCGCGTCAAGGGCCAGTGCCTGTGGGTCGAGCCGGTCGACACCACCGGTCCCGTGGACGAGGAGCGCCGGGTGCGCGAATGCGGGGCGCGTGACGCCGACCAGGCGCAGCCGGACGGCGGCGACCGCTGGTTCGAGGTCGTGCGCAGCCTCATGGACGACGAGGACAGCGACTGGTGGAAGACGCCCGCCTCGCTCACCCGCCCCGGCGCCGACAACCGCGACGACCTGTTCAAGCGCGCCATGATCGACGCCCGCTGGGAGCTGACCGCCAAGCTCGGCAAGGACATCGACACCTGGAGCTGGGGCCGGCTGCACCGTCTGTTCCTGAAGAACCAGACCCTCGGCGCCGACGGCCCCGGCTTCCTGCAGTACGCCCTCAACCGCGGCCCCTGGAAGCTCAGTGGCGGCGAGGCGACCGTCAACGCGAGCGGCTGGAACGCCGCCGGCGGCTACGGCGTCGTCTGGGTGCCGTCGATGCGGATGGTGGTCAACCTCGACGACCTCGACAAGTCGAAGTGGATCAACCTCACCGGAGCCTCGGGGCACGCCTACAACGCCCACTACACCGACCAGACGAGCAAGTGGGCCAAGGGCGAGCTGCTGGACTGGTCCTTCTCCCGGCAGGCGGTCGACGAGAGCACCGGCGACACGCTCGTACTGAAGCCGTGAGCCGCTGACGGCGAGCGACGCCAAGGGCCCTCCACGCGCGCGTGGAGGGCCCTTTCGCCTGACGATTGCTACGAGTCGCCGGTGAAGCGGCGGACCCCCGACGGCGTCACCACCGCGTGCACCGGCCGGTCGTGCGCCTGAGCGGGGACACGCTCGACGACCTCGGAGTCGTACAGGAGCACCACCAGCGCCGGCCGGGCGCCCGCGTCCTCCAGGCGTGCGAGCACGCGGTCGTACGAGCCTCCGCCGCGCCCCAGACGCATCCCGCGGGCATCGACCGCGAGCCCCGGCAGCAGGACGACGTCGGCGGCGGTCACCGCGTCCGGTCCGAGGCGCTCACCGACGGGCTCCAAGAGGGCCATTTTCCCGCCGTGTTGGACGCGCGCGAGGGAGCCCTCCCCGGCGTATGCGCCCCAATCCAGGTCGTTGTCGGGCAGAAGCACCGGAAGCAGGACACGTACGCCCCGGGAGTGCAGGGCGTCGAGCAGGGCGAGCGTTCCGGGTTCGCTCCCCACGGAGACGTACGCCGCCACGGTGCCTGCCTGCGCCAGTTCGGGCAGATCCAGCGCACGCTGGGCCAACGCGGCCGATACCGCCTGTACGTCATCCGCAGGCAACCTGCTTCTCACTGCGAGGATTTCTCGTCGCAACGTTTGCTTGTCAGGCTCGGCCGCACGTCCGATGTGACTCATGAGTTGCTCCCGTACCGTCTTCAAAGTGCCCATATGAGAGCCAATTAACCGGAGCTACAGATTCCGCACAAAGGCACCGGATATGGTTGCGGGCATGACTCAGTCGCACCTCAGGATCAGCAAGGCCGTCATTCCCGCAGCAGGCCTCGGCACCCGCTTTCTGCCGGCCACCAAGGCCACTCCCAAGGAGATGCTGCCGGTTGTCGACAAGCCTGCGATCCAGTATGTGGTCGAGGAGGCCGTGTCGGCCGGTCTCGACGACGTTCTCATGATCACGGGCCGCAACAAGCGTCCCCTTGAGGACCACTTCGACCGCAATTACGAACTCGAGTCTGCTCTGCAGAAGAAGGGCGACGCCGGGCGGCTCGCCAAGGTCCAGGAGTCCAGCGACCTCGCGACGATGCACTACGTGCGCCAGGGTGACCCCAAGGGCCTGGGACACGCCGTCCTGTGCGCGGCCCCGCACGTGGGCAACGAGCCCTTCGCCGTCCTCCTCGGCGACGACCTGATCGACCCGCGCGACCCGCTCCTCAAGCGGATGATCGAGGTCCAGGAGCAGCGCGGCGGCAGCGTCATCGCGCTCATGGAGGTCGCGCCCGAGCAGATCCACCTCTACGGATGCGCGGCCGTGGAGACCACCGAGGACAGCGACGTCGTCAAGGTCGGCGACCTGGTGGAGAAGCCGGACCCGGCCGACGCCCCCTCCAACTACGCGATCATCGGCCGGTACGTCCTCGACCCGCGCATCTTCGACGTCCTGCGCAAGACCGAGCCCGGCCGCGGTGGCGAGATCCAGATCACCGACGCCCTCCAGCTGCTCGCCCAGGACGAGAAGGTCGGCGGCCCCGTGCACGGCGTCGTCTTCAAGGGCCGCCGCTATGACACCGGCGACCGAGGCGACTACCTGCGTGCCATTGTCCGACTCGCGTGCGAACGTGAAGACCTGGGCCCGGACTTCCGGACCTGGCTTCGCAGTTACGTCACCGAGGAGATGTAGCCACCTTGAGCACCGCCGCGCCCCGCGCCACCGGCCAGGACCACCTGTGGTCGGTGGACGAACACCTGGAGGACATCCTCGAGACCGTCCGCCCCCTCGAACCCATCGAGCTGCAACTCCTCGACGCCCAGGGCTGCGTCCTGGTCGAGGACGTCACGGTGCCGGTCTCCCTGCCGCCGTTCGACAACAGCTCCATGGACGGGTACGCGGTGCGGGTCGGGGATGTCGCGGGCGTGAGCGAGGAGTTCCCGGCCGTCCTCGAGGTCATCGGGGACGTCGCGGCCGGCCAGGCGGACCTGCTCCAGGTGGGTCCCGGCCAGGCCGCCCGCATCATGACCGGCGCCCCGCTCCCGCCCGGCGCCGAGACGGTGGTCCCCGTCGAGTGGACCGACGGCGGCCTCGGGGAGGGCCCCGTCACCGGGATGCGGGCGCGCAGCCTCGCCCCCGAGGGCGCCACCGGGCACGTGCGCGTGCACCGGCCGGCCGAGGCACGCGCGCACGTACGCGCGAAGGGCAGCGACGTGAAGGCCGGCGACCGCGCCCTGGAGGCCGGCACCATCCTCGGCCCGCCGCAGATCGCCCTGCTCGCCGCCATCGGCCGCGGCACGGTACGCGTACGCCCGCGCCCGCGCGTGGTCGTGCTGTCCACCGGCAGCGAACTCGTCCAGCCCGACGAGGAACTGGGCAGCGGCCAGATCTACGACTCCAACAGCTTCGCCCTCACCGCGGCCGCCCGGGACGCCGGCGCCATCGCCTACCGCGTGGGCGCCGTCGCCGACGACGCCGAGACCCTGCGCACCACCATCGAGGACCAGCTCGTCCGCGCCGACCTCATGGTCACCACCGGCGGCGTGAGCGTCGGAGCGTACGACGTCGTCAAGGAGGCGCTGTCGCACGTCGCCGACGAGGACGAACCGGGCAGCGGCATCGAGTTCCGCAAGCTCGCCATGCAGCCCGGCAAGCCGCAGGGCTTCGGCTCCATCGGCCCCGACCACACCCCGCTGCTGGCCCTCCCCGGCAACCCGGTGTCGTCGTACGTCTCCTTCGAACTGTTCGTCCGCCCCGCGATCCGCACCCTCATGGGGCTGGAGGACGTCCACCGGCCCAGGACCCGGGCGACCCTGACCGCGGACAAGGCGCTGACCTCGCCGAAGGGCCGCCGGCAGTTCCTGCGCGGTACGTACGCCGACGGCAAGGTGACCCCCGTCGGCGGCGCCGGCTCCCACCTGGTGGCCGCCCTCGCGCACGCCGACGCGCTGATCGTGATCCCCGAGGACGTCGAGTCCGTCGCGCCGGGCACCGAGGTCGAGGTGATCCTGCTCGGCTGAGCGCCCCAGGTTGGCGGTACCGTGTCGCGCACAGCAGGCCCGTGCGCTGCACCGCGACGGGCCCGGACCGGGAGCGCCACACCATGACCGTGCCTTCCCGGGGGGAGACCCCCGGACCCCCTCAGGACCGACTGACGCACATCGACGACGCGGGGGCCGCCCGCATGGTCGACGTGTCGGACAAGGACGTCACCGCGCGCACCGCGCGCGCGAGCGGACGCGTCCTCGTCTCGCCCCGTGTGATCGAGCTGCTGCGCGGCGAAGGCGTGCCCAAGGGCGACGCCCTGGCCACCGCGCGGATCGCGGGCATCATGGGCGCCAAGCGCACCCCGGACCTGATCCCGCTGTGCCACCCGTTGTCGGTGTCGGGTGTGACACTGGACCTGTCGGTCGCGGACGACGCCGTGGAGATCCTGGCCACGGTGAAGACGACGGACCGCACGGGCGTCGAGATGGAGGCCCTCACCGCGGTCTCCGTCGCCGCGCTCACCGTGATCGACATGGTCAAGGCGGTCGACAAGGGAGCGGTCATCACGGACGTACGGGTGGAGGAGAAGACGGGCGGCAAGTCGGGCGACTGGAGCCGGGCATGACGTATCGCGCTCTTGTGGTCACCGCCTCCAACAGGGCTGCCGCCGGCCTGTACGAGGACAAGGGCGGCCCGCTGATCGCCGAGGGCCTCAAAGGCTTCGGGTTCGCGGTCGACGGACCGCAGGTCGTCCCCGACGGGGACCCCGTGGAGGCCGCCCTGCGCGCCGGTGTCGACGCCGGGTACGACGTGATCGTCACCACCGGCGGCACCGGTATCTCGCCCACCGACCGCACCCCCGAGGCGACCCGCGCGGTGCTCGACCACGAGGTGCCGGGCATCGCCGAGTCCATTCGCGCGTTCGGACGGGAGAAGGTACCGACCGCCGCGCTCTCCCGGGGGCTGGCCGGGGTGGCGGGGCGGACACTGATCGTCAACCTGCCGGGCTCCTCCGGCGGGGTGCGGGACGGACTGGCCGTCCTGGAGCCCCTCCTGATCCACGCCGTCGACCAGCTGCGCGGCGGCGACCACCCCAGACCCAGCAGTGGGGGTGCGAGCTGAACAGCCCGTCCTGGCCCGTCGAACTGGTGGAGGGCGATGTCGTCCTCCGGCCGATAAAGCTGCGCGACCAGCGGGCCTGGCGTGAGGTCAACCGGCGCAACCGTGACTGGCTGCGCCCCTGGGAGGCGACCATTCCGCCGCCCGCCCCCGGCGGGCCGGTCGCGCACCGGCCGACCTACCGCCAGATGGTGCGCCATCTGCGCTCCGAGGCGAACGCGGGCCGGATGCTGCCGTTCGTCATCGAGTACCAGGGGCGGCTGGCCGGGCAGTTGACGGTGGCCGGGATCACCTGGGGTTCGATGTGCTCGGGGCACATCGGTTACTGGGTGGACGAGTCCGTGGCCGGACGCGGTGTGATGCCGACGGCCGTGGCGCTCGCCGTGGACCACTGTTTCCGGACCGTCGGGCTCCACCGCATCGAGGTCTGCATTCGCCCCGAGAACGCACCCAGCCGCCGCGTCGTGGAGAAACTCGGATTCCGCGAGGAGGGCCTCAGGCCCCGTTATCTCCACATCGACGGAGCCTGGCGCGACCACCTCGTCTTCGCCCTCACCGCGGAAGAAGTGCCCGACGGACTGCTGAGCCGCTGGCGGCGGAACCGGCTGCGGAACACGGGCGAGAGCGGGCAGAGCACGCCGCGCAACCCGCAGAGCCTGCCGTGGAACCCGCAGAACGCCCCGGGCAATCACGCGTAACCCCGGAATTGAATAAATGTTCGAAAATGATCGGACGGTGACCACTCCGGGGCGTTGAATTCGCGACCTCGGTGACCTACTGATCGCATCGCTCACAAAAAAAGCTCGAAATATCAGCCAGATCGTGCGACACACCGGCCCAATTGGCAGATGGCCTCACGCAAACCCCTCTACCGTGTGAGGCGTGAGCAGCAGCGGCCTCATCTACGCAGTCATTGTCGGGGCCTGGGCCGCCTACTTGGTGCCCATGTGGCTCCGTAGGCAGGACGAGCTGAACGAGGCCCGTCCGACGGAGCGCTTCAGCACCGCCATCCGGTTGCTGTCCGGACGGGCGGCCATGGAGCGCCGGTACGCCAAGGACCTGCAGGCGCGCTCCACCGACGAGGGGGAGCCCGACCCCGACGACCCGGACGCCGTCACCGACTCGGTGGACGTCCGGGCCTTCGCTGTGTCTCCGGCCAGGCCCCGGACGCAGGCGACGGTCCAGGCGCAGGGCGCGGAGCAGACGCAGCCGGCACGCGAGCCCGCGGGCGCGTCCGCGCGGGAGCCGGACACTGTGCCCGCGCGGAAGTCCGGTGACGCGCCCGCGCACGCATCAGGAGCCGCGCCCGCCCGCGAGGGTGCCTCGGCGTCGACGGGCGACCGGGTGCCGTCCGCCCGGCGCGGGCCCGCCGCGGAGGCGGCCGCGGCGCGCGCCCAGCGCTCGAAGGTGCTCGCGCGCCGCCGGCGTACGACAGTGGTGCTCTTCTTCGCGTTCACGCTCGGCGCGATCGTCGCGGCCGTGGGCGGGCTCGCCTTCCTGTGGGCGCCCGGTGTGCCCGCAGTGCTGCTCAGCGTGTACATCGCGTATCTGCGCACCCAGGAGCGCCGCCGCTTCACCTACCAGATGGACCGCCGCCGGGCGGAGGCCGCAGCGCAGCACCTGCGCGAGCGGGCACGCCAGCCCCGTCGGCAGGCGGCCGCCGAGATCGACGCCGGCGACTCCGACGAGGGGCCCGAGCCGGAGGCCGACCCCGGGCTGTCGGCGCTCGCGGCGGACCGGCGGGCGCTCGTCGAGCAGACCGATCACGCGGAGTGGGTCGACCAGCAGCGGGAGCGGCAGCGCGGGCCGGGGCGGGGTGAGAGCTGGGAGCCGGTGCCGGTGCCCCTGCCGACGTATGTGACGGCGCCGGTCGCCCCGCGGGCCACGCCCGATGTCGATCTGGGGGCACCGGACGCGTGGAGTTCGGCGCGGTCGAGCTCCGTCGCACGGGACCAGGAGGCCGGGGACGGGGTCTCCACGGCCTCCCCGGAAGGCAGGGAGACGGCGGAGCCGGACGAGACGGCGGACCGTACGGACGGTGACGACCGCAGCGACGCCCGGCGCGCGGCCTCGGCCCGCCGGGCACGGGAACGAGGGCGTACGCCCCTGTTCGACCAGTACGAGGACGGGGAGCGACCGCGGGCGGCCAACGAGTAGGGCGCCTCGGCCCTCACGGCAACGGATTTCCGAGCAGGCCGATCGGGGTGCTAAAGTTTCACTCGTTGCAAGGGCCTGTGGCGCAGTCCGGTAGCGCACCTCGTTCGCATCGAGGGGGCCAGGGGTTCAAATCCCCTCAGGTCCACGCAGCTCAAAGCCCCTGTTGGTGATTACCAACAGGGGCTTTGGCATGCCGTACAGCAGCGAAGTACAGCAACTACTTCCGATCTTGCTTCCCAAGGTGCTTGCCGAGCTTGCGAAGTGCCCGGCGGGTCGCCTCGGACGGGACGTGCGTGTACACCTCCATCGTCACCGCGATCTTGCTGTGGCGAAGGATCTGCATCGCGATCCGGGGGTGTACGTCGAGAGCGGCGAGCAGCGAGCCGCACGTGTGCCGGGTGTCGTGCAGACGGATACGGCGGACGCCCGCCCGCTCCGATCGAGCGACGAACAGCCGGTTGAAGTTGCGGGGTTCGTACGGCGTGCCGTAACGCGTCGTGAACACGAAGTCGGATTCCGTCCACAGCTCACCGGCGGCTTGCTTCGCCAATCCCTGTTCTTTCAGCCGGAGTTGGAGCGCCGTGACGCAGATCTGCGGCAACGGGAGCGTGGCCGTGGACGCCTCGGTCTTGGTCTCGTCATGAACCAGGCGCCGGTTGATCCGCTGTAGCTGCATCTGCACCGTGATCTCTCCGGAGTCCAGGTTCACGTGCTCCCAAGTGAGGCCCAGCACCTCACCGCGCCGGAAGCCCAGCACCAGGATGAGCACGTAGGCCGCGTACAGCGGGTCACGGGCCGTGCTGGCCGACTCAAGGAACTGGCGAGCCTCTTCCACGGACCACGGGTGCCGCTTCTTCTTCCGCGCCGACCGCACCTTGACCAGACCCGCCACGTTCTTCGAGATCAGTTCTTCCGTCATGGCGTTGGTCAGGGCCGACCGCAGGACCGCGCGAGCATCCTGCACCGTGCGACGTGACGGGATGCGCTCGCAGCATTGGCCGGCGGCGCAGCAGCGCGGTTCGTCCCGATTCGCGTCCAGGCCCTGAGCGCAGCACTGGCACTGATCCAGGAGGGCGTTGACCCAGTTCCGCACGTCGCGCACGGTGAGCTTGTCGAGCCGCTTCGAGCCCAGTCCCGGCACGATGTACAGCCGGACATGCATGGCATACGTCTCGGCGGTCTTGGGCTTCAGGTCGGGCCCCACGACCTCCTTCAGCCACCGCGCGAGGTACTGGGCCAGGGTCGGTGTCGACGTAACCACCGGCCCTTCCTTGGCCTCAGAGTGGAGTTTGATCCACTTGTCGTGAACCTCGTCACGGGTCTTGCCGTAGACGTACTTGCGCTTGCGGTTGCCTTCCGGGGTGGTGACCCAGACGTACGCGGCGAAGCCGTTCTTGTATGGGTAGATAGAGCCCTCGCCGTTGCCGCGCTTGCCACTCATGCCGACCACCCCTGTTCGGCTTCCTGGGCACGGCGTTCGATGTACTCGTCGACGTAGCGGGGCAGGATGCGGCGGTTGCGGCCGTCCTTGATGGAGCGGATCTCCCCGGTGAGGATCAGCATCTTGGTCTTGGAAAGGCCATAGCCGAGCATCTCAGCGACCTCCCGCGTGGTGTACCACTTCCGTTCGATCACTGTGGTGGTCATGCTGCGGCTCCTTCCAGGGCGAGTTGGTCTTGCAGGGCTTCGCGAGCGGTTTCTCGGTTGAGCTGGAGATCTCGGGCGATCGATGCGGCGAGGGCGGATTCGCCGGGGGTGTGGCCGTGGCCGGCGTACTGCCAGTCGGCAAGGACGAGCACGGTGTCCGGCTCGTGTTCGTCGAGGCCGCGGGAAGCGCGTTCTTGGGCGGCGCGGTAGTCGGCGCGGGCCTGGCGGAGGGCGCCGAGGGTGGTGGAGTAGCGGCGCGACTTGGAGCTGAAGTGGCCGCGGAAGCCGAGCATGTGCGCCCAGGCCCACAGCCGCCGGTCCGGGTAGAGCGGGTCGAGGTCGCGGCATGCGGTGATCAGGCGGCGGGCGTGGTCGGGGACGCCGTGGCGGTCGAGTTCGGCGAGTTCGCCGATGCGGCGGTCGAGGGTGCCGGTGTTCTCGGCTGCTTTGGTGGCGTACTTGGCGACATAGGCGGCCACCTTCTGTTCTGTGATGTCGGAGCGGTCGCCGAAGGCCTTCACGGGCCGGATGTCGAGCTGTCGGCCCCAGCGGAAGACGCGAGCAGGTTGGTCCCCGGCGGCGGGGATGCTGACGGTCGTGTACGGGTGGCAGGCGGCGGCGCGGATGGCGTCGGTGAGCAGGCTCGTGCTGGCCCAGGACGGCGGCGGCGAGTCGGGGCCGTCCGGGCCGTCGAGACGGATCACGGCGTGGAAATGGATGGCGCCCCGCTTCTGGAATTCGGCGACCTTGCCGTACGACACGCGGCAGGCGTCGGCGAGTTCCCGCTGTGTCAGCCCGGCACGCTTGGCGATCTCGCGGCGGAGCCGGTTGACGAGGCGCACCCACAGCTCGCCCGCATGGTTGTTGAACAGCACCGCGCCCGCGTAGTCGTACGAGGCGGGATCGAGCGCAGTGCCCAGGGCGGGATCGTCAGCGGTGTGCCGTACCCCGCAGCAGCAGACACCACGGTCGGGCCGGTTGTGGACCGGGCCGAACGAGGGGGCGGTGAAGGTGGCGAACACCCGGGGGTGATCCTGCACGGTGGCGGGGATGTCCTTGCCTGGGTCTCCGGCGAGTCCGGCGCGGATCAGGTGGTAGGTGTCCCCGGCGTAGGTCCAGGCGCAGGCCGGGCAGCGGGAGGCACGCCGGTTGCCGCACGCGACGCGCAGGCGCCCGCCGGGCTCATGTTCGGTGGAGTAGTGGTGCAGCAGTTCGCCGGTCGTCTTGTCTTTGTGCAGGACCCAGCCGCGCAGGTGGATGGGGTCGGCGCAGCCGCCGGTGCGGCGGATCTGGTCTTGCCAGCGGTCAAAGCCCGAAGACCCGGCCACCCGCAGCGCGTCGCCGAGGGTGATCGGGTCTAGGCCCGCGAAGGTCGCGGTGTCGGTCACGCGGCACCCTCCTGCATGGCGGCTGCCATCTGGTCGAGGACACGGGCGGCTTCGTCGGCGGCGCGGGCGAGGGTGCGCAGGGCTTCGGAAGTGCCGGGGCGGGCGATCAGCGCGATGTCGACGAGGTCACCGCCGAAGCGAAGGCTGACGAAGCATCCGCCGCGGTCGGTGTTGCCGAAGACGTCGACGCGGCAGCGGGTGTCCGGCTCGATGTGCGCGGAGGTGGTGAGGCTCTTCACGCGGCTACCTCCCATGCCGTGGCGGGCAGCCGACGCACGGGCGTGGTGCCGGTGCCGTGGCAGACCGGGCAGTGAGCGGTGATGGTGCGCAGGTGGCCGCGGGCATCGCGTCCGCCAAGGGTGACCTTGACGGCGGCGAAGCCATCGCAGTTCGGGCAGATCCGCGCGTTGCTGGTAGTAGCCGGGTTGGGGCCGGTCATGATGGAGGTCCTTCCGGTTCAGTGGATCGGACAGGGACGGCGCCCGGGCGGCGGAGACTTGGCGGTTTCAGGGCCGCCCGGGGGCCGGTCAGCGTCGCTTGCTCTCGGAGGCGAGCAGGGAGCGGAGGACCACGGCGCAGATGGCGACCGAGGCGCCGGTGATGGCGACCGCGAGGAGCATGGAGACCAGGACGGCGCCGACGACCAGGACCACGGCGGTGCCACCGCCGACGAGGGCGAGCGCGGTACCGGGCGTGAGCTGGACCACCGGCCCGGACTGCGCAGCGGACGCCGGGGCAGGCGGCGGGGTCTGGACACTCGGGACGACGGCGGTCGGCTCGATGACGGCGGGCGGGGTGACGTGGCCGGTCGGGGTGGGCATGGTGGGGATCTTCGGGCGGAGCATCGGTGATCTCCCCTCTGGGATGGGCTACTTGACGAAGGTGTTGATGGCGGGGGCCAGGACGCTGTCGGCGAGGAGGAAGCCGCCGAGCAGGAGCACCGCGATGAGCCAGGCGGGCGGGCGGATGAGCTTGACGCCGAGGTAACCGACGACGAGCAGGGCGAGCCAGAGCGGGACTTCCATGGCGGTGGCCTCCTAGCGGACGCGGCAGCGGTGGGTGCGGGCGGCGAGCTGGGCGGCGGTCTGGCTGGTGTAGTCGGCGGACCAGCCGCAGCGGTCGGCGGTGCATACGGCGGCGTGCTTGGTCTGGCCGTGGCGGTCGCGGTGGGTGCCGATCTGCACGGGGCCGATCTGCATCAGCGAGTGGAAGTGGTCGCGGGCAGACATGGCGGGTGGTTCTCCTCTCGGGTCAGGCGAGTTGGGCGGCGATGGCGTCGGCGAGGTGGGGCGGGATGCCGAGGCGGGTGCGCAGGGTGTCGGTGTCGATCGGGGTTCCGGTGCGGGCCTGGTGGTCGGCGGCGACCTTGCGGGCGTGCTCGACCAGTGCGGCCGGGACCGGCGGAGCAGCGGGAGCCGGAACAGGCTCGACGGCCGGAAGGGCCGGCGTGTCGTCGACAGCCGGGACCGGCTCAGGCTCCGGGTCGGACGCGGGGAGCTGCTCGGGGTCCGGTTCGGTGGCCGGGTCTGCGGATGCCGGCGGGTCCGGCACCCGGTCGGTGGCGGAGTGGGCGAGGAGCGTGCCGCCCATGAAGGCCAGCGCGGGCCAGGCGGCGACGAGGATGCGCAGCCAGTCCGGGACGTCGGTCAGGTCGAGGAGTCCGGCGGTGGCGACGTTGGCGCCGAGGGAGGCGACCAGGGCGACGAGGAACCAGCACCAGGCCAGCCGGGACGGCCCGTCGGAGCGGAGCCGTCGCCAAGCGGCGACCAGGAGCAGGTCCACGCTGATCGGGTAGGCCCAGGCTTTCCAGCCGGACTGCCCGGCTGCGGCGGCGAGGTCGTGCAGGTGGGCGAAGGACAGGGCTCCGGCGATGACGGCCTGGACGAGGACGGCATCGGGGCGCAGGCGTCCGGTGGGCCGGGTCATGCCCGCCTCCGGGGAGCCCGGCCCAGCGCACGGGCCACGGTCTCGCAGTCGGCCGGGGTATAGGCGGTGCGAACGCCGGAAATTGACAGTCCGGCCGCCTCAGCCAGCGAGGCCAGCGTGTACGGACGGGGACCGGTGAACTCCCGCGCGTAGGCCAGGCAGGCACGGATGTGCCGATCGATCTGTTCTCGCTGATCCCGCAGGGCAGCGAGCTGACGCAGGAAGTCATCCGCAGTGAGATCGTCCAAGGCAGTCAGCGGCTGAGACATGGTGAGGCGTCTCCTTTCTCGTGATCGGGCCGGGGCCGGAGTGGGCGGATCGGTGTCCGGCCGCCCACCCCGGCGTTGTCTAGTCGGCGGGGGCTTCGCCGGTGCCCCAGCAGGTCAGGCACACGGCGGTCTGCTGGTCAGCGGTGGCCCGGTGCTTGCGGGCGCCCACCCGGACGGCTTCGGTGATCTCGCCGTTGCCGTCGCAGTCCGGGCACTTCGCGGCCGCAGGCTTGGCGGTCTTGCGGCGGGTGGCGGGCCGTTTCGCGGTGGCCACGGTCACCACCCCGCGCCGGGGTACTCCGGGCCCTCGTTCGGGTCGTAGCCCGGCGGGAAGGTGCCGGGAGGCGGCTCGGGCAGCGAGGCCGCCAGGCACGGGCCCACGGTGTCGATGAAGTCCTGGTCGGCGCCGGTGGTGTCGGCGTAGAGGGCGAGTTGGCCGAGCATCACCACAGTGCGGGCGAAGTCTTCGCAGTCGGGGCACATGGCGGGTGATCTCCTTGTTTGAGGCATGGCTCGGGTAGGGACCTGGCGCGAAGGCGGTCACGCCGACCGGAGAGCGGGAGTGATCAGGTGGTGGCCGGGATGGACTCCACGGCCGGGGCATCCGCAGGCTTCGGGATGCCGAGCGCGGGCCGGAACGGGGCCAGGGCGGGCAGGTCCGGGGTCAGGTCGGCGTACCGGTTGCAGGTGTTGACGGCCTGCCGCAGGGACGTGTGCGGGGCGCGGATGCGGGCCCAGCCGCCGGTGGAGTCGCCGGTGATGGCGACGCCGGGCATGTCGGTGGGGATCTGGATCGCGGCCAACACGGCATCGGGGGCGATGTCGGCGAAGGCCATCTTGGCGGAGGACTCGTCGTTGACGCGGTGGGCGGTCCGGCCGGTGAGCTGGGCGCGGAGCATGGTGATGCCGTCTCCGAGTTCGGAGCCGAAGCGCTGCCCGCAGATCTCCAGGTAGATCCCAGCGGCGCGGCCGAGCTGGGCGAGGCGGACCAGGGCCTTGACGATCCGGTCCCGGCGCGGGTCGTTCCTCTTGGCGCTGAGCGTGAGTTCGGCGACCTCGTCGACCAGGACCACGATGGGCACCGGCCGCAGGTCTTCGGGCAGGTTCCAGATGTCGGCGGCGATCTCGGCATCCGGCACGTCCGCGGTGATGCGCTGCTCGGCGCGGATGAGCTGGTAGACGTCCTGCATGTGCGCCACGAGCGCATCGAGCAACTCGGCGGCGGTGTCGGGGTTGTCGGCCAGCGCGGAGAACCGGCGGGCCAGCGGGAACAGCTCCACTCCTTCCTTGCAGTCGATGCCGACCAGGGCGACCTTCTGTGAGGCGAGCGCGGCCACCAGGTTGCGCTGGTAGACGGACTTGCCGGACTCGGTGGCGCCGAGGGTGAGGGCGTGCGGGACGGCGCGGTAGTCGCGGTAGTGGATGGCGCCGTCTTCGCGCAGGGCGACCGGGACCCGCATCGGGCAGGTGTCGGTCTTGGCGGGCATCTGCACCCGCTTGAGCACGTCGTAGCCGGTCATCCGCACCTCAACGACGCCGGAGCGCAGTTCGCGGGAGGTGACGCCGTACAGGGCGAACGAGTGCCGCAGCCGGTCACACGAAGCGGCGACGTCGAAGGCGTCCTGACCGGGCCGAAGCCCCAGCCGCAGGACCAGGCCGGTCCGGGTCGGCCGTATCCGCAGGATCCGCGGCGCGCGGGGGCCGGGGGCGGGACGGTTGGCGGCCCGGGCCAGGGCCAGGCGCCAGCGGGAGGGCGGGACGGTCAGCCCGCAGGCGTCCATGACGGAGGCGTAGCGGACCAGGACCCGCAGCGTGGCGAGGGTGACGCCGAAGGTCATCCAGTACCAGGCGGGGCGGCGCCACCGCAGGAGACCCGCGGTGACGACGACCAGCAGCAGAGCGACGGTTAACCAGGTCACGGCTCAGGCTGCCTTCGGCGTCGAAGCACCAGCAGCCAGCGACGTGACAGCGATCGCGCGGAAGCTGATGCCGTGCCGCTTCTGACCGTTGAACTCGTTCTCCCACGGCCGGGCGACCAGGCCGGTAATCGCGATCGGGGTGCCCATCTCCAGGTCACCAGAGATGTCCGGCTCGGCCACAGTCACGGTGACGACCTCCGCGTTGCCGTTCATCACGAACAGCACATCCACCGTCACGAGGGTCTGACCAGTGTCGGTGTCGGTGGCGATCACGCCGTTCCGCTTGTCACGCATCTTCGTCTGCGGAGGCTGAGCAACCATCAGGGTGGCGCCGGAGGTGTCGACGGGGATCTGACGCATGATGGAGTCTCCCTTTTGGGATGAGCCCCGGGCTGCGTTGTGATCTTGGCGGATGGCACGCAGCTCGGGGCGGCTTGTTGGTGCGACACTATCGAAGCTACTCGCAGAAAAACTGCGAGTCAACAGAAAAACTGCGACTAGTAGGGGAACTCCGAGTCTGGGAGACTGAGTGCGACAAGAAGGAGGAAGGAATGGGCAACTATGGTCTTTTTGTCCGCTTCACGCTGCGCGCCGGGGCCGGCGAGGCGTTTGACGCACTGATTCGAGAGACCGCCGCAGGGATCCAGGCACACGAACCCGGGACGCTGGTCTATGCGTGCCATGAGGTCGAGGGCGCGCCCAATGAGCGGATCTTCTTTGAGCTGTACGCCGATCGCGCTGCCTTCGAGGAGCACGAACGTCAGCCGCACACGCGTCACTTCCTGGCCGAGCGTTCCAAGTACGTCGAGAAGACCGAGGTTGACCGCCTTCATCCGTACGTCGGCAAGTACCCCACCGGAGCCGAAAAGTGACGGTGTCCGAGACCAAGACCGTTGGCCAGCGGGTGAAGGAGCTGCGCCGCGCCGGAGGCATGTCACAGAGTGACCTTGCTGCCGCGATGGGGCGCTCTGAGAGCTGGGTGTCGCAGGTCGAAAGAGGCGTACAGCCTGTCGAGCGGCTGTCGGTTCTTCAAGCGCTTGCCGATGCGCTCAACGTGCCTGTGCGCGAGCTACGGCTGGATGCTGCTCCGGCGGAGGAAAGCGAGCCAGAGCAGCAGACGAAGAGCAACGACCTCGATGGTCTACGGGTAGCTCTTACAGGTCACCCCGCGCTCGGCAGCCTCTTCCAGCAGCCCCCGGCTGAACCGACTCCATCGCTTGCCGACTTCCGTCAGCAAGTAGACGAGGCGTGGACTCTCGTGCATGCATCGAGCTACGCGGCGCTGAGCGATCATCTCGCCAAGCTTCTCCCGAGCATTGAGGCCGCAGTACGCCATGCACCAGCAGGCGAACGCGCACAGCTCCACGCCCTGCGCGCCAAGGCGTACCAGGCGACCGCGGCGAGCTTCACCCGGCAAGATCAGGCGGATGCGGCGTGGGTCGCCGCCGACCGAGCACTGCAGGCGGCCGAACTTGCAGGGCAGCCGTTGGAAGTCGTCGCAAGTCTGTTCCGAATGGCGCACGCCTTCATGCGGCAACAGCACATGGAGCAGGCCGAGCAGGCAGCACAATCCGCTGTGACCGTCATGGGTCCGAGGACGGAGGCCCCGGCGTGCCCCCCGGAAGAGCTCTCGCTCTTTGGCGCCATGAACCTCGTCCTTGCAGTGATCAACGCAAGGGAGGGCAACCGAGGGCGGACCCACGAGCACATCGACCGAGCACGCGGAATCGCAGCGCGGTTGGGCGGGGACCGCAACGACTTCGACACCGAGTTCGGGCCGACGAACGTCGAGATCCACGCCGTAAGTACGGCAGTGGAGTTGGGAGACGCAGGACATGCCCTAGAGGTGGCCCAGCATGTTGACGCATCGGGCCTTTCGCCAGAGCGGCAGTCACGTTTCCTGCTTGACGTGGCGCGGGCACACGCGCAGCGGCGACACGTCGGCGAGGCCACAGCCGCACTCATGGAGGCCGAGGCCCTGGCGCCTGAACAGATCCACGACCACCACTTGGCCCGCGAGGTCATCCGCGACTTGATCCAGCTTTCGGACCCTCGCATCCCCGAGTCGCTGCGCAACTTGGCCGAGCGAAGTGCCGTCATCTAGGCACCCGAAGCCCTCTGCGGTGGAAGTTTCCCTACATCATCAAGACCCCGCGCACGGCGCGGGGAGCGCGCCGCCTTTGCGGCGCGGCCTGCCTCCTGTCTTCGCCCCGGCTGGCCGCGCCCGGCGGCGCGCCGCGTGCAGGGGGCAGGTGGGAGCAACCCGTACAGCCCATGGAGAGGGGCGGCATCGCTGAGCGGTTTACGTGGCACGAGCGCCGCCGACTGCGGCCAAGGCCGTTGTGCTGTCGATCAGGCAAGCAGCGGAAGGGGTGGCGCCGGGGCCGGGCGACCAGGCCGGGCAGAAAAGGCCGGCGTAACCGGGCCGCCGTACCGCCGCCGTCACGGATGCGACAGCGTGAACGGACCAGCGCCGGGAGATGGGTCGAGGGGGAGCAGCTGCTGCCGCGATGTGGCCGAGCCCGTCATGGGCGCTCCGCTAGATGCACCACCATCGTGGCTAAGCGTTCGGCTGTCGGGCCGTCCCTGAGCCGCACCGGGCCGTTCTCACTGCTCAGACTTCCTGCGTGCGGATCGACGTCCACCAGGCGGTGAGGCGGTCCGCCATTCCATCCACGTCGTAAGGGTGGCTCAAGCCGAAGTGCTCCGTCAGCTCGCTGCGCTCGCGCGACGGCGTTCGGGAGCTCCCGCCCGCCGCGTGCTTCCGGGCCGACTCAGACCTAGCCTGCCCGACGGGTCGGCACAGTCCCTGCGACTCTCCCGGCCACGCTCGCGCGGGAGCGCCCCGCAGCGCGTGGCTGCGGGGCGCCTTGTGGGGTTTAGTCGACCGCCTGGCCGTCGTATATACCGCCCACGCAGGGGTTGCCCGGCAAGTCGATCCGGGGCTCTCCGCCGCCCTGCCTGCACTGCTCAGGGCTGACGACGGATGGGGCACCCTGTGCGGTGGCGGCGGTGGCGGTGGCGGCGCCTGTGAGGCCGAGTCCGGCGAGGGCTGCCGTGGCGATGACGGTGGCGAGGATTCGTCGAATGCGCATTTGGTTCGCCTTTCACGGATTGCCTCGGTTGGGGCACTAATCAGCTTGATGTTCACCCATATGGGTGGCACGTCGTGTTGGGCCATTCGGGTGACATGACTGTCGGGTGCGGGGTCGGTGACGCGACCCGTCGGACAGGCCCTAGTCGAGCCTCTCCCCGTTGTGCGTACCGCCCTCGCAGGTGCTGTCCGCCAGATGGGGCGTTCCGCCGCCCTGCTGGCACTCAGAAGGGGTGACGTCGGATGGGGCACCCTGTGCGGTGGCGGCGGTGGCGGTGGCGGCGCCTGTGAGGCCGAGTCCGGCGAGGGCTGCCGTGGCGATGACGGTGGCGAGGATTCGTCGAATGCGCATTCGGTTCCCCTCTCACGGATTGCCTCGGTTGGGGCACGAGTCAGCTTGTGCCTCGCCGAACAGGTCGGCCGCTCCGCGCACGGCGAGCCGCTGTTCCGCCTCGCTGGCAGCGACTCTCCCGGCTACGCTCGCGTGGGAGCGCCCCGCAGCGCGTGGCTGCGGGGCGCCTTGTGGGGTTTAGTCGATGAGGAACCGCCCGTCGTACGTACCGCCCTTGCAGGTGAAGTCCCTAAAATCGGGCGTTCCGCCGCCCTGCCTGCACTGCTCAGGGCTGACGGGGTTTGGCTGTGCGGTGGCGGTGGCGGCGCCTGTGAGGCCGAGCCCGGCGAGGGCTGCCGTGGCGATGACGGTGGCGAGGATTCGTCGAATGCGCATTTGGTTCGCCTTTCACGGATTGCCTCGGTTGGGGCACTAACCAGCTTGATGTTCACCCATATGGGTGGCACGTCGTGTTGGGCCATTCGGGTGACAGTGCTGTCGGGTGCGGGGTCGGTGACGCGACCCGTCGGACAGGCCCTAGAACGAAGAGACCACCCCGGCCGGATGGGTGGTCTCTTCGTTGTTCCGAAGGGGGCAGCGCACGCAACCGGCCCAATGCTATGAGCCGTGTTGACCTGCGGAAACGCGCCCTTTGTAGCGGAGGGTGGCCGGACGCTGCGGGACGCTACACATTCTGTTTAGCGTCCGCCAGCGAGCCGCATACCCGGCCCTTGGGCGGCCGGAAGGAACTCCTCAAGCGGTGGTCAGCATGGTTGCTGTACAGCACGGAAGTACAGCAACCACCGCAACCAGCCCCGAACACCAACGGCCCTGAGTGACCGTCTGACGTGCCGTCCAGACCTCTGCGACCACACTGCCCATAGTTCGCATCGAGGGGGCCAGGGGTTCAAATCCCCTCAGGTCCACCGCAACAACTGCCCCGGGGAAACCCGGAGTCGGTTGACAGGAGCCCGCCCGATCGGTTGATCGGGCGGGCTCCTTTTTGGTGCCTGCCCCCGGCCCGGCTGATGCCGGGTCAGGCGAGGGGCTTCGCGTAGCAGCGGCTGTTCTCGTGGAAGCGGTAGTAGCCGAACTTGGTGCACGGCTCGTAGCCGCTGGAGGTGTAGAGGGCGATGGCCTCCGGCTGCTCTGTGCCGGTCTCCAGGACCATGCGGACACGGCCTGCCGCGCGGGCGTCGTCCTCCAGGGCGGTGAGCATACGGCGGGCGAGGCCGCGGCCACGCAGCTCCCTGATCACGTACATCCGCTTGAGCTCGGCGTCGCCGTCCTCGTTGCCCTCGCCGTTCCGGTCCCGGCTGCGCCAGCCGCCGGTGGCGACGGGGCGGTCGGACTCGTCGTAGGCGATCAGGTAGACGCCGTTCGGCGACCGGAAGTCCGACGGGTCGAGGACGGTGGCGTCGCCGCCGTCGCCGTAGCGCTCGTGGTACTCGGCCTGGACCTCGTCGTTGAGCTTGACGGCGTCGGGGTGGTCGAAGGGGACGCGGCGTATATTCATGCTGGTTATCGTACATCTATGCGGTAATCGAATCCGGACTTTCTCCAGTGTGCCGGTATCGTGCCCGGGTGCTCACTGTGACCTCTGTGAACGTGAACGGGTTGCGGGCCGCCGCGAAGAAGGGCTTCGTGGAGTGGCTCGCCGGAACGCAAGCCGATGTGCTCTGTCTGCAGGAGGTGCGCGCCGAGCCGCAGCAGCTGCCCGAGCAGGTCCGCGCGCCGGAGGGCTGGCATGTCGTACACGCCCCCGCCGCCGCCAAGGGGCGCGCCGGCGTCTCGCTGTACAGCCGGCGTGCGCCGGACGCCGTCCGCATCGGATTCGGGTCGGCCGAGTTCGACGACAGTGGGCGCTACGTCGAGGTCGACCTGCCCGGTGTGACGATCGCCTCCCTCTATCTCCCCTCCGGCGAGGTCGGGACCGGACGGCAGGACGAGAAGGTCCGGTTCATGAGTGAGTTCCTCACCCATCTGAAGGGCCTGCGCGAGCGGGCCGCCGCCGACGGGCGTGAGGTGCTCGTCTGCGGCGACTGGAACATCGCCCACCAGCAGGCCGACCTGAAGAACTGGCGTGGCAACACGAAGAACTCCGGCTTCCTGCCGGAGGAACGGGATTGGCTGGGGCGGGTCTTCGACGCCGGGGACGGCGGGTACGTCGACGTGGTGCGGGCGCTGCATCCGGACGTGGCGGGGCCGTACACCTGGTGGTCGTACCGGGGGCGGGCCTTCGACAACGACACGGGCTGGCGTATCGACCTGGCGGTGGCGACGCCCGGGCTCGCCGGACGCGCCGTCAAGGCGGTCGTCGAGCGGGCGGCCACGCACGGGGAGCGGTGGTCGGACCATGCGCCGGTGACGGTGGTCTTCGAGCACTGATCGAGCCTGCGGCTACGGCTTCTTCCGCAGCCGCCGGTCCATGGCCAGCGACAGCTCCGCCTCCACCACGCTGCGGGCCAGCGGGCGCAGGCGCGGCAGGTCGTCCTCGGTGGCGTGGCGCAGGACCAGGTCGGCGAACAACTCCGCCAGCGCGTCGGCGTGTTCGCGGACCCGTTTGCCCGCCGCCAGGACCTCCGCGAGCGGGATGCCCTCACGCACCAGTGCGGCGGACACCTCCAGCAGGCGGCGGCTGATGTGGACGATCTCGTCGCCGTCGGTGCCGAGGTAGCCGAGTTCCATTGCGGCGGCGAGGTTCTCGGAGGTGGCCTGGCCCGCGAAGTGGTCGGCGAGTTCCTCGGGGGTGAGGCGGACGGGGGTTTCCTCGGTGGGGGCGCCCAGGCCGAGAAGGTCGCCGACGTCGCGGCCGTTGTCGAAGGCCTCGGCCAGTTCCGCTATGCCGCTCAGGGTGTGGCCGCGTTCGAGGAGCGCTCCGATGGTGCGCAGCCGGGCCAGGTGGTGGTCGTCGTACCAGGCGATACGGCCTTCCCGGCGCGGTGGTGGGATCAGCTTGCGTTCGCGGTAGAAGCGCAGGGTGCGCACTGTGATGCCGGCCAGCCGGGCCAGCTCCTCCATGCGGTACTCACGCTTGTCTGCCACGAACGCACCCTAAGTCGTACTGCCGGTAACTTTCCTGACGCGCGCCCCCTACCCATCAGTACGGAGCTGCCCTACCCTCCCATTGCGCCAGTGTTCACTGGCGGAGTCGCGAGCGAAGCGTGGAGGCGGAATGGCCGAGCACGAGCACGAACATGTGCGGGTCGCGGTGGTCGGGTCCGGGTTCGGCGGGCTCGGGGCGGCCGTGCGGCTGCGCCGGGAGGGGATCACCGACTTCGTCGTCCTGGAACGGGCCGACAGCGTCGGCGGCACCTGGCGGGACAACAGCTATCCGGGATGCGCGTGTGACGTACCGTCGCATCTCTACTCGTTCTCCTTCGCGCCCAACCCGGACTGGCCGCGCACCTTCTCCGGGCAGGAGCACATCCGCGCCTACCTGGAGCGCGTCACCGATGTCTTCCGGCTCCGCCCGCACCTCCGCTTCAACTCGGAGGTGAAGAAGATGACCTGGGACGGCCAGGAGCTGCGCTGGGAGATCGAGACCAGCTCCGGCCGGCTCACCGCCGACTTCGTCGTCTCGGCGACCGGCCCCCTGTCCGACCCGAAGGTCCCGGACATCCCCGGCCTCGACACCTTCCCCGGCAAGGTCTTCCACTCGGCCCGCTGGGACCACGACTACGACCTGCGCGGCAAGCGGGTCGCCATGGTCGGCACCGGCGCCTCCGCCATCCAGATCGTGCCGGCCATCCAGCCCGACGTGGCGAAACTGGTCCTCTTCCAGCGCACCCCGCCCTGGGTGATGCCCCGCATCGACCGCGCCATCAGCGGCGCCGAGCGCCGGCTGCACCGCGCCGTTCCGCTGACGACCCAGCTCCGGCGTGGACTGCTCTGGGGGATCCGCGAGTTGCAGGTCCAGGCCTTCACCAAGCACCCCGACGAGCTGGGCCTGGTCGAGCAGTTGGCCAAGCGCAACATGGCCCGAGCCATCAAGGATCCGGCCCTGCGCGCCAGGCTCACGCCCGACTACCGCATCGGCTGCAAGCGGATCCTGCTGTCGAGCGACTACTATCCGGCGCTCGCCCGGCCCAATGTGGACGTCGTTGCGAGCGGGCTCAGCCGGATCGACGGCTCGAAGGTCATCGCTTCCGACGGCACCGAGGCCGAGGTCGACGCGATCGTCTTCGGCACCGGCTTCCACGTCACCGACATGCCGATCGCCGAGCGGGTCGTCGGGGCGGAGGGCCGGACGCTTGCGGAGGTCTGGAAGGGCGGCATGGAGGCCCTGCGCGGCGCCTCCGCGGCGGGGTTCCCCAACTGGATGACGATCATCGGGCCCAACACCGGCCTCGGGAACTCGTCCATGATCCTGATGATCGAGTCCCAGCTGAACTACATGGCCGACTTCGTACGGCAGTTGGACGTGCTCGGCGGACGTGTCGCCCTCGACGCCCGCCCGAGCGCCGTGCACGCCTGGAACCGGCGGGTGCAGGAGCGGATGAAGCGCACGGTGTGGAACACCGGCGGCTGCACCAGCTGGTACCTGGACGCGGCCGGCCGCAACACCACCATCTGGCCCGGTACGACAGGGGAGTTCCGGCGCGCGACACGGCGGGTGGATCTCGCTGAGTACGCGGTGCTGCGGCCCGGAACCGAGGTCAGTACCGGCGAGCAGGACACCGTGGAGGCCGCCGTATGAGCCGCCTGATGCACGTCTCATCCGGCCCCTACGCCCCACCCGTCCCCGCCCGCGAACTGACCGTCACCTCCGCCGACGGCTCCCGCCTGCACGTCGAGGTGCACGGCCCCGAGCAGGCACCGCCCGTCGTCCTGGTCCACGGCTGGACCTGCTCCACCGCCTTCTGGGCGGCGCAGATCCGGGCCCTGGCCGCCGACCACCGGGTCATCGCCTACGACCAGCGCGGCCACGGACGCAGCCCGGCGAGCCCGGCGTGCAGTACCGAGGCGCTCGCCGACGACCTCGAAGCCGTGCTCGCCGCGACGCTCGCGCCCGGCGAACGGGCGGTGATCGCCGGACACTCCATGGGCGGCATGACGGTGATGGCCGCGTCCGCGCGCCCCCGCTTGCAGGCGCACGCGGCGGCCGTCCTGCTGTGCAGCACGGGCAGTTCACGGCTGGTCGCCGAGTCGACGGTGCTGCCGCTGCGCGCGGGCCGGCTGCGCACCGCGCTGACGCGGCGTGTCCTCGGCTCCCGGGCGCCGCTCGGCCCGGTCACGCCGCTCGCCCGGCGGATCCTCAAGTACGCCACGATGGGTGCCGGTTCGGCCCCGCACATGGTGGAGGCCTGCGCACGTATCGTGCACGCCTGCCCGCGCAAGGTGCGCCACGCCTGGTCGCACGTACTGGACCTGCTCGACCTCGACCACGGGGTACGGGAGTTGGCGGTACCGACGGCGGTGGTCGTCGGGTCGCACGACCGGCTCACTCCGCCGGTGCACGCGCGGGCCCTGGTCGCCGCACTGCCGCAGTGCGTCGGGCTCACCGAGCTGCCCGGGCTCGGGCACATGACACCGGTGGAGGCGCCCGAGCTGGTCACCGGCAGGATCCGGGAACTCGTCACCACCTACGTGAACAGCGCGGCGGACACCGACGTCAAGGAGGGCGCATGAGCAGGGTGAGCCTGCAGGGGCAGGTCGCGGTCGTCACCGGGGCCGCGCGGGGCGTCGGTGAGCTGCTCGCCCGGAAGTTGTCGGCGCGCGGCGCCACGGTGGCGCTGGTCGGGCTGGAGCCGGACGCGCTCAAGGAGGTCTCCGCGCGGCTGCACGGCGACAGCGACCACTGGCACGCCGACGTCACCGACCACGAGGCCATGGCGAGGGTGGCCCGCGAAGTCAAGGAACGCTTCGGCAAGGTCGACATCGTCGTCGCCAACGCCGGTGTCGCGACCGGCGGTCCCTTCGTCGACTCCGATCCGCAGGCGTGGCGGCGGGTCATCGAGGTCAACCTGATCGGATCCGCGGTGACGGCCCGGGCGTTCCTGCCCGTGCTGGTGGAGAGCCGGGGCTATCTGCTCCAGATCGCCTCCCTCGCCGCGATCACGCCGGCGCCGATGATGACCGCGTACTGCGCCTCCAAGTCGGGCGTCGAGGCGTACGCGCACAGTCTGCGGGCCGAAGTCGGGTACCAGGGTGTGAAGGTGGGCGTCGCGTATCTGTCGTGGACCGACACCGACATGGTGCGTGGGGCCGATCAGGACGACGTCATGCGGGAGTTGAGGCAGCGGCTGCCGTGGCCGTCCAACAAGACGTATCCGCTGGGGCCCGCGGTTGACCGGATCGTCGCCGGGATCGAGCGGCGGTCGAGCCATGTGTACGGGCAGTGGTGGCTGCGCGGGATGCAGGGGGTCCGCGGGTATCTGCCGGGAATCATCGGGACGGTGGGACAACGGGAGATGCGGCGGTTCGCGGACCGGCTGCAGGGGATGCGGACCGGGCTCGTCGGTGCGGGCGGCGCCGCTGATGAACAGGCCCGCGCTACACAGCGTAGTTGATCGAAATGCGTGCTTAGTCCGTCCGTGTAAATCTGGTCGAGGCCCGATCCCCTCACCCACAACGGGAGTGAATCTCATGGGCATGAAGGACCAGTTCCAGGACAAGGCCGAGCAGATCAAGCAGCAGGCCAAGCAGAAGCGCGGTCAGCAGGACGAGCGTGAGCGCGAGCGCGGCGAGCGCGGCGAGCCGATGGGCGAGCGCAGCCGGCGGGAGACGGAGCGCGAGCAGCGCGAGGCGGAGGACCGCTTCGACCAGGACTACGACGTGTGACGTCCGTCAACTTGTCCTCGGCCTCGGCCGATTGACGCGGGGTGCCCTGGTGAGGGCGCCCCGCGTTCCTTCGTTCACGGGGGCGGCGCTCAGATCCGCGGCGGGAGCTTGGGGCGGGAGCGGTCCGGGATGTCGCCGTGGTCCGGGGGTGTGGCCGCCGGATTGGTCGTCAGGAGTTCCAGGGCCAGCCGGACTGCGTCGTCGAGTTGGGCATGACGGCCCTCCGCCCAGTCGAGGGGGGTGCGCAGTGCCTCCAAGTCAGGGGCGACACCGTGGTTTTCGACGGACCAGCCGTAGGCGTCGAACCAGGCCGCGTTCATCGGGACCGTGATGACGGTGCCGTCGCCCAGGCGGTGCCGGCCGGTCATGCCGACGACTCCGCCCCAGGTGCGCTGCCCGACGACCGGGCCCAGGTTCAGGAGTTTGAAAGCGGCCGTGATCATGTCGCCGTCCGAGGACGTGGCCTCGTCGGCCAGCGCCACCACCGGCCCGCGGGGCGCGTTCGAGGTGTACGACACCGGCTGTGCGTTGCGGGTGAGGTCCCAGCCGAGGATCGTGCGGGTCAGCTTCTCGATGACGAGTTCGCTGATGTGCCCGCCGGCGTTGCCGCGCACGTCCACGATCAGCGCGGGCCGCGAGACCTCCATCCGCAGGTCGCGGTTGAACTGGGCCCAGCCGGAGCCGCCCATGTCGGGGATGTGCAGATAGCCGCAGCGGCCGCCGCTCAACTCCCGTACCACCGCACGGCGTTTGGCCACCCAGTCCTGGTAGCGCAGCGGCCGTTCGTCGACGAGCGGGATGACGGCGACCCGGCGGGAGCGTCCCTCGCCCCCGGACGGGGTGAACGTGAGCTCCACCGTCGTACCGCCGGCGCCCGCGAGGAGCGGGTAGGGGCCGGCCACCGGATCCACCGGGCGTCCGTCCACATGGGTCAGGATCGCCCCCTCCCGGATCCCCGAACCGGCGAGCGGGGAGCGGGCCTTGGAGTCGGAGGAGTCGCCCGGCAGGATCCGCCTGACCGTCCAACCGTCGTCCCGGCGCACGAAGTTGGCGCCGAGCAGGCCCTGCCAGCGCTGGTACTGCGCCGGCCCCTCGTTGCGGCGGGCGGCGGAGACGTAGGCGTGCGAGGTGCCCAGCTCGCCCAGCACTTCGCGGAGCAGGTCGGCGAACTCGTCCGGCGACGCCACCCGGTCGACCAGCGGCCGGTACTGCTCCAGGACCGCGTCCCAGTCGATGCCGCACATCCCCGGGTCCCAGAAGTACGCGCGGATGAGCCGGCCCGCCTCCTCGTACGACTGGCGCCACTCGGCACCCGGATCCACCTCGTGCATGATCCGGCGCACGTCGATCCAGGTCGTCGTGTCGCTGTCGCCGGACTCCGTGGACGGCACCGCGCGCAGGTCGCCCTCGTCGGCCACGACGAGCCGGGTGCCGTCGCCGCTGACCGCGAAGAGGTCGAGGTGCTGGACGAGTTCGGACTTCTTCGCCTTGGTGATGTTGAAGTACTCGAGGGTGGGGCGGCCGCTGGTGTCGTCCGGGTTCACGAACGTCTCGCCGAGCGCGCCCGAGATCGGCCAGCGCAGCCAGACCAGTCCGCCGCCCGCGACCGGGGCCAGCGCCGAGTACTTGGAGGCCGCGACGGGGAACGGGGTCACCCGGCTCTCCAGGCCCTCGATCTCCACGGTCACCGCGCCGGCCTCGCCGGGCTCCTCCTCCTCGACCGGGTCCAGGCCCCCGGCGGCCGGGCGGCCGTCGGGGCTCAGGGCGAAGGGGGACGGCGTGGCGGAGGAGAGCGGGACCAGGTACGGGCGGCAGCCCAGCGGGAAGGAGAGGTCACCGGTGTGGACGTCGTAGACCGGGTCGAAGCCGCGCCAGGAGAGGAAGGCGAGATAGCGGCCGTCGCGGGTGAAGACCGGGTTCTCGTCCTCGAAGCGGCCGTTGGTGACGTCGACGATGAAACGGTCCTTGATGCGGGCCATCTTGATCTGGCGCAGGGTGCGCCCGATCCCCGGGTGGGACCAGGTCAGCCACGCCCCGTCCGGCGAGAACGCCAGGTCCCGTACCGATCCGTTGATCGACCGGATCAGCTCGGTCACTTCACCGTTCGAGTCCTCGGTCGCATCGATCAGCAGCAGCCGGCCGTCGTGCGCGGCGATCGCGAGCCGCTCGCCCTGCGGATCGCAGACCATCTCCAGGACGCGTCCCAGCTCGCCCTGTGCCAGCCGCCGCGGCTCGCGGTCGCCGGTGGCCCGCGGCAGATAGGCGATCTCGATCGCGTCCTCGCCCTCCGCGTCCGTGATGTAGGCGACCTGGCCGCCCGAGCCGAGCATCTCCGGGAGCCGGACCCGTACGCCGGGCGTGTCGGTGAGCGTGCGCGCCGGTCCGTCCCGGTGCGTCAGCCAGTACAGACTCCCGCGTACGACGACCGCGCTCGCGCGGCCCGTCTCGTCGACGGAGATGCCGTTCACGTGCTGGGCGGCGGGCACCTGGTACGTACGCCGGCCCGCGCGCGGCCCGCTCAGGCGTACGTCGAGACGGCGCGGCGCCGAGTCCGCGGCCAGGTCGTCGACGATCCACAGGTCGCCCGCGCACTGGTACACGACCCGGGTGCCGTCGCTGGAGGCGTGCCGGGCGTAGAAGGCGTCGTGGTCGGTGTGGCGGCGCAGGTCGGAGCCGTCGTAGGCGCACGAGTAGAGGTTGCCGACGCCCTCGTGGTCGGAGAGGAAGGCGATGCGGCCGCCGACGAACAGGGGGGAGTGCAGATGGCCGTTCAGGTCGGCGAGCAGGCGTTGCCCGTGCAGCCACAGCCGGCCCGTCGCCCCGCCCCGGTAACGCTTCCAGGAGGCCGGTTCGTGGGGTGGGGTGCCGGTGAGGAGAAGTGTCCTGCGCTCCCCCTCGATGTCGGCGACCTGGATGTCGGAGACCGGCCCCCAGGGCAGCTTGCGGCCCGGATCGCCGTCGGGGGAGACCTTGTAGGCCCAGGTGAAGTGGGAGAAGGGCTCGCCGTGCGAGGCGACGGCGAGGATGTCGCCGTCCGGGGTCCAGCCGCAGACCTGGGTGTCCGCGCTGCCCCAGTAGGTCAGCCGGCGTCCCGCACCGCCCTCCACCGGGACGAGATGGATCTCCGGGACGAGGCTGCGCCAGCTCGTGTACGCGAGGTGGCGGCCGTCGGGCGAGAAGCGAGGATGGCCGATCTTGGTGCGGTCGACGGTGAGCCGCCAGGCGCGGCCCGGGCCGTCGAGCGGGGCGAGCCAGAGGTCGTCCTCGGCGACGAAGCACAGCAGGTCACCGCTGAGGTGGGGCAGACGCAGATAGGTCACCTTTCCATGCTTTGTCCGGGAACCAAACGGAGCAAATCGTGAAAAACTGACGGTACGTGATGCAGGACACGTACGAAACGGTTTCGTTTCGTAGATGGGCTGCGCTATCTTCGTCGTGTACGAAACCGTATCGTTCGGAAGTCGGTTCAATGTGTCGTTCGGGACAGGAAGGTGAGCGGAATGGCTGAGGTCGCAACGCCGCGGCGCAGTCGTATCACTCCCGAGCGCGCGGCCGAGTTGTACGAGGCCGTGCTCGACCTGCTCCGTGAAGTCGGCTACGACGCCCTCACCATGGACGCCGTGGCCGCCAGGACACGCTCCAGCAAGGCCACGCTCTACCGCCAGTGGGGCGGCAAGGCCGAGCTGGTGGTGAAGGCCATCCGGCACAACAAACCCGGTTCCTTCGCCGGCGTCGACACCGGCTCGCTCCGGGGCGACCTGCACGCCCACATGGAGCTGGCGGACGACTGCCAGATGGAGCAGAACGCCGCGCTCATGCGGGGTCTGGCCATGGCGGTGCACAACAGCCCCGACCTGCTGCGGGAATTCCGGGAACAGCTCATCGAGCCGGAGATGACGGAGTTCCGTCGCGTGCTGCAGCGTGCCATCGACCGGGGTGAGATCCGTGCGGACAACCCGGCGCTGGAATTCGTGGTGCACATGATGATCGGCGCATTCGTCACCCGGGGGCTGATCGAGGATCAGCCGCCGACCCGGGCCTTCCTCACCTCGTACATCGACGCCGTGGTCCTCCCCGCCCTCGGCGCGCCCACCACCTGAGCCGCATCCCCCTCAGTCAGTACCCGACCAGTACCCCACCAGTACCTGACGCGACCGCTCACGTCGTCGGGCCGATCACCCCTGCCACCCACCGGGTTGATCAACCCTGCCCCTGAACACCCCACGACCTGACCGGGAGACGCCCTCGTGGCCACGTTCCTCTACAAACTCGGCCGGCTCGCCTTCCGGCGACGGCATTTCGTCGCCCTGATATGGGTGGCGTTGCTGACGCTCGCCGGTGTCGGCGCCGCCAGTGCCCCCGCCGCCGGCACCACCTCCTTCTCCATCCCCGGCACCGAGGCCCAGAAGGCCTTCGACCTGCTGGAGGACCGCTTCCCCGGCATGAGCGCCGACGGAGCGACCGCCCGGGTCGTCTTCAAGGCGCCCGCCGGCGAGAAGATGACCGACGCCGAGAACAAGGCGACCGTCAAGGAGACCGTCCGGGAGCTGTCCGACGGCTCCGAGGTCGCCTCCGTCGCCGACCCGTACAAGGCGAAGGCCGTCAGCAAGGACGGCACGGTCGCCTACGCGGCGGTGAGCTACGACGTCTCCGGCATGGAGCTGGCGGACTCCACCAAGGAAGCCCTGGAGGAGGCCGCGCAGAACGCGCGGGACGCCGGGCTGACCGTGGAGGTCGGCGGTGACGCGCTCCAGGCCACGCCCGAGACCGGCACCACCGAGATCATCGGTATCGCGGTCGCCGCGGTCGTCCTGGTGATCACCCTGGGCTCGCTGGTCGCGGCCGGACTGCCGCTGCTGACGGCGATCATCGGCGTGGGCATCGGCGTCGCCACCATCACGGCCCTCGCCAACACGCTCGAACTCGGCTCCACCACCTCCACGCTGGCCATGATGATCGGCCTCGCCGTCGGCATCGACTACGCGCTGTTCATCGTCTCCCGCTACCGGGCCGAACTCGCCGAGGGCCGCGACCGCGACGAAGCGGTCGGCCGGGCGGTCGGCACGGCGGGCTCCGCGGTGGTCTTCGCGGGCCTGACGGTCGTGATCGCCCTGGCCGGTCTCGCGGTCGTCAACATCCCGATGCTGACCAAGATGGGCCTCGCGGCGGCCGGCACGGTCGTCATCGCCGTACTGATCGCCCTCACCATGATCCCGGCGCTGCTCGGCTACGCGGGCCGCAAGATCCAGCCGGCGGGTGCGAAGAGCAAGCTGCTCGGCGGTGGCCGTAAGTCTTCCAAGGACCAGAGCACCCAGAACAGCCAGCCCAAGCCGAACATGGGCACGCGCTGGGCGAGCTTCGTCGTCCGCCGTCCCGTCGCCGTCCTCCTCTTCGGCGTCATCGGCCTGGGCGCCGCCGCGGCCCCGGTCGGCTCGCTCGAACTGGGCCTGCCCGACGACGGTTCGCAGCCGACGTCGACGACCCAGCGCCGCGCCTACGACCTGCTGTCCGAGGGCTTCGGGCCCGGCTTCAACGGTCCGCTGATGCTGGTGGTCGACGCCAAGTCCAGCGACGATCCCCAGGAGGCCGCCGCCACGGTGACCGACGAGATCAAGGACCTGGAAGGCGTCGTCAGGGTGACCCCGGCGGTGCCCAACAAGGCCGGTGACACCTACACGATCACCGTGATCCCGGACTCCAAGCCCTCGTCGACCGAGACCGAGGACCTGGTCCACGGCATCCGTGACGCGGGCGCGGACATCAAGGCCGACACGGACGCGGAGGTGCTGGTCACCGGCACCACCGCCATGAACATCGACTTCTCGCAGAAGATGAACGATGCGCTGATCCCGTACCTGGCGCTGGTGGTGGGCCTTGCCTTCCTCCTCCTGATCGCGGTCTTCCGCTCGATCCTGGTCCCCCTGAAGGCGGCCCTCGGCTTCCTGCTGAGCGTGCTGGCGGCGCTGGGTGCCGTGGTCGCGGTCTTCCAGTGGGGCTGGATGGCCGACCTGATGGGCGTCGAGGAGACCGGCCCGATCATGTCGATGATGCCGATCTTCATGGTCGGCGTGGTCTTCGGCCTCGCGATGGACTACGAGGTGTTCCTCGTGACGCGGATGCGGGAGGCGTACGTCCACGGTGAGAAGCCCAGCCAGGCGGTCGTCACGGGCTTCAGGCACGGCGCGCGGGTGGTCACGGCCGCGGCGGTGATCATGATGGCGGTGTTCGCCGGCTTCATCGGCTCCAGCGAGTCGATGGTCAAGATGATCGGCTTCGGCCTCGCGATCGCGGTCTTCTTCGACGCGTTCATCGTCCGCATGGCGATTGTCCCGGCGGTGCTCGCCCTGCTCGGCAGGAAGGCCTGGTGGCTGCCGAAGTGGCTGGACCGCGCCCTGCCCAACGTCGACGTCGAGGGCGAGGGGCTGCGCACCAAGTCCGACGACGACCGCAAGGACGCGGACCCGGACGAGGAGCGGCAGCTGGTACGCGTCTGACGCGACGGCTTCCCTGAAGACCAGCCGGTGAGGGTTCCGTGGGGACGGGGCTGCCCTCACCGGCTTCCTTCGTGCAGCGTGTGCGTGCGGTCGCTGTCCGGCGTTTGTCCCGTGCTGTCCCGGCTGTCTTGGGAGTTGTACGGGTACGAGTGCGCGTCGGAGGTGGGTGGCCGTGAACGACGGTGTGGACGAAGCGGGTTGGGACGTCGAACCGGGGGACGAGATCGAGCCGGTGGTCCAGGCGGTGGGGCGTCTGCTCAAGGTCTGCCGGGAGGGGGCCGGGAGGGGGCCGGGAGGGGGCCGGCGTAGGTCCGGCACTGTCCTCGACGCACCCTTCGACGTGACCGTCGGGGCCGCCCGCTTCTTGGTCAGTGTCGTGCTTCCGCGAGCCGAGTAAAGGGCGCTTCGCGTCGGCTGCGCCGATCGGCCTGCGGCCGACCCTTGACTCGCCTCGCTCCAGCACGGGTGAGAAGCGAGCGAGCGGCCCGGAAAGGCGGGTGGCCGAGGCAGGCGGTCACCTCCGTCGGCTGCGTCGGCGTCCGGGGTCGGCGGGCGCGGTCGCGCCTCGCATGCACGCCGGGCGGGCTTGGCGGCCTGCGGGTGGTGGGTGGTGGGTGCGCATCGGCGCGGCGGGGAGGCCGGGTGGGTTTGGCGGCTTGCGGTCGGTGGGTGGCGGGGTGGGCGTGTCAGCGGGGTGGTGGCACGCCGGGCGGGCTCGGCGGCTGGCGGTGAGTGGGTGGCGGGGTGCGCCAGGTTGTCCGGTTTGCCGGGTGGTGGCACGCCGGTCGGTTCGGCGGCCATGGCGCCGGGGGGTGGCGGTGGTCCGCCCTCGGATTGCTCCGATCACGGGCAAGGAGCAGTGAGTGGAGGATTTGTGCCACCCACCGGGAGAAAGCCCAGGTCGTGGGTGCCTGCTAGTGGCACAAATCCTCCAATCACCTGCAGGAGTGGGGTCGGTGAGGCTCGTGTGCCAGTGATGTGAGTTGCGTGGCCTGCCCCACCAACCCGCCGCCTCCACCCCCGCCATCCACCCACCGACCGCGAGCCGCTGAGCCGGCCCGGCGTGCCCCCATCCCGCTGACGCGCCCGCCCCCGCCATCCACCACCCGCAGGCCGCCGAGCCGACCCGGCGTGCATGCGAGGCGCGACCGCGCCCGCCGACCCCGGCCCGCTCCGCAGCCGACGGAGGTGACCGCCTGCCTCGGCCACCCGCCTTCCCGGGCCGCTCGCTCGCTTCTCACCCGTGCTGGAACGGACCGAGTCAAGGGTGGCCCGCAGGGCCATCGCCGAAGGCGACGCGAAGCGCCCTTTACTCGGGCCGTGGAAGCACGACACTGACAAAGAAGCGGGCGGCCCCGACGGTCACGTCACCAGCCGACCTGGCCGCCAACCCCGGCACACCGGCACCCCGCCAACCCACCAAGAACCGGCCCCATCCCATCCCCCGTAACCCAGTCGCATGCCCCCTACACCCACCGCTAGCGTGCCCTGCATGACGAATCCCGCCACTGACCTCAAGGACGACGGCTCCGAAGCCCACCCCCGTTTCGCCGAGGCCCTCGATGCGCTGGGGATCGGTGAACTGCGCGGTCGTGTCCGCCGGTTCCCGGAAGCGACCCGTACCGCCGCCGAGGCCGCCGCCGCTATCGGGTGCGAGCTGAGCCAGATCTGCAAGTCGCTGGTCTTCGCGGCGGATGGGGTCCCGGTGCTCGTCCTCGTGGACGGGGCGTCCCGGGTCGACGTGGAGCTCGTGCGGCGGGAGCTCGGAGTCGAGAAGGTGACGCGGGCCGGCGCCGATGTCGTAAGGGACACGACGGGGTATGCCATCGGGGGCGTACCGCCGTTCGGGCATCGGACGGCGACGCGGGTGCTTGCCGATCGGTCACTGCTCGATCACGACGTCGTGTGGGCCGCCGCCGGGACGCCGTACACCGTGTTCCCGATGGAACCGAAGGCCCTGATCGCCCACGCCGGCGGCACCCTGGTGGACGTGCGCGAGCGGGCTGCGTGACGCCGCTGGTCACCGCGGCCGTGCTGTTGGCCGCGATCACCCACGCGAGCTGGAACGCGATCGCGCACCGCATCACCGACAAGCTGGTAGGGTTCGCGCTCATCTCGGGCGGAGGTCTGGTCATCGGGCTCGCGCTCGTGCCGTTCGTGGCCTTCCCGGCTGCGCGGGCGTGGCCGTATCTCTTCGCCTCCGCCGCCATCCACATCGTCTACTACGCGCTGTTGATGACGTCCTTCCGGCTCGGTGACTTCGGGCAGGCGTATCCGATCGCGCGCGGCAGTGCGCCCCTGGCCGTCACCGTGCTCGCCGCCGTCTTCGCACACGAGGTGCCGAACGGCTGGGTCGTGGCCGGTATCGCGCTGAGCTGCGCGGGGCTCACCGGCGCCGCGCTGTGGGGGCTGCGCGAGCGGCGGCCGGACTGGGCGGCGATCGGGGCGGCGCTGGCGACCGGGCTGTCGATCGCGGTGTACACGGTGGTGGACGGGCTGGGGGTGCGGGCGTCCGGGTCGCCCCTCGGGTACACCGCGTGGCTGATGGCGGTGCAGGGGGCGGTGATTCCGGCGTACGCCGTGTACCGCTGGCGTGCGCAGACGCCCGCCCGCCTGCGGCCGTTCCTCGGGCTCGGACTGCTGGGCGCGGGGCTGTCCGTGGGGGCGTACGCGCTGATCCTGTGGGCGCAGACCCGCGCGGAACTCGCACCCATCTCCGCACTGCGCGAGTCCTCGGTCATCGTCGGCGCGGCCATCGGAGCGGTGGTGTTCAAGGAGCGGTTCGGTACGCCACGGATCGTGGCCGCCGGGCTGCTGATGGCCGGGATCGGGTTGATGCTGCGGTGAGTTGAGGGTTGATGCTGTGGTGAGTCGAGGGTTGATGCTGTGGTGAGTTGAGGAGGGTAACCGGCCGTTCGGTCTTGTTCGTCGGTCAGTGGTGTCGGCCTGCGGCTCAGGCCGCGGTGAGCCGGCCCGTCGCCGGGTCCCGGGGTGCCGGGCGGGTGATGCCGGACAGGTCGTGGGCGCGGACGCTGTTGCGGTCGGTGACCGAGCGGCCGAGCGCGTAGTGCGGCCACAGCCCGCCCGCCACCCGGCGGCTGCGTTCGGCCCAGGCGCGCGCGGGGGCGTCGCGGGGCGTGTAGTGGTTGAGGGCGTAGCCGCCGGAGTGGAGCCGGAGCAGGCTGAAGCCGCCCGGGTAGTCCTTCACGGCACTGACCTCCTGGAAGGTGACATGCGGGGCCTGCGGCAGCACCGTGCGTTTGTTGCGGTGGGTGTGGCCGGCGTGGTGCAGGAAGACGCCGCGCGCGCCGGCGTACGCGGTGAGGATCGCGCGCGCCTCGCGCCGGGACAGGCGCTGGCCCGCACTCACCGGGAAGAGCGAGTCCCGCACGGTCAGCGGATGGTGGCCGAAGACGAGCGTCGGCTGTTCCCTCGCCTCCCGCAGTCGCGTCCGCAGCCATGACAGCTGTTCCGCGCCCATCCCGCCCGAGTCGGCGCCGGTGCCCGCCTTCGTGTAGGTGTCGAGGCCGATGATGCGCAGTCCGCCCAGGGCATGGGCGAAGTAGGGGAGGCCGGGGAAACCCGTCCGGAACGTGTCGCCGTCGGGTCCGGAGCGGTCGTGGTTGCCGCGTACGACGAAGTAGTCGCGGCCGAGGACGCCGAAACCGTCCAGGATGCGGCGGGCCGTGGCCAGGTCGCGGGGCGCGCCGCCCGCCGATATGTCCCCGGCGGCCAGCAGGAGGTGCGCACCGCGGCGCTGTGCCTCCGTCACCACCGCCCGGGTCGTGATCTCCGGGTACGGCGCTCTGCCCGGGGCCTGGGAGACCCCGCGCAGCAGGGGCAGGCCGGCCACCAGACCGGCCGTGGTCTCGCCGAGGTGAAGGTCGTTGCAGAGGGCCAGGGAGAGCAGGTGGCGGCCGGGCGGGGGCTGGGGAGTGGTGAAGGAGTAGGGGCCGCCGGGGGAGCCGAGGCCGTGCCGGGAGGTGCCGACGGCGTTGCCGCCGGTCAGGTGGAGCGGGGTGGGTGTGGCGGCGACGCCCCGGGAACGGGCCTGGTAGTAGTACGTCTGGCCGGGCTCCAGGCCGGTGAGTTCGACGTGATGGTGGGCGGTGGGGCGGTCCTCGCCCGCGACCCGGTTCAGCCGCGCGGGATGGGTGCCGTACACCACCTCGCCCTCGGTGATCGCCGGCACCATCCGGCCGAGGCTGTCGTCGGTGCCGGGCACGCCGGTGAACCAGGTGAGGACGGCGTGGTCCTCGGTGAGGGTGACCAGTTCCAGGTGGACGGCGGCGACGGCGTCGGGGTGCCGGGCGTGGGTGGGGGCCGGGGTGCGCAGGCCGTGCAGGAGGACGGGGGTGAGCAACGCGGCGGAGCGCAGGACGTGATGGGGAGCGGGGAGCGCAGACAGGGCGGACAGAGCGGAGAGGCAGCAGCGCATGCCGTCCTCGTGCCCTACGGCAGTGAACGGCGGCCGTGGTCACGGCGGCGGCATCGGGTCCGGAGCGCGGCAAGTGCGATGGAAGCGCGACAACTCGGGCATCGAAGGGGCACCCTGGAAGCAGCCCTGGAAACACGGGTTCCGGAGGAGATCGTCATGATGCACACCGCTGTGGGATGGCATGTCGAGCTGGAGTTCCAGGAGGACGACACGCACACGAAGGCAGCCGCGTTGGTGCGCTTGCCCGACGGAAGTGAGGTTCGGGCCCACGGGCACGCCAGCAGGCACCACACCGACCCTAATCAGCCGAGGGTGGGCGAGGAGATCGCTGGGGCGCGGGCGCTCAACGAGCTCGCGATGCAACTGCTCACCAAGGCGCACGGCGAGATCGACTCGGTGTCCGGGCGGACGTCGCACCCGATTCACGTCTGATCGCCGTACGTCCTAGTCGTACGTCTCGGCGGTTACGTCCTGACCGTACGCACAACCGGAGGTGGCCGTCAGGTCGCCCGACCGGGGGAAAGGCCTGGTCAAACGGGCTCAGGGCGGTTCACGAGAGGCGGCGACGCGGCACGATCGGCGCATGACGCAACAGCCTCTGAGCCGACGCCGTGCGCTCGGCACCGTCGCCGCCACCAGTCTGGCCGCCCTGTTCACCGCCGGTGCCCCCCGGGCGGCGGCCGCCACGAGCCGGCCGGCGCCCCTGGCCGGCGGGACCTACACCATCGCCAAGAACCCCGGGCAGCTCCTCACCGCCCAGGGCGTCGACGAACCCCTCGTCATCCTGCCGCCCGGTGCGGCGCCGGGCGCCCAGGAGTGGGAGGTGGTGCGGCTCACCCACGGCAACATCGCCCTGCGCAACATCCGGCAGAACACCTACGTGGGCCATCAGGGCACGTTCCGGCCGCACCGGTTCGCCGTGACGACGAGCACCCCGTACGAGTGGGGGCTGAGCCCGGCGCTGCACACGGGCAGGGGCTTCCTCGCCTTCCACCTCCAGGCTCCCGACAGCGAACTGGTCCTCGACCGGAGCCCGTTGGCGGTCTACCCGCCCCGCGTCGACCTTCAGCTCCCCCGGAAGGGCGACGTGCGTCAGGCGTGGCAGTTCCGGGCCGTCACGAAGTGACCCACCAGTGGTCGCTACGCGATCGCCTGGCGTACCGCGCGTACCAGTGCCTGGGCCCTCGGGTCCGCCGTGACGCTCTTGCGGAAGCCGTTCGTGACATAGCCGAAGGCGATGCCGGCCTCCGGGTCGGCGAAACCGAGGGCGCCGCCGCGGCCCGGGTGGCCGAAGGAGGCCGGGGAGAGCAGCGGGGAGGCGGCGCCGTCCAGCATGTAGCCGAGGCCGAAGCGGGTGGTGACGACGAGGGTGCGGTCGGGGCCCGCGGACTGCTCGGCGCGGGCGAGTTCGGCCGTCTCCGGGGTGAACAGGCGCTGTCCGCCGTCCACGTTGCCGATCAGCGCGGCGTAGAAGCGGGACAGGCCCTCCGCCGTGGCGATGCCGTTGGAGGCGGGGAGGGCGGCGGCGCGGTAGGCGGGGTCGTTCTCGTCGGGCAGGGGCGTGATCGCGGCGAAGGCGCGCCGGGTGAGGGACGCGGGGTCGGCGTAGGCGTCGGCCACGGCTCGTTTGGGGCGCGTCTTCAGTGCGCCGGCCGCCTCCGGGGGCGCCACCTGCCCGACGCGTCCGACCCGGGCGGCCCGGTCCGCGGGGAGCCCCAGCCACAGGTCGGCGCCGACCGGGCCCGCGATCTCGTCCGCGATCCACTCACCGACCTCACGCCCGGTGACCCGCCGTATCAGCTCGCCGACCAGCCAGCTGTACGTCTGCGCGTGGTACCCGTGGTCCGCTCCCGGCTCCCACACCGGCGTCTGCGCGGCGACCGCCGCGGCGCCGAGGTCCGGGTCGGCCGCCTCCGACGGGGTCAGCGGACGGTCCAGGACCGGCACCCCCGCGCGATGGGTGAGCAGATGCCGTACGAGGGTCCGCTCCTTGCCGGCCGCCTTGTACTCCGGCCACCACTCGCCGACCCGCGCGTCCAGGTCCAGCTCGCCGCGCTGGTGCAGCAGCAGGAGTGCGGCGGCGGCGACGCCCTTGGTCGCCGAGCGCACGATCTGTGCGGTGCCCTGCTCCCACGGCTCACTGCCGTCGACGTCCTTCGTGCCGCCCCACAGGTCGACGACCTTGTGCCCGTCGCGGTGGACGACCACGGCCGCGCCGCGGTCGCCGAGCGCCTCGAAGTTCCGTACGAACGCTGCCCTGACCGGCTCGAAGCCCTCGGCAACCGTGCCGTGCACATCCACGTCCGTACTCCGTTCACTCACGCCTGTGACGGTGGGTCCAGCGCGGACGTACGGCCTGCGATTCCCTGGTTCCGGGTGGTTTTCGTCACCCCATTCGTCATCCCAGCAGAATCGTGACGTCGATGTTGCCGCGGGTCGCGTTCGAGTACGGGCAGACCTCGTGGGCGGCGTCGACCAGCTTCGTGGCGATGTCCGCGTCGAGGACGGGCAGGGAGACGCTGAGCGCGACCGCGAGGCCGTAGCCGCGCTGCTTGTTGGGGCCGATGCCGACCTTCGCGGCGACCGCGGAACCCGTCAGGTCGTAGCCCGCCCGACGGCCGACCAGGACCAGCGCGTTGTGGAAGCAGGAGCTGTAGCCGGCCGCGAACAGCTGCTCCGGGTTGGTGCCGTTGCCGTCGCCGCCGAGTTCCGGAGGCATCGCCACCTTCAGTTCGATCTGGCCGTCCTGACTGGTGACATAGCCGTCCCGGCCGCCGTGCGCGGTGGCCTCGGCGACATACATGATCTTCGTCGGGCGGGTGTCGAGGACGGTGTCGACGGCGGTCTCGACAGCGGTGTCTTCGGTCACGGCAGGACCTCCCCCAGAGCGGACACAACGGCAGACAGCACAGCAGCGTGCAAGTACATCGTGCACAAGGTACTGGCGGGTAGGGCTTGTTGGGCTACTGGGGGGTAGTGACCGGAGGTAACACCGTGCGCGGTGCGCTGTGTGCGTCGTCAGCGGGCGCTCTCGGCCGCCGCTCCCGCCCGCTGCGCGAGCTGCCACAACTCCTCGCGCAACCGTGCGACCTCCGCCGCGCCGAGCCCCGTCGTCGCGAGCAGCGCGCCCGGCACGCGAGTCGCACGCTCCCTCAGTTCCTCCGCGCGCTCCGTGCAGGCAACCAGCACCGAGCGCTCGTCGTGCGCCGCACGCTCCCGGCGTACGAGCCCCGCCGCCGCAAGCCGCTTGAGCAGCGGTGACACCGTGCCGTAGTCGAGCCGGAGCGCCGCCGCCAGCTCCTTGACCGTGGTCTCGCCGCGCTCCCACAGGACGAGCAGCACGAGGTACTGCGGGTAGGTCAGACCGAGCTCGTCGAGGAGCGGGCGGTACGCGGCCGTCACCGCGCGCTGGGCGGCGTACAGCGCGAAGCACAGCTGCTCGTCCAGCAGCAGCGACCCGGCGTCCTCGTGTTCCGTCACGCGCCCATTGTCACGGACGCCGGGGGACGGCGGTCACGGAAACGCGTCACGCGGGCCCCGACCCGGCCGGCACCGACCGTGGGTCGAAGCCGAAGGGCAGCTCCAGACGGTGCGCCCGCATGAGCTCGTCGTCGCCGAGCAGGTCGCCGGTCGGACCGTCGGCGGCGATGACGCCGTCGCTCAGGATCAGCGAGCGCGGGCACAACTCGAGGGCGTACGGCAGGTCGTGGGTGACCATGAGCACGGTCACGTCCAAGGAGCGCAGGATGTCGGCCAGTTCGCGACGGGAGGCCGGGTCGAGGTTGGAGGACGGCTCGTCCAGGACGAGGATCTCCGGCTCCATGGCCAGCACGGTCGCGACGGCCACCCGGCGCCGCTGCCCGAAGGACAGATGGTGCGGGGGCCGGTCCTGGAAGCCGGCCATCCCCACCTGTTCCAGCGCCCGCTGCACGCGCGCCTGGAGTTCCGCCCCCGTCAGCCCCGCCGCGGCCGGCCCGAAGGCGACGTCCTCGCGGACGGTCGGCATGAAGAGCTGGTCGTCCGGATCCTGGAAGACGATGCCGACGCGGCGCCGGATCTCGGCCATGTTCTTCTTGCCGACGGGCAGCCCGGCCACCCGCACCGAGCCCGTGCCGCCGCTCAGGATGCCGTTGAGGTGCAGCACCAGCGTGGTCTTGCCGGCCCCGTTCGGCCCGAGCAGCGCGACCCGCTCCCCGCGTTCGACCCGGAAGTCCACGCCGAACAGAGCCTGGTGGCCGTCGGGGTAGGCGAAGGCGAGGCCCGAGACCTCCAGCGAGGCAGAAGCAGTCACAGCACCCATCCCAGCAGACAGACGACAAGAGCGGCACACGGCAGCGCGAGGGCGTACGACCACTGTGCCCGGGACGCGGTCACCTCGTCGATCACCGGCATCACACCGGCGTAGCCACGGCTGACCATCGCGAGATGCACGCGCTCACCGCGCTCGTAGGAGCGGATGAACAGGGCCCCGGCGGACTCCGCCAGCACCCCCCAGTGCCGTATGCCGCGCGCCTCGAAGCCCCGTGACTCCCGCGCGATGCGCATCCGCCGCATCTCGTCGGTGATGAGATCGCCGTACCGGATCATGAACGAGGCGATCTGCACCAGCAGCGGCGGCAGCTTCAGCCGCTGCAGGCCGAGCAGCAGCTCCCGCAGTTCGGTGGTGGAGGCCAGCAGCACGGACGCGGCGACGCCCAGCGTGCCCTTGGCGAGCACGTTCCAGGCGCCCCACAGTCCGCTGACGCTCAGCGACATGCCCAGCACCTCGGTGCGCTCGCCCTCCGCGACGAACGGCAGCAGCACGGCGAACGCGACGAACGGCACCTCGATCAGCAGCCGTTTGAGCAGAAAACCGGCGGGCACGCGCGCGACGGCGGCGACGACGCCCAGCAGCACGGCGTACGCCCCGAACGCCCACATCGCCTCCCGCGGTGTGGACACCACGACCACGACGAAGGCGAAGCCGGCGGCGAGCTTGGTGTGCGGCGGCAGGGCGTGCACGGGTGAGGACCCCGCCCGGTAGAGCTTGTGGGCGTGGCCCGCACCCATGTCAGACGCCCGTGTTCGTGTTCGTGGGTGAGGCGGGCGACACGTCGGTTCCCTCGTCGCTGCGCCGGCGGCGCACCGCCCAGAAGATGCCGCTGCCCGCGACGACGGTGACGCCGACGCCGATCACACCGGCGAGACCGCCGGACAGACGGGCGTTGTCGATGTCCTTGACGCCGTAGTCGGCGAGCGGGGAGTCGGCGATGTCGTGTTCCTCGGCGGACTCGGCGAAGCCCTTGTCCTCGGCGACCTTCTCCAGGCCGTCGGGGCTGGCGGAGGCGTAGAAGCTGACGAAACCGGCGAGGACGAGGGAGGTGACGAGGCCGGCGAGCCAGACCTTGCGGTGAGAGCGCGCGGCGACCGCGACCGGTTCCGCGGCGGGCGCGTCGACGAGTTCGCCGCCGACCCGCAGCTTCAGCGGCCGGCGCAGGTCACGGGCGCCGTACACGAGGTCCGGCCGGACGGCGACGACGGCGCCGACGGTGAGCGCGGTGATCGCGGCCTCGCCGATGCCGATGAGGATGTGGACGCCGACCATGGCGGTGGTGACCTTGCCGATGGAGACGTCGGTGGTGCCGCCGATCGCGTAGAGCAGCGTGAAGGCGAGGGCGGCGGCCGGCACCGACACCAGGGCGGCGACGAAGGAGGCCGCGGTGATCGAGCGCCGGCTGTGCGGCAGCACCTTCACCAGGCCGCGGAAGACGACGTAGGCGACGACGACACCGACGATCGCCATGTCGGTGATGTTCACGCCCAGTGCGGTCAGGCCGCCGTCCGCGAAGAGGATGCCCTGCATCAGCAGGACCACGGATATGCACAGGACGCCGGTGTAGGGGCCGACGAGTATCGCGGCGAGGGCGCCGCCCAGCAGATGTCCGCTGGTCCCGGCCGCGACCGGGAAGTTCAGCATCTGCACCGCGAAGATGAACGCCGCCACGAGACCGGCCAGCGGCGCGGTGCGCTCGTCGAGTTCGCGGCGCGCGCCGCGCAGACTGACGGCGACGGTGCCCGCGGCGACGACGCCGGCCACGGCGGAGGTGGGGGCGTTGATGAATCCGTCAGGTACATGCACCGTTCGATGATAGTGGCCTAATGCGAATGCCTTGCAAGAGCGAGTCGGTCTCCTGTTGTTCTATGCGTGCGCATGGGACATCGCCCGTCCGGCGAGCATAATCCTGAAAATATGGCACATTGGGGGTGGAAGCGGATTCATAGCTTTCGCACAGCTCACGCAGGGTGAAGGGGCCGTCCGATGTCTGTAGTCGAACAGTACGCGCGAGCCCAGATCGTCACGGACGAGGACGTCCAGGTACTCGAGGAGAAGGGAGCGGTTCCGGTCGTTCTGCGCTACGACCCCGACATCGACCCGCGCGCGGTCCGCATACGTCTGCCCGGCCCGCACGAGTGGTCCTTCTCCCGGTCCCTGCTCGAACAGGGCCTGCGCGCACCGGCCGGCGACGGCGAGGTACGGGTGTGGCCGTGCGGGCGGGTGCAGGCCGTGGTCGAGTTCCACTCCCCGCAGGGCACGGCGGTCGTGCGGTTCGAGATGAAGACCCTGATCCGCTTCCTGCACCGGACGTACCTGGCGGCTGCGACGCCGGTACACAGCTGAGCAGGTCGGGCGGAGTGCCCTGAAGGGGCGCGGGGCACTGCGCGACCAGCCACGAGGGCGCCACAGACGACCGACGGCCCATGCCGGCACTCCCGGCGGAGCGCTTGCGCGTCAGCCGCCCTGCTTCAGCAGCGCCGCCACGATCGGTCCGGCCGTCTCCCCGCCGTGCCCGGCCGACTGGACGACACCCGCGGCGGCCAGGTCACCCCGGTACGCGGTGAACCAGCCGTTGGGCTTCTTCTGACCGTCGACCTCGGCGGATCCGGTCTTCGCACCGACGTCACCGGTGACTCCCGCCATCGCCTCCGCCGCCGTACCGTACGCCGCTGTGTAGGCCATCAGCTCCCGCAGCTGCGACAGGGCGGACGCGGACAGCGTGCGCGAGGCCGTGGCCAGCTTGCGCCCGTCCACCGACGGGGCGACCAGGTACGGCTGGTGGAAGACGCCCGACTTGATCGTCGCCGACACCGACGCCATGTTCAGCGGGTTCATCCGCACCCCGCCCTGACCGATGAGCGACGCCGCCATCTGGGCGTCGGACTGCACCGGCACGGCACCGTCGAAGGTCGGTACGCCGACCGACCAGTTGTTCTGCGACAGGCCGAACACCTGCTGCGCCTGCTTGGTCAGATCGTCGTCGGCCAGTTCGGGCGCCTGGCTGATGAACGCCGTGTTGCAGGACCGCGCGAAGCTCGCCTTGAACGTCCCGCCCTTGATCTGGAACTTGTCGTCGTTCTGGAACTTCCAGCCGCCGTACGAGAAGTACTTGGGGCACGGATGCTGCTTGTCCGAGGACGCCAGCCCCTTCTCGATCAGCAGTGACGACGTGATGACCTTCATCGTCGAACCGGGCGCCAGCGAGCCCTGGAAGGCGGTGTTGAAGCCGCGGGAGGCGTTCGCGACCGCCAGGATCTCGCCCGTCGAGGGCCGCAGCACGACCACCGACGCCCGCGCCTTCGAGGCGACCTGGTCCTCCGCCGCCGCCTGCATCGACGGGCTGAGCGTCGTCTTCACCTTGCCCGGTGTGCCCTCGCTCAGCTCCAGCAACGTCTTGTCGGACAGCTCCTTGGCCTGGGAGGCCTTCCCGCGGATCACCTGGAGCTCGACGCCCGCCTTGCCGCCCGCCGTCTTGCCGTACTTCTCGCGCAGCCCGTCCAGCACCGGCCCCAGCGACGGGTACTCCTTCGTCGTCAGCTCCCCGCCGTCCCGGTCCAGCGCCGTCACCGGCGGGGTCCCGGACTCGCCGGTCACCAGCCGGTCGCCGTCGCGCAGGTCGGGGTGCACGACGGACGGCTCCCAGGCGACGATCGGCGTGCCGTCCGTGTCCTGTCGTACGACCTTCAGTGAACTGTCGTACGACAGCGGCTTGCTGACCCCCTTGTACGACACCGTGCCCTTCACGGTGAACGGGAGCCGGTCGCCCGTGCGGGTGCCGGGGGTGAGCGTGACGTCCTCGATGTGGGCGTCCTTGGCGTAGGCGGTCAGCAGGGTCTTCGCCGCGGTGGCGTCGTCCGTGGCGGCCGCGGCCTGCGGCACCCGGCCCTGCTGCCAGGCCGTGAGGAACTCCCGGGCGGCGGTGGTGACCTCGGTGGCCGACAGCGGGCCGGTCTTCACGGACTTCTTCCCGCCGGCGGAGGTCGCCGACGTGCCGTCCTCGGCCGCGGCCCCGCCACCGAACAGCGCGTAGGCGCCGATCCCGGCACCGCCGACGACCACGGCGATCATCCCGCCGATGACGGCGGGCTTCGTCTTCCGTCGCTCGGCGACGCGCCTTCTCTTGCCCACTGCTTCCCGATCCTCCGCGCATTCCCGGGTCCCGCCGCCCCGCATGGCCGGCTACGACCCGTGCGGCCGTACCGGCCTCGTAGCACTCACAGTCCCCAACGACGGCCCCACCCTAGAGTCCCGTCCTGTGCGGGTGAGATGTGGGTGACATCAGCCACCCGCCCGCAGGACGGCCGCCACGATCGGACCGGCCGCGTCACCGCCGCGACCGCCCTGCTGGGCCATGGCCGCCGCCGCAACGTCGTTGCGATAGCCAGTGAACCAGCTGTTGGCCTTGGCCTGCCCGTCCACCTCCGCCGAACCGGTCTTCGCCCCGATGTCGCCGCCCAGCCGGGACATCACACCGGCCGCGGTGCCGCTGGTGGCGGTGCGGTTCATCATGGCGCGCAGCTGGGCGACGGTGCCGCCCGACAGGCCCTGCGCCCGGGCCAGTTCACGGTCGTCGAGGCGCTGCGGCACGATCACCGGCTGCCGGAACGTACCCGTCATCGCCGTCGACGTCACCGAGGCCATGTTCAGCGGGCTCATCTGGACCTGGCCCTGGCCGATCATGTTGGCCGCGGTGTCCGGGCCGCCGGCGGCGGGGACCGAGCCGTCGAAGGAGGGGATGCCGACCTTCCAGTTGTCCTGGCCGAGCCCGAAGCGTTCCTGCGCCTCCTTGGTCAGGGAGTCCACCTGCACCTCGTCCGCGAACTTGATGAAGGCCGTGTTGCAGGAGCGGGCGAAGCTCTCGGAGAGGGTCGCGTTCTCGTTGGGCGTCATGCCGGTGATGTTGTGGAAGGTCTGGCTTTCCGAGATCGCCGAGTCGGGACAGGGCGCAGGACCGTTCATGCTGGTGAGCCCGTTGTCGATGAGCATGGCCGCACTGAGGATCTTCATCGTGGAGCCGGGCGCCACCTGGCCGAGGAACGCCGCGTTCCAGCCGTCCGTGCGGTTGTTGGCGACCGCCAGCACCTCGCCGGTGCTCGGTTTGACGGCGACCACGGACGACTCGTCGTACTCCTTGACCGCCTTCTCGGCCGCCGCCTGCACGCTCGCGCTGAGGGTCGTCGGCAGTCTGCCCGGCTTGCCCTCGGACAGGGTCAGCAGCGAGGTGTCGGCCGCCTCGCCCGCCGTGTGCCGGACGGCGAGTTCGACGCCGGGGGTGCCGCCGGCCTTGTCGCCGTAGCGGGCGCGCAGCTCGTCCAGGATGGGGCCCAGCGAGGGGTGCTTCTCCTTCGTCAGGACGGTGCCGTCGCGGTCGACCGCCTCGATGGGCGGGTTCGCCGCCTCCTCGGTGACGAGGGTGTCGCCGTCCTTCAGGGCGGGATGGACGACGGACGGCTTCCAGTCGACCAGCGCCCGCCCGGTGGTGACCCCGCGGACGACGGTGAGGCGGCTGTCGTACGCGAGCGGCTTGGACTTCCCGTCGTACGACACCGTCGCCTTCACCGAGAAGGGGACCGTACGGCCGGTCGCCTCACCGGGCGTGATCTTCACGGCGGTGAGGTGCGCGTCCTGCCCGAAGGAGGTCAGCAGCGGCTCGGCCTCCGACGCGTTGTTCGTGTACGACGCCGCCTTCGCGCCCTGCGCCTTCTCCCACGCGGCGAAGAACGCGCGGGTCGTCTCCTCGACCTCCGCACTGCTGGGCGGCCCGGTCTTGACGGCCTCCTGGCCGGCCGAGTCGGCTGAGCCGTCACCGTTCAGCGCGGACACGAGGTTGAAGGCGCCGTACCCGGCCCCTCCCACCATCACGGCGAACACACTGCCGACGACGGCAGCCTTGACCCCCTTGCGCACGATGCGCCCCCTCCCCCTGCTCGATCTCCGCACTCTAAGCGGGAGCTGTGAAGGGAGGGGTGGGTGTTTCTCAGATTGTTAGACCGGTCGTCAGACCCAGGTGTCCAGCCACATCCGTGAACGCCAGTCGTCGATCGGGATCGCCTGTCCGGTGTAGATGGGCCAGAAGTAGATGAAGTTCCACGCGATCAGCAGCACCAGTACGCCCGCACCCGTCGCGCCCGCCACCCGGCGGGTGTCGCTCGAGCGGGCCGGGCCGATCAGCGCGCCGGCCAGCATCGCCACTGCCAGACAGAGGAACGGCACGAAGACCACGGCGTAGAAGAAGAAGATCGTCCGCTCCTGGTACATGAACCAGGGCAGATAACCCGCCGCGATCCCGCAGGCGATCGCGCCCGCCCGCCAGTCGCGGCGGAAGAACCAGCGCCACAGGACGTACAGGAGCGCGAAGCAGGCCACCCACCACAGCATCGGCGTGCCCAGCGCCAGCACCTCGCGGGCGCACTTCTCGCCGGCGTCGAGCGGGCAGCCGTCCTTGCCGGGGGCCGGTGACTCGTAGAAGTACGACACCGGGCGGCCGGTGACGAGCCAGCTCCACGGGTTGGACTGGTACGTGTGCGGCGAGGAGAGGCCGACGTGGAACTCGTACACCTGGTGCTCGTAGTGCCACAGGCTGCGCCACCAGTCCGGGAAGAGCCAGGACCAGCTGCTGTTCTTGCCGTCGGTCGCGGCCCAGTTGCGGTAGTAGCCGCCGGAACCGTCGGTGGCGGAGAGGATCCAGCCGGTCCAGGAGGCGAGGTAGGTGGCGACGGCGACCGGCACCGTGCACAGGAACGCCCAGCCCAGATCGCGCTTGATCACCGCCATGTACGGGTGACGGGCGCCCGCCACCTTGCGGGAGCCGATGTCCCACAGGACCGTCATGATGCCGAACGCGGCCAGGAAGTACAGGCCGTTCCACTTGGTGCCGAGGGCCAGGCCCAGCATCAGACCCGCCGCCAGCCGCCAGGGGCGCCAGCCGATCCGCGTGTTCTCCGCCGTGTCCGCGTCCGGGCGGACCCTGCCGTCGGCGTCCGCCGGGAGCGCGGCGGCCAGTTTCTCCCGCGCCTTGTCGCGGTCGATCAGCAGGCAGCCGAACGCCGCCAGCACGAAGAACATCAGCACACCGTCGAGCAGCGCCGTACGGCTCATCACGAAGTGCAGACCGTCCACCGCCACCAGCGCGCCCGCGAGGCAGCCGAGGAACGTGGAGCGGAAGAGGCGGCGGCCGATGCGGCAGAGCATCAGGACGGAGAGAGTGCCCAGCAGTGCGGTCATGAACCGCCAGCCGAACGGGTTGAACCCGAACATCAGCTCGCCGAGCCCGATGACGTACTTGCCGACCGGCGGATGCACGACATACGCCGCGTCCGTCGGGATCGGGACGTTCCCGTTCGAGGAGAGGATGAGGTCGTTGACGTTCTTGTCCCAGTTGACCTCGAACCCGCGGTGGACGATCGCCCACGCGTCCTTGGCGTAGTACGTCTCGTCGAATATCACCGCCTTCGGGTTGCCCAGGTTCCAGAACCGCAGCACGCCCGCGAACAGCGTCACCAGCAGCGGACCGCCCCAGCCCGACCAGCGGACGAGCCGTTCGGCGAGCGTGTGCCGGATGCCGAGGCTCGCCCACAGCCGCGGGGAGGGCTCGGTGTACGGCGGCACCAGCCGGTCCCGGACATCGCCGCGGGATCCCGACGGCACGTATCCGAAACGGCGCAGCCGCTGCTGCCACGAGGGCCGCTGCTCGTGGGGGGTCTGCTCCTGCCGGGTGTCCGTGGAGGACGCGGTACTGGTCACCGCGCCATCGTAGGGAACAGGTCTGTGGGAGTCCCGTGGACCGCCCCTGCGAGGATGGAAACGTGACTGGAACCCTTGTACTGGCAGGCACCCCCATCGGCGACATTGCGGACGCCCCGCCCCGGCTCGCCGAGGAGCTGGCCGGGGCCGACGTGGTCGCCGCCGAGGACACGCGGCGGCTGCGGCGGCTCACCCAGGCGCTGGGTGTCACGCCCAAGGGGCGCGTCGTGTCGTACTTCGAGGGCAACGAAGCCGCCCGTACGCCGGAACTGGTCGAGGAACTGCTCGGCGGCGCGCGCGTGCTGCTGGTGACGGACGCCGGGATGCCGTCGGTGTCGGACCCGGGGTACCGGCTGGTCGCGGCGGCCGTGGAGAAGGACATCAAGGTCACGGCCGTGCCCGGTCCGTCCGCCGTGCTCACCGCGCTCGCACTGTCCGGGCTGCCCGTGGACCGGTTCTGCTTCGAGGGGTTCCTGCCGCGCAAGGCGGGGGAGCGGCTGTCACGGCTGCGGGAGGTCTCCGGCGAGCGCCGGACGCTCGTCTACTTCGAGGCCCCGCATCGGCTCGACGACACGCTCGCCGCGATGGCCGAGGTGTTCGGGGCGGAGCGGCGGGCCGCCGTGTGCCGGGAGCTGACCAAGACGTACGAGGAGGTCAGGCGGGGTTCGCTGGGGGAGCTCGCGGAATGGGCCGCGCAGGGGGTGCGGGGGGAGATCACCGTCGTGGTCGAGGGGGCACCGGAGAAGGCCGAGGCTGTCGACGCGGAGGAGATGGTGCGGCGGGTGCGGGTGCGGGAGGAGGCGGGGGAGCGGCGCAAGGAGGCGATTGCTGCGGTGGCGGTGGAGGTGGGGGTGCCCAAGCGGGTTGTCTTCGACGCGGTGGTTGCGGCCAAGCGCCAGTGAGGGGGGAACGTGGGCGGCTGCGGGTTCGGTGTGGCTTGTCGCGCCCACGGTGGGGGTCCCCCCGCTCGAGCGAAGCCGAGAGTGGGGGAGGAGCCGCATATCGTCACAGCCCCGCGCCCCTTTGGGGCGCTGTCCCACGCGTGGGTAAAGAGCGCGGGCGTTTTGGCAAGGTACGGCCAAGTCCGGCCCAATACTGGACAGGTTTCGTGCGTTCGCTCTCGCCCGGGAGTCCACTGGGTGGCGGGACGTAATCCGTCCCTCCAGCGGACAACAGGAGCTGGTGATGAGCGAGATCACTGGACAGACCGGCCTTCGCAACGGGGCGACCGCCGTGGTCGACGAGTCGTATTCCTTCGCCTGCATGCGCTGCGGGCACGGCTGGGAGCAGTCGTACGAGATCGAGCACCACACGGACGCGGAGAGCCGCGAGTTCGTGATGTACATGGCGGACGGGCGGGTGGTGCCGTCGCCGCTGAGCCGGCCCACGTGCCGGAACTGTGACGGGCATGTGGTGCGCATCATGCGGGCCGGGCAGGTGTCGTCGGTCCGTGATGCGGCGCGCCGGCGCGGGCCGGTCCCTCCGGCGAGGTCCGCCGAGGCGCCGACGGGTGACGGGGAGCACCGCCACCACTGGCACCTGTCCGATCTCCTGCACCCGTTCCAGCGCCGGGCGAGCTGAGACGGCCGGCGGCTCGGGGGAGGCATGGCCCTTTCGTAGGATCGGGGCATGCCTTCCCCCGCCGAAGCCCCGCCCCTGCCCGAACCCCTCCGGGTCCCGGTCGCCGACTCCCACACCCACCTCGACATGCAGTCCGGCACGGTGGAGGAGGGTCTCGCGAAGGCCGCGTCCGTCGGTGTGACGACGGTCGTGCAGGTGGGGTGCGACGTGAACGGCTCCCGGTGGGCGGCCGAGACGGCGGCGACGTACGAGAACGTCCACGCGGCCGTCGCGCTGCATCCCAACGAGGCCCCGCGCATCGTCCACGGGGATCCGGACGGCTGGTCGCGGCAGGGGGCGCGCGAGCCGGGCGGTGACGCCGGGCTCGACGAGGCGCTCGCCGAGATCGACCGGCTGGCCGCGCTGCCGCACGTGAAGGCGGTCGGCGAGACGGGACTGGACTACTTCCGCACCGGGCCCGAGGGCAAGGAGGCGCAGGAGCGGTCCTTCCGTGCCCACATCGAGATCGCCAAGCGGCACGGCAAGGCGCTGGTCATCCACGACCGAGAGGCTCATGCGGATGTGCTGCGGGTCCTGAAGGAGGAGGGCGCGCCCGAGCGGACCGTCTTCCACTGCTACTCCGGTGACGCGGAGATGGCGGAGCTGTGCGCCCGCGCCGGCTACTACATGTCCTTCGCCGGAAACGTCACCTTCAAGAACGCCCAGAACCTGCGGGACGCGCTCGCCGTGGCCCCGCTGGAGCTGGTGCTGGTGGAGACCGACGCGCCGTTCCTGACGCCGGCGCCGTACCGCGGACGGCCCAACGCCCCGTATCTCGTTCCGGTCACGGTGCGCGCGATGGCTGCCGTGCGCGGCATCGACGAGGACGCACTGGCGACGGCCCTCGGCGCGAACACGGCGCGTGCCTTCGGTTACCGACCCATAACGCACCACGCTGTGTAGTCGCGTCGTTTTGGAGAGTGACGACCGCTCGGCTAGGTTCTGGGGGCCCGATCCGGACCCCTCCGGCCCCTGGAGCGTGTCGGTGTGAGCAACTCGCAGTTCGAGATGTACAAGCCGTATGAGCCGTATGAGACATATGAGCCGTACGGGCCATATGAGACCCACGAGGCGTATGGCACCTATGAGCCGTCGGCGTACGCCGGTTTTGATGTGCACAGTGCGCCGACGCTGGCGTATGGCGCCACGTATGACACATACGACACATACGACACGGACGGTGACACGTACCGGCCCGCTTACGAGAGGCCCGATCCTGTGCTGCCCCGGCAGGGCGGGTCGCGCGCCGGAGTGGAGCGGCGGGGTGGGCGCCGGCGCAGGGGGCGGTACGCCGAGCGCGCGGAGGGCTCCATGCGCCGCCTGCTCCCGCAGGCACTGGTCGTCGCCTTCCTCGCCGGCGGCACCACCGCGTTCGTCGCCGAGGACAAGGCCGTCGAGCTGAGCGTCGACGGCGAACCGCGCCGGCTGCACACCTTCGCCGACGATGTGACCGAGCTGCTCGTGGAGGAGGGCGTGGAGGTGGGGGCGCACGACGTGGTCACACCCGCCCCCGGCACGGAACTCGCCAACGGCGACGAGATCGCCGTGCACTACGGGCGCCCCGTCCGGCTCACCCTCGACGGCGAACGGCGCGAGGTGTGGACGACGGCGCGCACGGTGGAAGGGGCGCTCAAGCAGCTGGGGGTGCGTGCGGAGGGCGCGTACCTGTCCACGTCGCGCTCCCGGCGTATCGGGCGTGCGGGCCTCACGCTCGACGTACGCACCGAGCGGTCCGTGACGATCATGGCGGACGGCCGCGCCCGCACCATCCGCACCAACGCCGCCACCGTGGGCGAGGTCGTCGACGAGGCCGGGATCACCCTGCACGGCCAGGACACGACCTCCGTCCCGGCCGACAGCTTCCCGCGCGACGGGCAGACGGTCAGCGTGCTGCGGATCACCGCCGCGAGGGAGGTGATCGAGGAGCAGATCCCGTTCCAGGTGCGGCGGATCGAGGATCCGACGGTTTTCCGGGGCACGGAGGTCATCGAGCGGGCCGGGCAGCCGGGCCTGCGCCGGATCACATACTCCGTGCGCAGCGTGAACGGGGTCCGGCAGAAGCCGCGGCGGATCGGCTCCGAGGTCGTGCGCGAGCCGACCACGCAGGTGGTGAAGGTGGGGACGCAGCCGTTGCCGACGTCCGTGCAGAGCGCCGACCACCTCAACTGGCAGGGCCTCGCGGCATGTGAGTCCGGGGGACGCCCCGGCGCGGTCGACACCTCGGGGACGTACGGCGGCCTCTACCAGTTCGACACCCACACCTGGCACAGCCTGGGCGGCACCGGCCGCCCCCAGGACGCCCCGGCTACCGAACAAACCCTCCGGGCAAAGAAGCTCTACGTACGCCGAGGCACGGCCCCCTGGCCCCACTGCGGGGGCCGCCTGCACTCGTAACGCGACACCCAGCTGCGGGCAGTCGTGCCTCCCCCAGTGCCTTAAGGGCCTGGGAGGTGCCCCCAGGGCGATGGGGGTCCCCCGCTCGAGCGAAGCCGAGAGTGGGGGAGGGTGGGCGCAGCGGCACCCCGTCACGCCGGGCTGCGACCCTCCCCCGCGGCCGGCACCCCCACCCCCGAGCAACCGAAACACCCGACCCACCCACCGCCCCGTACCCTTGTCGGGTGACCAGCCCCACCCCCGACGCCCTCCTGGGCCCCGCCGACATCCGTGACCTGGCGGAAGCCCTCGGCGTACGCCCCACCAAACAGCGCGGCCAGAACTTCGTCATCGACGCCAACACGGTCCGCCGCATCGTCCGCACCGCGGACGTCCGCCCCGACGACGTGGTCGTCGAGGTCGGCCCGGGGCTCGGCTCGCTCACCCTCGCCCTGCTCGAGGTCGCCGACCGCGTCACCGCCGTGGAGATCGACGACGTACTCGCCGCAGCACTGCCCGCGACGATCGCGGCCCGCATGCCGGACCGCGCGGAGCGCTTCGCGCTGGTGCACTCCGACGCGATGCACGTGACCGAGCTGCCGGGCCCGCCCCCGACGGCGCTGGTCGCCAACCTCCCCTACAACGTCGCCGTGCCCGTCCTGCTGCACATGCTGGACACCTTCCCGAGCATCGAGCGCACCCTCGTGATGGTGCAGGCCGAGGTCGCCGACCGGCTCGCCGCGGCGCCCGGCTCGAAGGTGTACGGCGTGCCGTCCGTGAAGGCGAACTGGTACGCCGAGGTCAAGCGGGCCGGCGCCATCGGCCGCAATGTCTTCTGGCCCGCGCCCAACGTCGACAGCGGGCTCGTCTCGCTCACCCGCCGCCCCGAGCCGCTGAAGACCACCGCCACGAAGCGCGAGGTGTTCACCGTGATCGACGCGGCGTTCGCCCAGCGCCGCAAGACCCTGCGGGCCGCGCTCGCCGGATGGGCGGGTTCGGCGGCGGCCGCCGAGGCGGCGCTCGTCGCGGCCGGGGTCTCGCCGCAGGCGCGTGGCGAGGCGCTGACCGTCGAGGAGTTCGCCCGTATCGCGGAGCACAAGGAAGCCGGCGCCCAGCACAAGGAGTCCGAGTAAGTGAGCGCGAGCGTCACCGTACGTGTCCCCGCCAAGGTCAACGTCCAGCTCGCGGTCGGCGCCGCCCGCCCCGACGGCTTCCACGACCTGGCCAACGTCTTCCTGGCGGTCGGGCTGTACGACGAGGTCACGGTCACCGCGGCCGACGAGCTCCGCGTCACCTGCGAGGGCCCGGACGCCGGCCAGGTCCCCCTGGACCGCACGAACCTCGCGGCCCGCGCGGCCGAAGCGCTGGCCGTGCGGTACGGCCGCACCCCGGACGTGCACATCCACATCGCCAAGGACATCCCGGTGGCCGGCGGCATGGCGGGCGGCAGCGCGGACGGTGCGGGTGCGCTGCTGGCCTGCGACGCACTGTGGGGCACGGGCGCCTCCCGTGCCGAACTGCTCGACATCTGCGCCGAGTTGGGCAGCGACGTGCCGTTCAGCCTGGTCGGCGGGGCGGCTCTGGGTACGGGGCGCGGCGAGAAGCTGACGACGCTCGAAGTCGGCGGCACCTTCCACTGGGTGTTCGCGATGGCGGACCGGGGGCTGTCGACCCCGGCGGTCTTCCGGGAGTTCGACCGGCTCGGCGCGGGCATGGACATCCCCGAGCCGGTCGCCTCCCAGGCACTCCTCGACGCCTTGGCCAAGGGTGACCCGGACGCGCTCGCCGCCGCCGTGTCCAACGACCTCCAGCCGGCCGCCCTCTCCCTGTTCCCCGAGCTCGCCGGCACCCTCGCGGCCGGCCGCGCCGCCGGCGTCCTCACCGCGCTGGTCTCCGGCTCCGGTCCGACGACCGCGTTCCTCGCCCGCGACCCCGAGTCCGCGGCGAAGGTGGCCGAGGCGCTGAGCGCGTCGGGGACGTGCCGGACGGTGCGTACGGCTTCGGGGCCGGCGCCGGGGGCGACGGTGCTCGGCTGACCACGGCGACGGTGCCTGGCAGCCCCTGACCGCCGGCTGCGCGACCGGCGAGGACGGCGGTACGGCGCTCGTCGCGGCCGACGCCGACCCGGCGGCCACCGTGCGGGGCATCCACGAGGGCCGCCACTCCGGCGACGACGGCCTGCTCACCGCGGTCCGCGTGGCAGCGGCACCCCGCTGACCTGCGCGTATCGGTCACCTCCCGGCGCGGACTACGCTGGGAGGCTGACCGATCCCCGCGAGCAGGAGCGAAATGGCCGTCAATCTGGTCAATGTCGAGAACGTCAGCAAGGTGTACGGCACCCGCGCCCTTCTCGACGGCATCTCCCTGGGCGTCTCGGAAGGGGACCGCATCGGCGTCGTCGGCCGCAACGGCGACGGCAAGACCACGCTGATCCGGATGCTCGGCAAGCTGGAGGAGGCCGACACCGGCCGGGTCACCCACTCCGGCGGCCTGCGCATGGGCGTGCTCACCCAGCACGACTCCCTCGACCCCGAGGCCACCGTCCGCCACGAGGTGATCGGCGACATGGCCGACCACGAGTGGGCGGGCAACGCCAAGGTCAGGGACGTGCTCACCGGACTGTTCGGCGGGCTCGACCTGCCGGGGTTCCCGAAGGGCCTCGACACGGTCATCGGGCCGCTCTCCGGCGGTGAGCGGCGGCGTATCGCGCTCGCCAAGCTGCTCATCGACGAGCAGGACCTGATCGTCCTCGACGAGCCCACCAACCACCTCGACGTCGAGGGCATCTCCTGGCTGGCGCAGCACCTGCGCGAGCGCCGCTCGGCCCTGGTCTGCGTCACCCACGACCGCTGGTTCCTCGACCAGGTCTGCACCCGCATGTGGGACGTCCAGCGCGGCGCGGTGTACGAGTACGAGGGCGGCTACTCCGACTACGTCTTCGCCCGCGCCGAGCGCGAGCGGATCGCCGCGACCGAGGAGGTCAAGCGGCAGAACCTGGTCCGCAAGGAGCTGGCCTGGCTGCGCCGCGGCGCCCCCGCCCGTACGTCCAAGCCGCGCTTCCGCGTGGAGGCCGCCAACGAGCTGATCAAGGACGTACCGCCGCCCCGGGACAGCTCCGAGCTGATGAAGTTCGCCTCCTCCCGGCTCGGCAGGACGGTCTTCGACCTGGAGGACATCACCGTCCAGGCCGGTCCCAAGGTGCTGCTCAAGCACGTCACCTGGCACCTCGGCCCCGGCGACCGCATCGGCCTGGTCGGCGTCAACGGCGCCGGCAAGACCTCCCTGCTGCGCGCCATGGCCGACGCGGCCCGCACGGAGGGCGAGGCGCAGCCGGCGGGCGGGCGGATCGCCGTGGGCAAGACGGTCAAGCTCGCGTACCTGTCGCAGGAGGTCGCCGAGCTGGACCCGAACTGGCGGGTCCTGGAAGCCGTCCAGCGGGTGCGCGAGCGCGTCGACCTCGGCAAGGGGCGCGAGATGACCGCAGGCCAGCTGTGCGAGACGTTCGGCTTCAACAAGGAGAAGCAGTGGACGCCGGTCGGCGACCTGTCCGGCGGTGAGCGCCGCCGCCTCCAGCTGCTGCGCCTGCTCATGGACGAGCCCAACGTCCTCTTCCTCGACGAGCCGACCAACGACCTCGACATCGAGACCCTCACCCAGCTCGAGGACGTCCTCGACGGCTGGCCCGGCTCGATGATCGTCATCTCCCACGACCGGTTCTTCATCGAGCGCACCACCGACCGCGTGTACGCCCTCCTCGGCGACGGCACGCTGCGGATGCTGCCGCGCGGCATCGACGAGTACCTGGAGCGGCGCCGGAAGATGGAGGAGGCGGCCGCCGCGTCCGCCCCGGCCGCCCCGGCGAAGCCCGTGGCCGAGAAGAGCGCCGCCGACCAGCGGGCCGCCAAGAAGGAGCTGCAGAAGATCGAGCGGCAGCTGGACCGGATCTCCGAGAAGGAGACCAAGCTGCACGCCCAAATCGCCGAGAACGCAACGGACTTCGCAAAGGTGGCCGAACTCGACGCCGAGCTGCGGCAGTTGACGGGGGAGCGCGAGGAGCTGGAGCTGCGCTGGCTCGAACTCGCCGAGGACGCCTGAGTACCTGCGCGCGGGGCGCGCACGCCTCGTGAAGGGGGCGTGAAGGCGCGTAACGAGGGCATCACGGGCCGGTCCTCCCTTGGGAACAGGGCAGGATCCGGCCCCGTGCTGTGTCGGTCCCGGGTGATAGAAATGCCGTCTGAGAACCGTCTGAGAAGCATGGATGTGGCGGAAACACAGCGCCACCGGGCGCGGGCCACATCGGGCACATGCTCATCAGCCACAAGGGGGAACCGCTGATGACCCAGCCGCCCAACCAGCCGCCGAACGGCGGCTTCGGCGCGCCACAGGACCCGCCGCCGGGCGGCTTCGGCGCACCACAGGACCCGCGGCAGGGCACACCCCCTCCGCCCGCCCAGCCGCCCCAGACGCCGCCGCCCCCGCAGGGCGCCCCGCAGCCGGGTTACGGCTATCCGCAGCAGCAGCCCGGTCCGTACGCCCAGCCGGGCCCGTACGGCACCCCCGGCCCCTACGGGCAGCCGAACGCCCAGGGCCCGTACGGCCAGCCGCAGCAGCCCGGCCCGTACGGCCAGCAGCCCGGCTACGGCTACCCCCAGCCCCAGTACCCCGGCGCCCAGCCGCCCGGCTCCGGCTCGCGCAACCCCTTCAAGGGCCGGACCGCCCTGGTGATCGGTGCCGCGGTGGCGGCGCTGCTCGTCATCGGCGGCACCGTGTTCGCGGTGACCAGCGGCGGTGACGACGACGGGAAGAAGAAGCCGGTCGCCGGGCCGAGCGACGACGCCGAGCCCACCGCCTCCGACGACCCGGTCAACCCCGGGGACGGAAGCGGTGACGGCGGCGAGGACCCGGAGGACCTCAACGCGGGCCGCCAGGCGGGCGAGGCGAAGGTGCTCTGGTACAAGGAGGCGCCCGACGCGCCCGGTTCCGGCGCCGACGCCCCCGGCATGTGGATCACCGACAAGACGGCGGTGAAGGCGGCGTACAAGCAGCTCCTCGCCTTCAACGTCGGTGACGGCAACCCCGCTTGGGACCCCATCACCTTCCCGCAGAAGATCTGCGCGGCCACCCCGCAGAAGACGGCCGACGACAAGATCGTCGTGGCGTACATGAACGGCGCCAGCGACCGCGCCAAGTGCAACCAGATCCAGCAGGTCGACCTCAACACCGGCGCGAAGGGCTGGAGCGGTGAGGTCGCCGACGGCGCGCTGTTCGACAGCGCGCTCACCATCGAGCTGTCGCTGACCGGCAACACGCTGATGGTGGGCCGCTCGCAGTCCGGCACGGCGTACGACATGGCCAGCGGCAAAAAGCTGTTCGACAAGAAGAGGTACGGCGACGCCTGCTTCCCGTCCGCGTTCGCGGGCGGCAGCCGGCTGATCTCCGTCGCGTCCTGCGGGGCGGCCACGTCGAACGAGCACGACGAGATCCAGGAGCTGGACCCGCGCACCGGCCGGGTCCTGTGGACCCAGAAGTTCGACAAGGGCTGGCGGGTCGCCCGCACCTACTCCGTGGACCCGCTGGTCGTCTACAGCACCAACGAGGACAAGGACGCGTGGAACATCTCCACGCTCGACGCCAAGGGCGGGTTCCGCTCCCAGGTCGGCGTCGACGAGGACTTCGCCCCCGATTGCGGCTGGTCCGTCCTCCAGCGCGACCTGACCGGCTGCGGGGGCGTCGCCGCCGACGCGAACACGCTCTACCTGCCCACCGAGGCCACCGGCGGCGCCAACGAGATCGTCGCGATCAACCTCGCCAACGGCAAGGAGAAGTGGCGCGTCAAGTCCCCCGCGGACGAGTCGATGCTGCCGCTGAAGACCGAGGGCGGCAAGCTCATCGCCTACGTCGAGGCGTCGTACGACGCCGGCGGCCAGATCGTGTCCATCCCGACGACCGGCAGCAGCCACAAGCCGGCGAAGCTCCTGCAGAACCCCGCCGGCGCGGCGGACGTCGAGGACAGCTTCTTCTCGCGGGACATCGACTGGGTGGACGGCCGCTTCTACGTCTCCTCCACGCGCCTGTCCGGCGACGACGAGGCGAAGGAGAAGCTGATGCTCGCCTACGGCAAGTGACGCGCTCCCCCGACTTCCTCCGTCCCCGTATCTCCGAGGTACCCACGTCATGACCCAGCCGCCGCCCCCGCCGCCCAACCAGCCCCCGCAGGGGGGAGGTTTCGGCGCCCCGCAGTCCCCCCAGGACCAGCCCCCGCAGCAGCCGCCCGGCTTCGGCGCGCCCCAGTCCCCGCAGACGCCCCCGCCGCCGGCTCAGCAGCCCCCGCAGCCTCCGCAGCCTCCGCAGGGACAGCCCGGCTACGGCTACCCGCAGGCGCCCGCCGCCGCACCGCAGCCGCCTCAGGGCCCGCCGCAGCCCCCGCAGGGCACTCCGCCCCCCGGCTACGGCTATCCCGGCCAGCAGCCGAGCCCGTACGGCTACCCGGGCCAGCAGCCGAACCCGTACGGCCGGCAGCCCGGTTACGGCTATCCGCAGCAGAGCATGCCGATGCACGTACAGGCCGGCGGGCCGGCCGGTGGCGGCCGGAAGCCGAACGCGCAGCTGCTCATCATCGTCGCGGCCGTCGTCGCGATCGCCGTGATCATCGGCGGCGGCGTCTGGTACGCGAACTCCTCCGGCGACAAGGGCAAGGACGACACCGCGAACTCCAGCGGCGGCACCGGCGGCGACGACAAGGGCGGCTCCTCCTCAAAGGGTTCGGAGAAGGTGCCGTCCGACCCGAGCTCCAAGGTGCTGTTCCAGATCCCGCAGCCCGAGGTCGCCAAGGACGACAGCGTCGTGGTCGAGGGCTCCTGGCTCACCGACAAGGTGTACGCCAAGAGCGGCATCGCCGAGATCGTCGGCTACGACCCCGACAAGGGCACCAAGCTGTGGACGATCCCGCTGCCCGGCCCGGTCTGCGAAGCCAGCCGGCACGTCTCCCAGGACAACAAGACGGCCGTCCTCTTCCAGCCGAAGATGCCCGCCAAGAACTCCTCCGAGGGCTGCAGCCAGGTCGCGGCGATCGACCTCGACACGGGCAAGAAGCTGTGGACCAAGACCGCCACCTCCGGTGACCAGCCGATCAGCTTCGACAACGTCACCGTCAGCGCGAACACGGTCGCCGTCGGCAGCTCCAGTGGCGGTGCCGCCTTCGACCTCGCCACCGGCGACGCGCTGTGGAAGCCGAAGCCGGCGGACACCTGCTACGACTCCGGGTACGGCGGCGGCGCCAAGCTCGTCGCCGTGCGCAAGTGCGGTTCGTACGACGAGCGCGAGCTGCACATCCAGACCATCGACCCGAAGTCCGGGAACGTCATCTCCGAGTACAAGATGTCCAGGGGCATCGAGTACGCCAGCGTCGTGTCGACCGACCCGCTGGTCGTCGCGGCCGACGTGGGCGACTCCGCGGGCGACGGCAGCGGCATCTCGGACTTCTTCTCCATCGACAACAAGACCGGCAAGCTGCTCACCCGTATCTCCGCGCCGGGCGACAACTACGCCGCCGAGTGCGACGGCATCACCCGGATCGAGGACTGCTCCGGTATCGCGATCGGCAACGACCGGCTGTACCTGCCGACCGAGGAGCACGACGGTTCCGGCGAGTACAGCCGGACCAACGAGATCGTCGTCTTCGATCTGGCCACCGGCAAGCAGACCGGCCAGCGCGCCGACGCGGGCGACGGCTACACGATCACGCCGCTGCGTATGGACGGCGGCAACGTGATCGCGTACAAGCGTCCGCCGTACGACAAGGGCGGGCAGATCGTCAGCATCGACGGCGGCAGCTTCAAGCAGACGACGCTGCTGGAGAACCCGGCGACGGACTCGGTGCGGGACGTGGAGACCACCATGTCTCCGGAGTACTCGGAGATCCTCTACGCACAGGGGCACCTGTACATGTCCGACGTGTACGCGAGCGGATCGAGCTCGGGCAGCCAGGAGTACCTGGCGATCGCGTTCGGCACGAGCGGCTGAGCGCGACGAGCTGTCGTCACGGCCCCGTCCCTGCTCAGGGGCGGGGCCGTGCGCGTACCGCTCAACACCCTCGAATGAGAGGAATTTCGGCGATCCGGGGCACTTCTCACCGGTAGGGGCAGCGCAACGTCGAACAAGCGTGTAGCTTCCGGGGGCATGAAGGCGCAGTGCCGGGGGGCCTGCGTGCTCGGGGTCTGTCCGTGGGGACCTGTGGGCATCCATAGTGGGCGTCCATCGGGGGGACTGGGGGGTTGATGGGAGTGCGGCTCATGGTGGTCGACGACCACCGATTGCTCGCGGAGGCACTGGCCTCGGCGCTGAAGCTGCGGGGGCACCGGGTGCTGGCCGCGGCGGCGCCTGCCGCGGGGGCGGCGGAGCTGGTGATCGCCCGGGCGCCGGAGGTGTGCCTGCTGGGTACGGCGACACCGGCCGAGCCGGGGGCGTTCGACCCGGTGGTACGGATCAAGCGGGAGCGGCCGCAGGTGGCAGTGGTGGTGCTGGGCCCGGTACCGAGCCCGCGCGGAATAGCCGCGGCCTTCGCGGCGGGCGCGTCCGGCTACGTCCGTCACGACGAGCGCATAGAGGGCGTCGAGCGGGCGATCATGAAGGCGAGGGGAGGCGAGGCGGCCGTCGCGCCGCAGCTCCTGCAGGGGGCGTTCAGCGAACTGCTCAACCCCGCGGCCCAGCCCGACGACGAGGGCCAGCGGCTGCTGCAGATGCTCACGCCGAGGGAGATCGAGGTCCTGGTCCGTGTGGCCGACGGCGAGGACACCCGCCTGATCGCCGCGGGCATGGGCATCGCCCCCTCCACCGCCCGCACCCACGTCCAGCGCGTCCTGATGAAGCTGGGCGTCGGCTCCCGCCTGGAGGCCGCGGCCCTGGCAGCCCGCACCGGCCTGCTGGACCGAGCAACCCCGACCCTCCAACACCCGCCACCACAGAACAGCGCACCGGACACCGAGCACTGAGAACCACCCACCGCCCAGCCGCCGGGCGTGCCGCAACCACCCCGCCAAGCCGCGGGCAGTCGTGCCTCCCCCCCAGTGCCTTAAGGGCCTGGGGGGACCCCCAGGGCGGCACGGGTGGGCGCGGGCGGCCCCCCCCGCCGCGCCGGGTCACCGAAACAGCTCGCCGACGTTCACTGCTCCTTCGCCCGATCGTCCGGCGGGACAGCCGCCGGCGGAGCCAGCGGCCGCAGCTTCAGCCACGCCAGGAAGAACAACCCGAGCAGCAGCATCCCCACCCCGGTCCACAGGTTGACGTTCACCCCCTCCGCCTTGGCGATCGCCGCGTCATCGTCGGTCAGCCCGGCGATCGTGACGATGACGCCGTAGATCACGAACAGCGCACCGATGGTCCGACGGATGTCGAACAGCCGTGCGGCGGTAGCGGACTTGCCCTCCAGCTCGGTGACTTCCCGCTGGACGTCCTTCTCGGAGAATCCGTGGTCCTCGGACATGGTCTCTCAATCCTCCCGCGGTCAGAACGAGAACGGGATGTAGCAGACGGCGGCCAGAATCACGGCACCCCAGCCGAGCAGCGCCGGCTTGCGGTACCACGCGTCGTCGCCCACGGCGGGCGGCTCGGCCACACCGGGAGCCCGGGTGCCGTAGACCAGCCCCTGGAGTTCCTCCGCGGGCTTCGGCGCGGTGAAGAGCGACACGGCCACCATGACCACCGCACCGGCGACGAACCCTGCGATCGCGGAGACGAAGTTGGCGCCCTGGTCGGTGGGGATGCCGATGACGCCCTGCTTGTAGAAGACGAAGTAGTTCACCATCGCGGCGGTGGTGCCGGCGAGCAGACCCCAGAAGCCGGACTTCGCGGACGCCCGCTTCCAGAACATGCCGATGATGAAGGCGACGAACATCGGGACGTTGAAGAAGGAGAACAGCGTCTGGAGGTACGCCATGATGTTCGAGAACGACGAGGCGAGGAACGCCGTGCCGATGGACGCGAGCACACCGATCGCCGTGATGAGCCGCCCGAACCGCACGTAGTACTCGTCCTCGCGGCCCTTCACCACGTACTTCGCCCAGATGTCGGACGTGAAGACGGTGTTGAAGGCCGAGATGTTGGCCGCCATGCCCGCCATGAAGGCCGCCAGGAGACCGGTGACCGCGATGCCCAGGACGCCGTTGGGCAACAGGTCCTGCATGAGGTACGGGATCGCGTCGTTGTACTGCAGGCCCGACTCGGGCGTACCGATCTGCGGCACCAGCGCCGCGGCGACCAGGCCCGGGATCATCACCAGGAAGACGATGAAGATCTTCGGGAACGCGGCGATCAGCGGCGTACGCTGCGCCGCGGACAGGTTCCTCGCCGACAGCGCGCGCTGCACCTCCGCGAAGTTCGTCGTCCAGTAGCCGAACGACAGCACGAACCCCAGGCCCAGGACGATCGTCAGCCAGTTCGCGCCGAGCGGGTTGTCGTGGCCGATGCCGGTGCCGCCCCACGCGGTCATGAAGTTCTCGCCGCGGCGTTCGGTCAGTGTGTCGGACAGCCCGTCCCAGCCGCCGACCTTCTTCAGGCCGAGCACCGAGATCGGGATGAGCGCGGCGAGGATGACGAAGAACTGCAGCACCTCGTTGTAGATCGCCGACGACAGACCGCCCAGGGTGATGTACGCCAGCACGAAGAAGCCGGCGATCACGATCGCCACCCACTGCGGCCAGCCGAGCAGCGCCTCGACGACGATCGCGAGGGCGTAGAGGTTGACGCCGGCGATCAGGATGGAGGCGCAGGCGAACAGGATCGAGCTGAGCAGGTGCGCTCCCTTGTCGAAGCGCAGCAGCAGGAACTCGGGAACCGAGCGGACCTTGGAGCCGTAGTAGAACGGCATCATCACCAGGCCGAGGAAGACCATGGCGGGGATGGCACCGACCCAGTACCAGTGGGTGGTGTAGACGCCGTACTGCGCGCTGTTGGCGGCCATGCCGAGGATCTCGGTGGCGCCGAGGTTGGCCGCGATGAACGCCAGACCCGTGACCCAGGCGGGCAGGGAGCGGCCGGACAGGAAGAAGTCGAGGCTGGTCTTGACCGATCGGCGGGCGGCGAAGCCGATGCCGAGGACGACGACGAAGTAGATGCCGAGGATCGTGTAGTCGAGCCAGTTGGTGGGGAGCCGTAGCTCGGCGGCCAGGTATGTGGGGGTTTCCATGCGCACTCGCTTCGTTGCGGGACTTCGTTGCGGGAACTGAGCCGAACCGGTTCCTGAACTGATCCAGAGCGGAACCTACGCCTCCGCGTTCGCCAATTGAACACGTCAGATGTCGAACTCTGATTGATTGTGATGTTGACTGTCGTGGTGAGTTGTGTTTTGGTGTGTTGAGTTCTGTTGATTGCTTGGGTGGCTCGAATGAGGAGTCCGCGGTGAAGAAGACCTCGACCCGTCTCGCCGACGGTCGTGAGCTGATCTACTACGACCTGCGCGACGACGCCGTGCGCGACGCGGTCGACCGCCGTCCGCTGGACCGGACCGTCACGACCTCCGAGATCCGCCGTGACGAGCTGCTCGGCGACGCGGTCGCCATCGCCTCCCACCGCCAGGGCCGCACCTACCACCCGCCGGCCGACGAGTGCCCCCTGTGCCCGACGCAGGGCGACCGGCTGAGCGAGATCCCCGACTCGTCGTACGACGTCGTGGTCTTCGAGAACCGTTTCCCCTCGCTGGCCGGCGACTCCGGCCGCTGCGAGGTCGTCTGCTTCACCTCCGACCACAACGCCTCCTTCGCCGACCTGAGCGAGGAACAGGCCGGGCTGGTCCTGGACGCGTGGACCGACCGCACCTCCGAGCTGTCCCATCAGCCCTCCGTGGAACAGGTGTTCTGCTTCGAGAATCGCGGTGCCGAGATCGGCGTCACGTTGGGTCACCCGCACGGGCAGATCTACGCCTACCCCTTCACCACCCCCCGCACCGCCCTGATGCTCCGCTCGCTCGCGGCCCACAAGGAGGCGACGGGCGGGGAGAACCTCTTCGACGCCGTCCTGGAGCGTGAACTCGCCGACGAGCGGATCGTCCTCGCGAGTGAACACTGGGTGGCCTTCGTGCCGTACGCCGCCCACTGGCCGTACGAGGTCCACCTGTACCCGCGCCGCCGGGTGCCGGATCTGCTCGGGCTCGACGAGGCGGCGCGTTCAGAATTCCCCCAGGTTTATCTGGAACTCTTGAGGCGCTTCGACCGGATCTTCGGCGAAGGTGAACCGCCCACGCCGTACATCGCGGCCTGGCACCAGGCCCCGTTCGGCCAGCTGGAGGAGTTCGAGGGCGTCAGCCGTGACGACTTCGCGCTTCACCTGGAGCTTTTCACCATCCGCCGTACGTCCGGCAAGCTGAAGTTTCTCGCGGGTTCCGAATCCGGCATGAGCGTGTTCATCAACGACGTGCCGCCGGAGCGCGCGGCCGAGCGACTGCGAGAGGTAGCGAGTTCATGAGCGGGAAGTACCTGGTCACGGGTGGTGCGGGATACGTCGGCAGCGTGGTCGCCCAGCATCTGCTGGAGGCCGGTCACGAGGTGACGGTCCTCGACAACCTCTCGACCGGTTTCCGCGAGGGCGTGCCCGCCGGCGCCGCCTTCGTCGAGGGCGACATCCGGGACGCCGCCAAATGGCTGGACTCCTCGTACGACGCCGTGCTCCACTTCGCCGCGTCCTCCCAGGTCGGCGAGTCGGTCGTGAAGCCGGAGAAGTACTGGGACAACAACGTCGGCGGCACGATGGCCCTGCTCGGCGCGATGCGCGAGGCGGGCGTACGCAGGCTGGTCTTCTCCTCCACGGCGGCCACGTACGGCGAACCGGAGCAGGTCCCGATCGTCGAGACCGCGCCCACCGCCCCGACGAACCCCTACGGCGCCTCCAAGCTCGCCGTCGACCACATGATCACCGGCGAGGCGAAGGCCCACGGCCTGGGCGCGGTGTCGCTGCGCTACTTCAACGTCGCGGGCGCCTACGGCGCGTTCGGCGAGCGCCACGACCCCGAGTCGCACCTCATCCCGCTGGTCCTCCAGGTCGCCCAGGGCAGGCGCGACGCGATCTCCGTCTACGGCGACGACTACCCGACGCCCGACGGCACCTGCGTCCGCGACTACATCCACGTCGCCGACCTGGCCGAGGCGCACCTGCTGGCCCTGACGGCGGCGACCCCGGGCGAGCACCTGATCTGCAACCTCGGCAACGGCAACGGCTTCTCCGTCCGCCAGGTCATCGAGACGGTCCGGCAGGTCACCGGCCACCCGATCCCCGAGGTCGTGGCCCCGCGCCGCGGCGGCGACCCGGCGGTCCTGGTGGCGTCGGCCGACACGGCCCGCGCCCGCCTCGGCTGGAACCCGTCCCGCGCGGACCTCGCGGGAATCGTCGCGGACGCGTGGGACTTCGCGCAGCGGCACGGCAAGTAGAACGTACGGAAGGTCAGGGGTCAGGGGTATGAGCAGCGAGGCCGGCGAGATCGCCGCAGGGACTGTCGCCGAGCGGTTCAAGGAGTTGTACGGGGCCGAACCGGACGGCGTGTGGGCCGCACCGGGCCGGGTCAACCTCATCGGCGAGCACACCGACTACAACGACGGCTTCGTGATGCCGTTCGCGCTGCCGCACACCGCGGTCGCCGCGGTCTCGCGCCGCGACGACGGCGTACTGCGTCTGCACTCGTCGGACGTCGAGGGCGGCGTCGTCGAACTGGACGTCGACGCCCTGGGGCCGGAGTCGGACCGGAACTGGACGGCGTACCCGGCGGGCGTGGTCTGGGCGCTGCGCGCGGCCGGCCACGAGGTGAGCGGCGCGGACGTCCACCTGACCTCCACGGTCCCGGCGGGCGCGGGCCTGTCGTCGTCGGCGGCGCTGGAGGTGGTGATCGCCCTCGCGCTCAACGACCTCTACGAACTGGACCTGAAGGGCTGGCAGTTGGCCCGTCTGTGCCAGCGCGCCGAGAACGTCTACGTCGGCGCCCCGGTCGGCATCATGGACCAGACGGCCTCCGCCTGCTGCACCGCGGGCCACGCCCTGTTCCTGGACACCCGCGACCTCTCCCAGCGCCAGATCCCCTTCGACCTCGCGGCCGAGGGCATGCGCCTGCTGGTCGTCGACACCCAGGTCAAGCACGAACACAGCACCGGCGAGTACGGCAAGCGGCGCGCGGGCTGCGAGAAGGGCGCGGCCCTGCTGGGCGTCGACGCCCTCCGCGACATCCCCTACGCCGAACTGGACGCGGCGCTGGCCCGCCTGGGCGACGAGGAGGAGGTCCGCCGCCTGGTCCGCCACGTGGTCACGGAGGACGAACGAGTCGAGCGAGTCGTCGCCCTGCTGGAATCGGGCGAGACCCGCGCGATCGGCCCGGTCCTCACCGAGGGCCACGCCTCGCTGCGCGACGACTTCCGCATCTCCTGCCCCGAGCTGGACCTGGTCGTCGACACGGCTCTTTCCGCGGGGGCGTTGGGCGCCCGCATGACGGGCGGCGGCTTCGGGGGTTCGGCGATCGTGCTGGCGGATGTCGCCGACGTGGACACCATCACCAAGGCGGTGGAGGAGGCCTTCGCAGCCGCCGGCTTCACCGCGCCACGGGTGTTCGAGGCGGTGCCTTCGGCGGGGGCGCGGCGGGTGCGCTGACGCCGGAGCGGCGGTGCCGGTTTCAGAACCCGGTCCCGCCGCCCGCGAACCGGACGGGCGACACGAGGGCGATGCGGATCTCGGTGACGGCCGCGGCGACAGCCGTGTCGAAGTCGGGATCCTGGCGGGCGACGACCCGGCCGCGGAACTCCTCGGCGAGGCGGACGACGCCGGTGAGGCCGACGGGGTCGGCCCGTCTCAGCCCAGCCGCTTGGTCAGCGTGAACTCCGTGATCCCCGGCGGATAGTCCGGGATCGCGCACACCACGTCGTACCCCTGTTTCTCGTAGAACTTCGGCGCCTGGAAGTCCCACGTCTCCAGCCGGGACGCCGAGCAGCCCCGTTCCGCCCGCGCCACCCGCTCCGCCTCGGACAGCAGTCGCGAACCCAGCCCCGCACCCCGGTGGCGTTCGTCGACCCACAGGTACGTCACGTGCAGCCACGCCGCCCACGTATGCCCCACCAGCCCGCCCGCCAGGGCGTCCGAGCCGTCCAAGACCCACACGTGGAGGGGGACTTCGCGTTCGGCGGGGGTTCCGCGCAGGTCGCGCAGGACGGGGGACGCGGTCGTATTGCTGTTGCGGAGCCGGGTGCGGAGAAGATCGCGCCGGGATTTGTCGACTTCTGTCTCCATACGAAACATGCGGCTCACCATAAACGCGTCGGACAACCAGTTCTGCAAATTACCTTCCGCTCCTGGCACCCGGCCGTACCCTGATGAACGGCACCGGTGGGGGCCGGTGCTGTTCAGGGGGCGAGACAAGTCGGGTACGACGCCCGAAGTGGGGGTAGCAGTGTCTGCACGGCGGCGGCCGTGCGGCTGCGGCGACCCTGTCCTGGGGAACGGCAGAAACAACAACCCGGGAGCGCTTCGGGCGTCGTATCCGCACCGGTCGGCGGCTCCCGACGATGGATCCCCTGCTCTTGGAGAGCGTGGGGAAGGGGGTTTTGTGGTTCGCATCCGAGTCCTGGTCGTCGACGACCACCGCATCTTCGCCGAGTCCCTCGCCGCGGCCCTGGCCGCCGAGCCCGACGTCGACGTCTCCGCGGCCGGCAGCGGTCCCGCCGCGCTGCGCAGCCTGGAGCGCGCGGCCGCCGAGGGCCGCCGGTTCGACGTACTGCTCGTCGACGCCGATCTGGGCGGGAACGTACCCGCGGTGCGGCCCGCCGTGCCCGTGCCCGTGCAGGAGGGCGGCGTGGACGGGGTGGTGGACGGGATCTCCCTCGTCACGGCGGTCCGGTCGGCGCAGCCCGCGGCGCGGATCGTCGTGCTCGCCGAGAAGGACGATCCGCGGCGTGCCGCACTCGCCCTGCAGGCGGGGGCCGGCGGGTGGGTCGCCAAGGACTGTTCGCTGTCCCGGCTGCTCACGGTCATACGAGGTGTGCTGCGCGACGAGACGCATCTGCCGCCCGCCCTGCTCACCGGGGTGCTGCGCGAGCTGACGGCCGCCCGGAAGCACCGCACCGAGAGCGAGCGGCTGGTGGAGTCCCTCACCCCGCGGGAGCGGGAGGTGCTGCGGTGCATGGTCGCGGGGCTCGGGCGCAAGGCCGTCGCCGAGCGGCTGTATCTGTCCCCGCACACCGTGCGGACGCATATGCAGAACGTCCTCGGCAAGCTCGGCGTCCACTCCACCCTCGCCGCCGTCGCACTGGCGCGTAGAGCGGGGGTCGGGCCCGTGGACCTGGGGCCTGCCGGGCGGATCGGGGTGGAGGAAAGCAGCAGTGCCTGATCAGTGCCGGTGAGCGGGGTCTGGGGCGTGCAGCTGCAAGGCGGAGGAGGGAGTCGATGCGATGGGGGTCCCCCCGCTCGAGCGCAGCCGAGAGTGGGGGAATCGGCGACCGACGACAACGCCGCAGATGTGCGTGCCAGACCCCGCGTCTCCGCCACGATCCGCCCGGCAGGCCATCAGCCGGGGATGTTGTCGAACGGGGCGGTCAACTGGCGTAGCAGCGCCGCCAGTTCGCTGCGCTGGGCGTGGGACAGTTCCGCGAGGATCGCCCGCTCCTGGTCCAGCAGGCCCGCCAGTGCCTGGTCGGCGCGGTCCCGGCCCTCGTCGGTGAGGCGGACCAGGACGCCACGCCGGTCGCTGGGGTCGGGCAGGCGTTCCACCAGGCCCTTCTTCGCCAGGCGGTCGATACGGTTTGTCATCGTGCCCGAGGTGACCAGGGTCTGGGTCAGCAGCTGTCCGGGGGAGAGCTGGTACGGGGTGCCCGCACGGCGCAGTGCCGTCAGGACGTCGAACTCCCAGGGCTCCAGGTGGTGCTCGGCGAAGGCCAGCCGGCGTGCGCGGTCCAGGTGCCGGGCGAGTCTGCTCACCCGGCTGAGCACCTCGAGCGGTTCCACGTCGAGGTCCGGGCGCTCCCGGCGCCATGCTGCAACCAGCCGATCGACCTCGTCCTCCATGGCGATCAGTGTAGTGGTTGTGTCGACGTGAAGTCTCTTGACGTCAAGATACCTTGAGAGGCAAGCTGGGGCCGACCTACGGTGACTTCAAGGAAGGCCCGCCATGTCTGCCGCCGCCACCTGGGACCCCGCCCAGTACCTGCGTCACGCCGGCCACCGCGCCCGCCCCTTCGCCGACCTCCTCGCCCACGTCCCGGACCTCCCCGCCGACCGGCCCCGCATCGCCGACCTCGGCTGCGGCCCCGGCAACGTCACCGCCCTGCTCGCCCGGCGCTGGCCCACCGCGCACATCACCGGCTACGACAACTCCCCGGAGATGCTCGCCGACGCCCGGGCCCAGGCGGGCCCCACCCCGGCCGGCGGCCGCCTCGACTTCGCCCCCGCGGACGTGCGCACCTGGACGCCGACGGAGCCGCACGACCTGATCATCAGCAACGCCACGCTCCAGTGGGTGCCCGGCCACGCCGACCGCTTCGGCGACTGGATCGCCGCCCTCGCCCCCGGCGGCACCTTCGCCTTCCAGGTCCCCGGCAACTTCGACGCCCCCAGCCACCGCCTGATGCGCGACCTCGCCGCCGCCCACCCCCGCCTCTCGGGTGTCCTGCGCCACGACGAGGCGGTCCTGGCGCCCGAGGCCTACCTGGAGCACCTCACCGCCCTCGGCTGTACGGCCGACGTCTGGGAGACCACGTACATCCATCTGCTGACCGGCGAGGACCCCGTCCTGGACTGGGTGAAGGGCACCGGCCTGCGCCCCGTCCTCACCGCCCTCGCGGACGACCCCGCGGCGAAGGACGAGTTCCTGAACGACTACCGGGCCGCCCTGCGCCGCGCCTACCCGGCCGGCAGGCACGGCACCCCGTTCCCCTTCCGCCGCATCTTCGCCGTCGCCCGCAAGGAGACGTGATGATCACCGCCGTCGGGCGGCCCCCGGATCAGCTCTTCCGGTGCCCGATCAGCCGCGGCTTCTGCTCCAGCCCGTCCAGGCCGTGCCACGCCAGGTTCACCAGGTGGGCCGCCACCTCCGCCTTCTTCGGGCGGCGTACCTCCAGCCACCACTGGCCGGTCAGGGCGACCATGCCGACCAGGGCCTGGGCGTAGAGGGGAGCGAGCTTGGGGTCGAAGCCGCGGCTTTTGAACTCGCGGCCCAGGATGTCCTCCACCTGGGTGGCGATGTCCGAGATGAGAGACGCGAAGGAGCCGGTCGACTGCGGGATGGGGGAGTCACGGACCAGGATGCGGAAACCGTCCGTGTACTCCTCGATGTAGTCCAGCAGCGCGAACGCCGCCTGTTCGCACAGCTCACGCGGATGGCCTGCGGTCAGCGAGCTGGTCACCATGTCCAGCAGGCGCCGCATCTCGCGGTCCACGACCACCGCGTACAGGCCCTCCTTGCCGCCGAAGTGCTCGTACACCACCGGTTTCGAGACGCCCGCCTTCGCGGCGATCTCCTCCACCGACGTGCCCTCGAAGCCCTTCGCGGCGAAGAGGGTGCGACCGATCTCCAGCAGCTGCTGGCGACGCTCCGCACCGGTCATACGGGTACGGCGCGTGCGCCGCGGCTTCTCGTTGCTGGAAGTGCTGCTGGAGTCGGTCGCCACGCCGTCAATCATGCCGCCTCGGCGGTCTCCCGCCCGCGCCGGGAGCTGTCTCCCCCGGTGTTCCGGCGGGAATCGATACGCGAGCGTGACGGCCAGCGCACGTCGTAGGCCCACCCGGCCAGCTCGAACCAGCGGATCAGCCGGGCCGAGGAGTCGATCTGGCCGCGCTCCACACCGTGCCGCGCCGAGGTCGGGTCGGCGTGGTGCAGGTTGTGCCAGGACTCGCCGCAGGACAGGATCGCCAGCCACCACACGTTGCCCGAGCGGTCACGCGACCTGAACGGGCGCTTGCCGACCGCGTGGCAGATCGAGTTGATCGACCACGTCACGTGATGCAGCAGCGCCACCCGGACGAGTGAACCCCAGAAGAACCCGGTGAACGCGCCCCACCAGGACATCGTCACCAGGCCGCCGATCAGCGCCGGCAGGGCCAGGGACACCACCGTCCACAGGATGAACTGACGGGAGATGTTCCGCAGCGTCCGGTCCTTGATCAGGTCCGGCGCGTACTTGTCCTGCGGCGTGCGCTCCTCGTCGAACATCCATCCGATGTGCGCCCACCACAGGCCCTTCATCAGGGCCGGCACGGTCTCGCCGTAACGCCACGGCGAGTGCGGGTCGCCCTCCGCGTCGGAGAACTTGTGATGCTTGCGATGGTCGGCCACCCAGCGCACCAGGGGGCCCTCGACCGCCAGCGAGCCCGCGATCGCCAGCGCGATCTTCAGGGGCCGCTTGGCCTTGAACGAACTGTGGGTGAAATGGCGGTGGAAACCGATCGTGATGCCGTGACAGCCGAGGAAGTAGAAGAAGACCAGCAGGCCGAGGTCCAGCCAGCTCACGCCCCACCCCCACGCCAGCGGCACCGCCGCGATCAGCGCGAGGAACGGGACGATGATGAAGAGCAGAAGCGCGATCTGCTCCGCCGAACCCTTGCGGTCACCGCCCAGGGTGCCGGCCGGCTGGGAGGCGGAGATGTCCTGGGAGGTCGCCTTCGGGGCGTCGTCGATCACATCGGAGCTCGTGGTCATGGGGCGTCCCCTGTGGGGTTTCGAGGGTTGAGATAGGTGCCGTGGCTGGGGGAAGTCCGCGAGAGGGGCTCGAAAGAGCCTTTCCTACGGTTCCGTAACCTACGGCGTCGTAAGTATGTCAGTGCGCCGCCCGGCGGCAAGAGCCCGTGAGCTGCGCGTCCCGGCCGACACCTATCCTGGAGTCGGTCGGACAGCGCGGTCCGCTCTGTTTACTTCCCGGATGATCCGGCCCGTATGCGGCACCCCGCCGCGCGAACGGGTCACCGGGTTCCCTCCCTCACGAGCTTCAGACGAGCTTCAACACTGCAAGGAGCCGCACCTGTGAGCAGTGCCGACGACCTGACTACGCGCACCACGGCGACCAGCACCGAGCTGCGTGCCGACATCCGCCGGCTGGGCGACCTCCTCGGTGAGACACTCGTCCGCCAGGAGGGCCCTGAGCTGCTGGAACTCGTAGAGAAGGTGCGCCGCCTCACCCGCGAGGACGGCGAGGCCGCCGCCGAACTGCTGCGCGGCACCGAACTGGAGACGGCGGCCAAGCTGGTCCGCGCCTTCTCCACGTACTTCCACCTGGCCAACGTCACCGAGCAGGTCCACCGCGGCCGTGAACTGCGCGCCAGGCGCGCCGCCGAGGGCGGACTGCTCTCCCGTACGGCGGACCGGCTGAAGGACGCCGACCCGGAGCACCTGCGGGAGACGGTCCGCCACCTCAATGTTCGTCCGGTGTTCACGGCCCACCCCACGGAGGCCGCCCGCCGTTCGGTCCTGAACAAGCTGCGGCGCGTCGCCGCGCTGCTGGACACCCCCGTCATCGACGCCGACCGGCGCCGCCACGACATCCGTCTGGCCGAGAACATCGACCTCGTATGGCAGACCGACGAACTGCGGGTCGTACGCCCCGAACCGGCCGACGAGGCCCGCAACGCGATCTACTACCTCGACGAGCTGCACGCGGGCGCCGTCGGTGACGTCCTCGAGGACCTCACCGCCGAGCTGGAGCGCGTCGGCGTCAGGCTCCCCGACGACACCCGCCCGCTCACCTTCGGCACCTGGATCGGCGGCGACCGCGACGGCAACCCCAACGTGACCCCCGAGGTCACCTGGGAGGTGCTGATCCTCCAGCACGAGCACGGCATCAACGACGCCCTGGAGATGATCGACGAGCTGCGCGGCTTCCTGTCGAACTCCATCAGGTACACGGGCGCCACCGAGGAACTGCTGGACTCCCTCCAGGCGGACCTGGAGCGGCTCCCCGAGATCAGCCCCCGCTACAAGCGGCTGAACGCCGAGGAGCCCTACCGCCTGAAGGCCACCTGCATCCGGCAGAAGCTGGAGAACACCAAGCAGCGCCTCGCCAAGGGCATCCCGCACGAGGCGGGCCGCGACTACCTCGGCACCAGCGAGCTGCTCCACGACCTCAAGCTGATCCAGACCTCCCTGCGCGAGCACCGCGGCGGACTGTTCGCCGACGGCCGCCTGGACCGCACCATCCGCACGCTGGCCGCCTTCGGCCTCCAGCTCGCCACCATGGACGTACGCGAACACGCGGACGCCCACCACCACGCCCTCGGCCAGCTGTTCGACCGGCTGGGTGAGGAGTCCTGGCGGTACGCGGACATGCCGCGCGACTACCGTACGAAGCTGCTCGCCAAGGAACTCAGGTCGCGCAGGCCGCTGGCCCCGACGCCCGCGCCCGTCGACGCGGCCGGCGAGAAGACCTTCGGCGTCTTCCGGACGGTCAAGCGGGCCCTGGAGGTGTTCGGGCCCGAGGTCATCGAGTCGTACATCATCTCGATGTGCCAGGGCGCCGACGACGTCTTCGCGGCGGCGGTGCTGGCCCGCGAGGCCGGCCTGATCGACCTGCACGCCGGCTGGGCGAAGATCGGCATCGTGCCGCTGCTGGAGACGACGGACGAGCTCAAGGCCGCCGACTCCATCCTCGAGGACATGCTCGCCGACCCGTCCTACCGGCGCCTGGTCGCCCTCAGGGGCGATGTGCAGGAGGTCATGCTCGGCTACTCCGACTCCTCGAAGTTCGGCGGCATCACGACCTCGCAGTGGGAGATCCACCGCGCCCAGCGGCGGCTGCGTGACGTCGCCCACCGCTACGGCGTGCGGCTGCGTCTCTTCCACGGCCGCGGCGGCACCGTCGGCCGTGGCGGCGGCCCCACCCACGACGCGATCCTCGCCCAGCCCTGGGGCACCCTGGAGGGCGAGATCAAGGTGACCGAGCAGGGCGAGGTCATCTCCGACAAGTACCTGATCCCGTCGCTGGCCAGGGAGAACCTGGAGCTGACGGTGGCCGCGACCCTGCAGGCCTCCGCCCTGCACACCGCGCCCCGCCAGTCCGGGGAGGCGCTGGCCCGCTGGGACGCGGCGATGGACGTGGTCAGCGACGCGGCGCACGCGGCGTACCGCAGGCTGGTGGAGGATCCGGACCTGCCGGCGTACTTCTTCGCCTCCACGCCGGTCGACCAGCTCGCCGATCTGCATCTGGGGTCGAGGCCGTCCCGCCGCCCCGACTCGGGGGCGGGCCTGGACGGACTGCGGGCCATCCCGTGGGTGTTCGGCTGGACCCAGTCCCGGCAGATCGTCCCCGGCTGGTTCGGCGTCGGCTCCGGCCTGAAGGCGCTGCGCGAGGCGGGCCTGGACACCGTGCTCGACGAGATGCACGAGCAGTGGCACTTCTTCCGCAACTTCGTCTCCAACGTCGAGATGACGCTGGCCAAGACGGACCTGCGGATCGCCGGGCACTACGTCGACACCCTCGTCCCCGACGAGCTCAAGCACGTCTTCGACACCATCCGCGCCGAGCACGAACTGACCGTGCGGGAGATCCTCCGCATCACCGGCGAGGACGAACTTCTCGACGCCCAGCCCGTCCTGAAGCAGACCTTCACCATCCGCGACGCCTACCTGGACCCCATCTCCTACCTCCAGGTCGCCCTCCTGAAGCGCCAGCGCGACGCAGCGGCCGCGGGCGCCGAGCCCGATCCGCTGCTGGCGCGGGCCCTGCTGCTGACGGTCAACGGCGTCGCCGCCGGCCTGCGCAACACCGGCTGACCGGCTGGCTCGGACATGACGGTGCCCCCGTGCTGTACGAGCACGGGGGCACCGCCGGTTGTGCTACGGCCGTCAGCTCTGGCTGGTCTTCCGGCGCCGGAAGACCAGGTAACCGCCGGCGGCGAGCAGCGCGGCGGCGGCGCCGGACAGCAGGCCCACCGGGGCACCGTTGCCGGTCTCGGCGAGATCGCCCCCGGCGGTGCCACCCTGGGCGGACGGCGAGGAGGACGCGGTGGGAGCGGCACCCTCCTCGGCGGACGCGCTCGGGGAGGCAGCCGGATTCTCGGTGCCCTCGACCGTCTCCGACGGGGTGGCGGACGGTGTCGTGTCGTCGTTCCCCTCCTCGCAGTCCGTCCAGAACACCTTGTGCTTGGCCGAGCCGTGCTCGCCGTCGAAGTTCCAGAACAGCTTGTAGTGCCCGTCGGGCAGCGACATGTCGTTCGTACGGCCGTGACCGTCGGCGTCGAGGGTGAGGGCGCCGGCCGTCACCGTCTCGCCCTTGGTGGCGGCGGTCGGGGCCCAGGCCTCGATGTGCCAGTCGATCTGCTGGCCGGCGTCGAAGCCGAAGGCGTCCAGGTAGAACGTGCACACGTGCGGCTCGTTCTTGCGGAGCTCCTCGCCGGTGGTGGCGTCGTGGATCTTGACGGTGCCGTTGTCGCCCGGGGCGGTCGCGTGGGCGACGGCCGGGGAGGCGAGGAGAGCAGCCGCGGCGACGGCGGACAGGGCGCCGGCGCGAGTGAGGGTACGCATGAGGCAGTCCATCTTCGAGAAACCAATGGGGAAGATGTGGAGGGGGCGGCTCAGCTTCCAGCATGGCCGCCGACGGAACAAGCACGAACAGGCAACGCTCTGACCCTTCACACATGTGGAGGTCGGCGATACCCGCTCAGATCACCAGAAAAGCCGCCGTGATCAGCGCGAACCCCGACCCGGCCATGACCCACGCCGCCCGCGTCCGCCCCAGCCCGCCCGCGACCACCACCGACGCGAGCAGCAGCGCTCCGCCCAGCGGCACCCAGGAGTAGAGGATCCCGGCGGGACCGGACCGGACGACCTCGCTGCTGCCGGGTTTCATCACGACGGTGTACGTCTCGCCGTCCGCCACGGCGGCCGAGTTCTCGATCACGACCCGCTTCCGGGCCTGCGACCCCGCGGAGATCGGCGCGTAGGGCCCGGTGCAGGTGTCCGCACCGCACCCCGTCACCTCGATGGTCCCGCTCTCCCGGCCCTTGGTGAGCATCACGTACTGGGCGGAACTCCAGGACGCCCACACCCCCGCGATCAGGATCAGCGCGGCGATGACCCCCATCGCCGCGAGCCGCCCGAACCGCAGCACCGTGAACGCGCCCTGAGTGGAGACGACGGCAGTAGGCATGGCCGCGATCCTTGGCCATTGCCTTGCCCAAAGTCAATCTCGGCCGGACGGGAACCAGGGACAGGGGAGTCCAACGTTCTTAAGGTGAAGGGGAGATGGGATCCGGGCAACACGAGGGGGGAGCGGGATGACCGCGCTGCTGTTCGTTCACGGGACCGGCGTGCGCCGTGAAGCGTACGACGGGACGCTGGGGCTGCTGCGGGAGGGCCTCGCGCGCGTCGATGCGCAGCTGGGGGTCGAGGAGTGCTACTGGGGCGACATCTTCGGCGTCCCCTCCGGAGTGGGCGGCGCCGCACTGCCCGGCGTCGTCCCGGCCACCGAACTGGACACCACCACCGCCACCGACCTCAGCGAGACCGACCAGGACGCCGTGCTGTGGGGCCGCCTCTACGAGGACCCGTGGCTGGCGCTGCGCGCCCCCGACGACCCCGACGACAGAGGGCGGCCCGCCCTCGGCGAACGCATGGGCCCCGAGGTCGAGGCTCGCGGCCGCACCCTCGCCCAGGCGGCCGAACTCCCGGCCGACCTGCGGCCGTTCCTCCCGGACGAGCAGGCCCGCACCGAGTTCGGCGCCGCCCTGACAGCCGTGCTCGACAGCCCGGCCGGCCGCCACGCCCTCACCCACGGCGCCGGCCGCGGCCGGCTGCCCCTCGCCATCGCCACCGCCACCGTCGCCTCCCACCTCGGCGGCATCCTCCAACGCGGCCTGCCGCTGCCCTGGACACCGCAGGAACGCGACGACGTCGTCGGCATCGTCACCCGCGAACTCGGCGGCGAGGCCCGCGGCGTGGGCCGCCACATCTTCCGTACGTCCCTCTGGGCGGCCCAGCGGCTCGGCGTCATGCGGCTCGCCGACCGGCACCGCGCCGACCTCATGACCAAGGCCCACCCACAGGCCGGCGACGTCCTCAAGTACCTCGCCCGCGGCGACGGACTGCGCGCCGTCATCCGACAGCGCGTCGCCGAGACCGCCGACGCCCACGGCCCCGTCGTCCTCCTCGCCCACAGCCTCGGCGGGATCGCCGCCGTCGACCTGCTCACCCTCGAGCACCTCAGCGGCGTACGCCACCTCGTCACCGTCGGCTCCCAGGCCGCCCACCTGCACGAGATCGGCGCGCTGCCCGGCCTCGCCCCCGGCAAACCCCTGCCTGAGCACTTCCCCACGTGGACCAACATCTACGACCGGCGCGACCTGCTCGGCTTCGCCGCCGCACCCGTCTTCCGCGACCCCCGCGTCCAGGACCGGGAGTTCAGCTCCGGACAGCCCTTCATCGCCTCCCACAGCGCGTACTTCCGCAACCCCGACGTCCACACCTTCCTCGCCGGCCTCCTGCGGGACGTACCGTGACGGCACTGCCCCGAGGCGCCTTACCGCAGAACACGTTCGCCGTCCTCGTCGGCGTCGAGGAGTACGAGTCCTCGTCCTTCCCCACCCTCAAGGGCGCCGCCGCCGACGCCCTCCGCCACGCCGAATGGCTGCGCCGGAGCGGGGTGCCGCCCGCCCAGATCCGGCTGTGCGTGTCACCCGACCACAGCCCCGACGTCCAGAACGCCGCCCGCAGCCTCGGCCTCACCGTCCGGCCCGCCCACCAGGCCGACGTCGAGGGACTGCTGAAAACCGAACTGCCGCAGTGGGAAGGCGACCTGCTGTGGCTCGCCTGGTCCGGACACGGCGTCACCGACCCCCGCACCCGCGAACTCCTGCTGCCCTTCGGCGACGGCACCGACTACGCCGAACAGACCCTCGCCGCCACCAGCCTCCAGGACACCCTCCTCCACCACCCGCACTACCAGCGCATCCCGAAAAAGATCTTCTTCATCGACACCTGCCGCCTGCACGAACGGGTCGCCGAACACTACGGCGTCCTCAAACTCCCCGCCGCCCCCCACGCCACCACCGACACCCGACTCTCCGTCCTCTACGCCACCCAGGACGACGACTACGCCGCCAACGGCCGCCTCGGCTTCACCCAGGCCCTCCTCGACGAACTCAACGGCACACCCAGCCCCTGGCCCCCGGACGTCGACACCCTCGCCACCACCGTCCAGAAACGACTCGAACGCACCGGAGCCGGCACCCAACGCCTCCAACTGCACGTACGCAACTGGCAAGGCCACCGCCGCGACTACGAGATCGGCGACCGCCGCGACCGCCCCGCCTGGCTGCGCACCCACGCCAAAATGCTCACCAGGCTCGACAGCAGCTACCACAACGACCACCTGCCCTACGTCACCCCCCAAGGAGCCGCACACCGGCCGGAAACCCTCCTCGCCCGGCTCGAGAAGAACATCGACCCCGACACCGGGCTGCTCCTCGTCGGAGTCGCCGGCGCCGGCAAAACCCGCACCTGCCTCGAAGTCGCCGGCCTCGCCGCCACCCGACGCTGGACCGTCCTCCACGTCAGCCCCGACACCGACCTGACCGAACCCGTCCTCACCGAGCAGATCCGCCACGAGATCGACCACCGCCCAGGCCGGCCCCTCCTGCTCGTCCTCGACTACCTCGACCGCTACAACCAACTCGACCTGAAAGAACTCGCCGCAGGACTACGCGGCGAAACCGGCGCCGGCGCACGCGTCGCCTGCCTGGCCGCCGTCCGCCCCGGAGCCCTGCAAAGCGTCCTCGACCGCGGCAGCGCCGACCTGTTCACCCCCATCGACATCGACAAGGACGAACAGCACCAGAAAAACATCACCCAGGCGATCTTCACCTCCTTCGCCAAAGAACCCCTCGACACCTGGGGATTCGACGAGATGGCCGACATCTGCACCACCCGCCCCGGCATGGCCCGCCTCCTCGCCATCGCCGTCGACAAACGCTTCCAGCAGATGAAGACCAACGGCGACGACGTCTCCAGCCCCCCGGCATCCATCCCCCGCGACGGCCTCGTCGGCTGGCTCCGCCGCCGCACCCAGGAAGACCTGCCCGCCGACGGCCCCGACCGCACCCTCCTGCACGCCGCCACCGTCACCGCCCTCAGCTGCCCCCACCCCCGCCCCACCGTCGAACAAACCGTCGACCGCTACCTCGCACACCACGCCCCCGGCGACCGCGCCGCCGACACCCTCGCCGAACTCGAAGCCATCGGCTGGCTACGCCACGACACCGACGACACCGTCGACCTCGTCCACGACAGCGTCACCGACGCCTTCCTCGACCGAGCCTGCCGCAGCCCCCGCTCCACCCTCGACTCAAGCGCACTCCGCGCCTTCCTCGACGCCCTCCTCGGCAACCTCCACACCTACCGCCAGAGCATCGCCCACCTCGGCCGCTTCGCCGCCGACCTCCCCGAACACGACCACCTCGCCCACCGCCTCCCCAGCGAATGCGCCACCTGGCTGCGCGAACGCAAGCAGACCGTCCTCACCACCCTCCTCACCGAACCCCGCGAAGGCCTGCGCACCCTAGTCGCCATGGTCTCCGCCCCACCCTGGCGGCAAGCCGTCATCGACACCTGGACCGACCTCGCCCAACCCTGGATCGACGCCACCACCCCTACCGACCCGGCAGCCGTCCGCATCCTCCTCATCGACGCCGTCCGCAACCGCCCCGGACCCCTCCCCGACGTCCTCCTCGACGCCGCCCGCACCTGGCTCGACCAGCACACCACCACCGACATCAACTCCCTCGCCCTCATCACCGCCCTCCTGCGCTCACCCGGCCTCCACCACCACAACCCCGCACACCACACCCACCGCACCCACCTCGAAGAACGCGCCCAGACCTGGCTGCGCCAATACGGCAGACGCCGTGACGGCCTCGCCCGCCACCCCCTCCAAGCCCTGCTGCGCGCACCCGAATGCGGCCCCGCCGTCCTACGGCCCGCCGCCACCACCGCCCTCGCCCTCGTCTCCCGCACCCCCCGCAAACGCGAGAACGAATGGCTCCTCTCCGCGCTGCTCCGCTCCCACCACCTGCCCGACGAAGCCTGGCCCCGCCTCGCCGAAACCACCCGGACCTGGCTCGCCGAACACGTCCCCCTGCGCTCAGCCACCTACGTCATCGACCGGGCACTCGAACAGCCCGCCATCCCCACCCCGAAAGCACAACAGATCGCCGACCTCGCCCTCACCTGGCTCACCCACAACAAAGAGGACGAAGCCGCCGACTTCGTCCTCTCCGCACTCCTCAAACGCGAAGGCCTCACCGACCCCACCGTCCGACAAGCCATCACCCACATCCACGCCTGGCCCACCTGGCGCAAAACCGCCCTCCGCGCCTCCTTCGTCCTCGCCCCCCTCCTCCACGAAAGCTGCGTCAGAACCGCCCCCGACCTCACCCCCACCAGCGTCGACCTCGCACTCCAATGGCTCACCGAGCACGAAACCAAACCACAGGCCGGCTTCGTCCTCGCCCCCCTCCTCCGACAGCGCGACGCCGCCACCCACGACCAGGACGCCGCCACCGTCAAACAACTGGCGATCAACGCCGCCCTGCGCTGGCTCGACCCCGACCGCCCCTGGGACCGCCGCCTGATCGGCTCACTCCTCGCCCAAGGGCCCCACATGAGCCCCGACCAACGCAACAAAGCCGCCGCCGCAGCCGTACACCGCATGCAAGCCGGCCTCCAGGACACCGCCGCCGACACCGACCAGCACACCAGGCCCGGAACCCACCTCGACGACAGCTTCGTCCACCGCGAACTCCTCGAAATGCAAGGCCTGCCCCCCGGACTCCAGAACCCCGCCTTCACCCACGCCCTGACCTGGCTCGACCTCCACGGCGACGAAGCAAGAGCCACCTTCGTCATCGCCCCACTGCTCTACCGAACCGCCGCCTGCCACGCCGGCCCACAACTCAGCGCCGCCGCCGACCACGCACTGCGCTGGCTCCACACCCACGCCCCCGCCAAAGAAGCCGACTACGTCCTCAGAAACCTCCTCGTCGCCCCCGCCACCCCAGCCGGCGACCTCGAACCCCACACCGTCGCCCACCGCACCCTCGACCACGCCCTCACCTGGCTCGCCGCCCACGGCAGCAACTCCGTCATCGACTGCATCAACGGCACCGCCACCTGGGGCGCATCCGTACTCGGCCACGTCCTCGACCGCAAGGACGACCTCACCACCGACCAGGCCACCACCCTGCTCGACATCATCACCAGGCACCTCGGACAACACCCCCGCACCCCCGACACCGCCCACGAGGAGAACCACCTGCTGCGCCGGCTCCTCCGCTTCCCCCTCACCACCCCGCCCGCCGAAGCCCGCACCACCCGCTGGGCACTCGACCGACTCGGCCCCGAGCCCCACCTGCCCGGCGACGACCTGACCATCAGCGCACTCCTGCGCCGCCTCAACAGAACCGGCACCCACGAACCCGAAGCAGTCCGCTCCGCACTCCACTGGTTCGCCACCCAGCCCCCGAAACCGGAGGACTGCTACCTCCTCAGCCGCCTCCTCGAAGCCCCCCACCTCGAACCCCGAGAACGCCGGACCACCGAACAGCACGCAGCCAACTGGCTCAGGGACTACGGCACCACGCCCGAAGCCTCCTTCGTCCTGGCCGGCCTGCTGATCTCCGCCCGCACCACCGGCACCCCGGACCCCCACCTCGTCCACGCCGCCCACGACTGGCTGACCCACCACCCAGACCTGGAAAGCGCCCCACACGTCCGCGCAGCCCTCGACACCGACAGCCCCCCGCAGCGGCCACCCAGCCCCGACGACCACCAGGAACTGACCAGCAGAAGCTGACGATCAGCAGCCGACCGTCAGGAGTTGTACGTCCCCTGCGCCCGCTCCAGCCCCTCGATCACCAGACACTCCACCGCATCCGCCGCCCGGTCCACGAAGTAGTCCAGCTCCTTGCGCTCCGCGGCCGAAAAATCCTTCAGCACAAAATCCGCGACCTGCTGACGACCCGGCGGACGCCCGATCCCGAACCGCACCCGGTGATAGTCCGACCCCATCACCTTCGTCATCGACTTCAGACCGTTGTGCCCGTTGTCACCACCCCCCAGCTTCAACCGCAACACCCCGTAACCGATGTCCAGCTCGTCATGCACCGCCACGACATTCGCCACCGGCACCTTGTAGAAATCACGCAGCGCGTTCACCGGACCACCCGACAGGTTCATGTACGACATCGGCTTCGCCAGAACCACCCGACGGTTCGCCGGCCCCGGCGGACCGATCCGGCCCTCCACCACCTGCGCCTGCGCCTTCCCCGCCCGCTTGAACCTGCCCCCGACCCGCTCCGCCAGCAGATCAGCCACCATGAACCCCACGTTGTGCCGGTTCATGGCGTACTCCGGCCCGGGATTCCCCAGCCCCACGATCAGCCAGGGCGCACCCGCATCGGTCGTCACGTTCATATCTCCTTGATACGCGCCAGCCGCTGCCCCCACAGGGAACAGCGGCTGACAAAACGAGAAAAGTGAGGATCAGGCCTCGGCAGGCGCCTCCGCGCCCTCACCCTCGGCGCCCTCCGCACCCTCCGGAGCCTCCTCGGCCTGCGCGGCCAGCACCTGCAGGACAACCGCGTCCTCGTCGACGGCCAGCGTCACACCGTTCGGCAGGGTGATGTCCTTCGCCTGGATCGAGGCACCGGCCTCCAGACCCTCCACCGACACCGTGACGGCCTCGGGGATGTGGGTGGCCTCGGCCTCCACCGGCAGCGCGTTCAGCACGTGCTCCAGCAGGTTGCCGCCCGGAGCCAGCTCACCCTCGGTCTGCACCGGAATCTCGACGTTGACCTTCTCGCCACGCTTCACCAGCAGCAGGTCGACGTGCTCCAGGAAACCCTTCAGCGGGTCACGCTGCACCGACTTCGGAATCGCCAGCTCGTTGCTCTTGCCGTCGATGTCCAGCGAAATCAGAACGTTCGGCGTACGCAGCGCCAGCAGCAGGTCGTGACCCGGAAGGGTCAGGTGCAGCGGCTGCGAACCGTGACCGTACAGAACGACGGGAACCTTGTTGTCGCGGCGGATACGGCGGGCGGCACCCTTGCCGAACTCGTTGCGCGTCTCGGCGGTGAGCTTCACCTCGGACATGATCACTCCTCGTAGAGGTCAGAAACGGACGGGGTCACCCGGCCACGAACGGCCTGCTACGAAGAGCGCGTCGATAACGGACCGCCGTACCCCGTCCCAGAGAACGGACCACGGCCTCCCTCGCCGAGCAACTGCAACAGAGTACTCGCCGAAGAAGGCCGCAGTGAAATCGATCAGGTGTGAACCGATCAGGCGTAAGAGGTCTACTGCTCGTCGAACAGGCTCGTCACCGAACCGTCCTCGAACACCTCACGCACCGCACTCGCAATCGTCGGCGCGATCGACAACACCGTGATCTTGTCCAGGTCCCCGCTCAACTCACCCGGCGTGGGCAGCGTGTTCGTGAACACGAACTCACTCACCCGGGAGTTCTTCAGCCGGTCCGCCGCCGGACCCGACAGCACACCGTGCGTCGCCGTCACGATCACATCCTCCGCACCGTGCGCGAACAACGCATCGGCCGCCGCGCAGATCGTGCCACCGGTGTCGATCATGTCGTCCACCAGCACACACACCCGGCCCCGAACCTCACCGACCACCTCGTGCACCGTCACCTGGTTCGCGACGTCCTTGTCACGCCGCTTGTGCACGATCGCCAACGGCGCGCCGAGACGATCGCACCAACGGTCGGCCACCCGCACCCGGCCCGCGTCCGGGGAGACCACCGTCAGCTTCTCCCGGTCCACCTTCGCGCCCACGTAGTCCGCAAGCAGCGGCAGCGCGAACAGATGATCCACCGGACCGTCGAAAAAGCCCTGAATCTGATCCGTGTGCAGATCCACCGTCAGGATCCGGTCCGCACCCGCCGTCTTCATCAGATCCGCGATCAGACGCGCCGAGATCGGTTCACGACCCCGGTGCTTCTTGTCCTGCCGCGCGTAACCGTAGAAAGGCACGATGACCGTGATGGAGCGGGCCGACGCACGCTTCAGAGCATCGATCATGATCAACTGCTCCATGATCCACTGATTGATCGGAGCCGTGTGGCTCTGAATCACAAAGCAGTCCGCACCACGCGCCGACTCCTGGTAACGGACATAGATCTCACCGTTGGCGAAGTCGAAGGCCTTCGTCGGGACAACCCCGACACCCAGCTGGTGGGCGACCTCCTCGGCAAGCTCGGGGTGGGCGCGGCCGGAGAAGAACATCATCTTCTTCTCGCCGGTCGTCTTGATCCCGGTCACAGCACTGTCTCCTCAGAGGTGTCTCAGCTGGGTGTTGACACGACGTCTCAACTGGACGAAAGGCGTCGTCTCAGCTGGTGGGGTGCGGGTGTGCACTTATCACGGTACGCCGTCCCAGACGCACCTGTTTCCGGTCAGCCCTCACCATCCGGCTTCCGGGACGCCACCTCGGCCGCCTTCGCCGACGCACTCCCCGGACGCTTACGAGCCACCCAACCCTCGATATTCCGCTGCTGACCACGGGCCACAGCCAACGAACCGGGCGGCACATCCTTCGTGATCACAGACCCGGCAGCGGTGTACGCACCGTCCCCCACCGTGACAGGAGCCACAATCATGTTGTCCGCTCCGGTCTTGCAGTGCGACCCGACGGTCGTGTGGTGCTTGCTCTCCCCGTCATAGTTCACAAACACACTTGCAGCGCCGATGTTCGTGTACTCACCGATCGTCGCGTCACCGACATACGACAGATGCGGCACCTTCGTGCCCTCACCGATCGAGGCGTTCTTCGTCTCGACGTACGTACCGATCTTGCCCTTCGCACCAAGACGGGTACCGGGACGGAGATACGCGTACGGCCCCACGGACGCGTTCGGCCCCACCTGCGCACCGTCGGCCACGGTGTTGTCCACCCGGGCACCGGCATCGACACGCGTGTCCTTGAGCCGGCTGTTCGGCCCCACCTCCGCCCCCTCGCCCAGGTGGGTGGAACCCTGCAACTGGGTGCCCGGGTGGACGACCGCGTCCTGCTCGAAGGTGACAGTGACATCGATCCAGGTGGTCGCCGGGTCGATGACAGTGACGCCCTCGAGCATGGCGCGGGTCAGGAGCCGGTCGTTGAGAATCCGGCGCGCCTCGGCGAGCTGCACACGGTTGTTGATACCGGCGATCTCACGATGATCAGCAGCCACGGAGGCACCGACGCGGTGACCGGCCTCACGGAGAATCCCCAGGACGTCGGTCAGGTACTCCTCGCCCTGGCTGTTGTCGGTACGGACCTTCCCGAGAGCGTCCGCGAGCAACTGCCCGTCGAAGGCGAAGACGCCGGAGTTGATCTCCCGGATCGCCCGCTGGGAGTCGGAGGCGTCCTTGTGCTCGACGATCGCCGTCACGGCACCGGAGACGTCGTCCCGGACGATCCGCCCATAGCCGGTCGCGTCCGGCACCTCGGCGGTCAGCACGGTGACGGCGTTCCCGTCCTGCGCGTGGGTCGCGGCGAGCTGCTTGAGCGTCTCGCCGGTCAGCAGGGGAGTGTCACCGCAGACGACCACGACGGTCCCGTCGACGACACCGCCCAGCTCCTCCAGGCCCATCCGGACCGCGTGCCCGGTCCCGTTCTGCTCCGCCTGGACAGCGGTACGTACGTCCGGGGCGACCTTCGCGAGATGCTCGGTGACCTTCTCCCGGGCGTGCCCGACGACCACGACGAGGTTCTCCGGCTTCAACTCACCGGCGGCGGCGAGCACATGCCCCACGAGACTGCGGCCGCAGATCTCATGCAGGACCTTCGGTGTGGCCGATTTCATACGGGTGCCCTCACCCGCTGCGAGTACGACGACGGCTGCCGGGCGAATGGCGCTCACGGGATGCCCTTCGGCTGTGGAGGGGGTGGGGTGGACATCCGCAGGATACCGGGGTGGTTGTGGGGGGAGATGAGAGCGGGCCCCGACTTGGCAGTCAGGGCCCGAACCGAGGTCTTGTGTGCTGTGGCTCCCCCGCAAGGATTCGAACCTTGTCCTGCTAGATCCAAAATCTAGTGTGCTGCCTGTTACACCACGGGGGACAGCGCTTCAGACCTTACCGGAGACGTGCTTGCGCGTGGGTGACGATCCCCCTCCACCAGCCCTCGATGCGGTTGTACAGGCCCGCGCTTCTTGCCACTCCGATGACCAGACAGCCGTGATAGTCGTCGCCGGTGTTCTTGCGGACGGTCTTCGGGTTGTGTTTTTTGAGCGTCGGCTTCGCGAAGACTGAGACGTCGACGTCGGCGATCTCTGCCCAGTAACGGTGCGCTTCGTCGACGTCTGCGGACTCGTGGATGAGTACGCGGAAGTGCAGGCGCTCCCGATCCACGTCCAGCAGGTCGAGCCAGGCCAGGTACACCTGGATCACGCCGGGATCGCTGTTGACGAAGATAGCGCGCTCGCGTCGGTCGTAGGGCTTGCTCTTGGAGCCCTCGGCCCAGTACAGCGCGACCCCTGCCATGAACAGCTCGCGGTCCGTCAGCTCCCCGATCTCCTGGTGCGCTGCGAACTTGGTCTTCTTGCGTTCCTCGTCCTCTGCTGCACGGCGCCTTGCCAACCCTTCCCGCATGAGGGCTCGCTGTTCTTCGGGCGTGTAGCGCGGCTCAGGCTTCGGCAGGTCCCGTACCCAGAGTGACACCGAACTCCTGGAGCAGCCCAGCTCCGCCTCGATCTGGTCGTATGTCCAGCCCTGGAGTCGCAGTTCCCGTGCCTTCGCCCGCAGATCGTCCTTCGCGTTCGGTCGCTTCGTCCACTCCGGCGGCGGTTCCCCCTTCACCAGCTGGTTGAGGATGTCGTTGTTGAAGATCTTCAGCTCGTCGCGGATCTGCCGAAGGCTGTAGCCCCGCCGCCGCAGCGCCACCGCCTGCTCTCGCAGCCCCTCAAGGTCGGCGTATTTGCCGTGTGGATGTGCCATAGGCATACCGTCCGGCCGGAATGATCGGTTCCGAGGTCGAACGGTGAGCGATTCAGCAGTTCGAGGGATACCAGCCGGTTTCGCTGTTATTCGATTACGGAGTGTGGTGTGAGCCGGTCGTTGAAACTCGCCGGAAAAGCGCATGCCCCCGCCCGTAGGCTGGAGGCATGACCACGACGGGGGAAGACGACACCAGGGCCTTGACCGGGCCCTGGTGGTGGGCCAGATGGCGTAGCGCGGTGCTCGACGGGTGCCTTGCGTTGGTGTCCGCGGTGGAGTGTGCGGCCGAGGGGATTCCGTTTGCGCGGGATGCGGGGATTCCGCTGGCCGCGGGTGTGGTGTTCGGTGTGGCGGCGGGTTCGACGTTGCTGTTGCGTCGGATGTGGCCGATTGTCGTCGTTCTGGTGTCGGTGGCGATCGCGCCGGCGCAGATGGGTTTTCTGCTGACGGTCGTCGGGCTGTACACGCTGGCCGCGTCGGAGCTGCCGCGTCGGATCATTGCGTCGCTGGCGGGGATGTCGCTGGTGGGGACGTTGGTGGTGACGTTCGTGCGGGCGCAGCAGGACATGACGCGCGGCGAGTGGGACATGGGGGACTGGTTCGTCCCCTTTATCTCCATTACCGCGTCTCTTGGTGTGACCGCGCCGCCTCTGCTGCTGGGTCTGTATGTGGGTGCTCGGCGTCGGCTGATGGAGAGTCTTCGGGAGCGGGCGGACAGTCTGGAGCGGGAGCTTCAGTTGCTTGCGGAGCGGGCGGAGGAGCGGGCCGAGTGGGCGCGTAATGAGGAGCGGACTCGGATCGCGCGGGAGATGCATGACGTGGTCGCGCATCGGGTGAGTCTGATGGTGGTGCATGCGGCGGCGCTGCAGGCGGTGGCCCGGAAGGATCCCGAGAAGGCGGTGAAGAACGCGGCGCTGGTGGGGGACATGGGGCGGCAGGCGTTGACCGAGTTGCGGGAGATGCTGGGGGTGCTGCGCAGTGGGGATGCGGGGGTGGCGCGGGAGCGTGCGGCGGTGCCGTTGGCGGCGGTGAAGGTGGCTGCGGCTGCGGCTGCGGCTGCTTCGCGTGTGGCGGGCGAGGGGGGCGGTTCGGCGGAGGGGCCGTGTCTGTCGGAGTTGGAGGAGTTGATCGGGCAGTCGGCGGCTGCGGGGATGGTGGTCGATCTGTTGGTGGAGGGGGAGGTGCGGTCGTATGCGCCGGAGGTGGAGCAGACGGCGTATCGCGTGGTGCAGGAGGCGTTGACGAACGTGCACAAGCATGCGGCGGGGGCGAAGACGCGTGTGCGGTTGGCGCATCGGGTGTCGGAGATCGCGATGCAGGTGGAGAACGGGCCGCCGCCGGAGGTGTCGTCGGCGTCGGCGGCGCGGTTGCCGTCCGGGGGGAACGGGCTGGTGGGGATGAAGGAGCGGGTTTCGGCGTTGGGTGGGGTGTTTGTGTCGGGGCCGACGGATGCGGGGGGGTTTCGGGTGTCGGCGGTGATTCCGGCGTCGTAGGCCTGGCGGGGGCCGTGGGTGTCAGCCTGCGGTGAGGCGTATGGGTTCTGTGCCGGAGATGAGGCCGGTGAGGGCGTGGTCGATGGTGGGGCCGAGGTACCAGTCGCCGGTGTGGTCGAGGGCGTAGATGCGGCCTTCGGTGTCGATGGCGAGGATGGTCTGGGTGTCGGGTTCGGCGCCGAGGGGGCTGACGTCGGTGTCGAGGGCGCGGCCGAGGTCGGCGAGGGTGCGGGCCATGTGGAGGCCGTGGAGGGGGTCGAGGTGGAGGGTTGCGGGGGCGATCTGGCGGCCGGGTCCGGTGGGGGTGATGTGGAGGCTGCCGAATTCGGCCCAGGCTTCGACGGCGGCGGGGAAGACGGCGTGGCGGTGGCCTGCGGGTGAGGTGTGTTCGCGGAGGGTGTCGGCCCAGATTTCGGCTTGTTTGATGTCCCAGCGTCCGGGTTGCCAGCCGGCGGCGCGCAGGGCGGCGTCGATGGGTACGGCGAAGCGGGTGGTGGAGGTGCGGTCGGCGTGCATCTGCCCTCTATCTTGCGTTTGTTCGGGGTGGGGGTCAGGCGTCGGTCGCTGTGGGGTCGATGATGCGGACGCCGAAGCGGGCGCTGAGGGCGGTGCAGGCGCGGCAGGGGGTGGCGAAGCTGCCGTGGAGGGGGTCGCCGTCTTCGCGGATGCGGCGGGCGGTGAGTTTGGCCTGTTTGAGGGCTTTGCGGGCTTCGCCGTTGGTCATGGGTTTGCGGGCGGCGCGTTTGCTGCGGGCGGCGTCGGTGTTGGCGATGTGCCGGGAGATGAGGATGGTTTCGGCGCAGCGGCCGGTGAAGCGGTCGCGTTGGGCGCTGGTGAGGGTGTCGAGGAAGTCCTGTACGAGTGGGTGGAGGGTGGGGGGCTGGTCGCCGCGGGCGGCGGTGCCGGTGAGGGTGGCGCCGCGGACGGAGAGGGCGGCGGCGACGGTGGGGAGTATGCCGTCGCGGCGGTGGCGGAGGGTGGGTGCCTGGTGGGTTTCGGTGGCGCTCCAGCCGATGCGGGGGTCGCCGGATGTGCTGGTGTGTGGTCCCGTTTGCGTCGTGTTCATGATCGTATTTCCCCTCCCGTGCATCCCCCCGGCGGACACAGAGTGCCAAATGCCGTGGCTGGTGCGGAAGCTGGGGCGCTGCGACACGCCCGTGTTCGGGCTGGCTGTCACGGGAGGGTGACTGCTGGTCACGGTGGGCGGAGGGTGGGTTTCCGGTGCTGTGACCGGCGCCGGTGACCGGTTTCGTCGTACCGCATAGGCTGTCGGCACCGCGATGCGCGCGGTCAACGCGTTGGAGAGACAGTCGATACGGGGCGTAGTGGGCCTTAGGGGTTGCTACGGGTCGTACCAGAGTGCCGCAGGGGGCTACCGCCATGACGACAGGTCGGCTCGGGCAGCAAGCCGCGCCGCCGAACGCGGCCTATGCCGGGCAGGTCGTGCATTTCCCGGATCCGGTTCGGGCGGCCCGTCATCCGAGAGGGGTGCGGGTGGATGAGCACGGTTACCCGGATTTCTCGCCCTATGCGCGTGCGGCGGTGGAGATTGCGGAGCCGCCGGAGGGTTTCGGCGTGGACGAGTTGCGGTTGACGGACTATGTGTCGGCGAACGCGGCGCTTGCGGCTTCGGGGCATGAGTTGTGGGACACGGTGCCGTCGGTGGCGACGCCGCACGGCTGGACGTGGCATCACGTGGTGGGGTCGCGGCGGTTGGAGCTGGTGCCGGTCGAGGTGAAGGCGTTGCTGCGGCATCACGGCGGTGTCGCGACGGCGGCGGTGGACCAGGGCAAGCGGGGGACGCGGCCGTTGCAGGAGACGCGGCCTGCGCATTTCGGGTTGCCGAAGTCGGGCGTGGCGGTGAGTGAGTCGCAGGTGCTGGGGGTCGAGGAGGACCTGGGGTACCGGCTGCCGGGTGCGTACCGGTCGTTTTTGAAGGCGGCGGGTGGGTGTGCACCGGTGGGGACGGCGTTGGATGCGGAGTTGGGGCTGCTGATCGATCAGCCGTTCTTCACGGTGCGGGACGAGGCGGCGGTCAATGACCTGGTGTATGTGAACAAGTGTCTGCGCGACCATCTGACCAAGGATTATCTGGGTGTTGGGTTTGTGCAGGGCGGGTTGCTGGCCGTGAAGGTGAAGGGTGACCGGCTCGGATCGGTGTGGTTCTGCGCGTACGACGATGCGCGGGATGTGGATCCTGCGGTGCCGCCGGCGGAGCGGGTGGAGCGGTTGTTGTTGCCGTGCGGTGAGGATTTCGACGCGTTCTTGGCGCGGTTGGCGGGTTCTCCGCCGGAGTTGGAGACCGTGGCGAATCTGATGGTGGACGGTGGGTTCGCGCAGGTGGTGCCCGTCTCTTCGGCCGTGACTGCCGTGGGGGAGTGAGCTGGCGATGGTGACGTTCGCGCAGGCGCAGGAGCGCGCGGAAGAGTGGATCAACGGGGATGTGCCGTCGTACCAGCATCGTGAGGTGCGGGTGCGGGAGTTCGGGCTCGGGTTCGTGGTGTGGGCCGAGGACCGTGCGGACGGGCCGCGTTCGGACGGGGGTGCGCAGCGGCTGGTGATCGCGCGGGACAGCGGTGAGGCGACGTTGTGGCCGTCGCTGCCGGTGGGTGAGGTGATCCGCCGGTACGAGGAGGAGTACGGGGGGCGTGCGGACGCGGCCGCGGATGCGGCGCCGGCTGTTGCGGCTCGGGTGGATCTGAATCAGACGTCGTTCTTGTTGAGTCCGCCGGAGTGGTTGCAGGAGGCGGCGGACCGGTTGGGGATTCCGGAGCGGCGGACGGGTGCGGGTTCCGGTGCCGCTGCGAGTGCCGGTTCCGGTGATGGTTCGGGTGCCGGTGCCGGTGCTGGTGCGGCTGGTAGTGGTACGGCGTGGCCGGCGGCCGGCTCCGGTGGTGACGGTGAGGCGGGCGCGGGGGCGCGTGCCGAGGGTGCCGGGGTGCCGGGTGTGCCTGCGGGGGCGACTCCGTGGGCCGGGACGGACACCAACGCGGATGCGGGTGAGGACCGTTCCGTGCCGTTGCCGGAGACGGTTTTCGCGCCGCCGTTGAGTGACGCGGACGTTGGCGAGACGCCGCCCGCGGCGGCGCCGGACGCCAAGACGGCGCTGATGGCGGGGGGCAGCGGACTTCCGCCGACGGCGGTCGCGCCGGCCCTCGACGATGCGCCGGCGCCCGGCGCGCAGGGTTCGCAGGGGTCGGGTGCGCCGGGTGGCGTCCCGCAGGGCAGCACGCCGCCGCCGGGGCCGGGTGCGCCGGCTTACGGGTATCCGCAGGGGTTGGGTGCGGCAGGGGTTCCGGGGACGCCGCCGCCGGGGCCGTCGACTTACGGGTATCCGCAGGGTTCGGGTGCGGGGGCTGTTCCGGGGACGCCGCCTCCGACGCCGGGAGCGGGTACGCCGCCGCCGGGTGGTGCACAGGCGTACGGGTATCCGCAGGCGCCGGGTGCGCCGCAGCCGCCGGCCGCTCCGGGCGGACCGGCCGGGCAGCCGCTCGCGCCGAGCGCCGGGGACATCGCCGATGCCGCGACGAGCAAGGCGGCGCCTCCGCCACGCCGTGCGCGGGGCGGCGGCGTGACGCCTCCGCCTCCGCCGGGGGCGCCCGGTGTTCCGGGTGCGCGGTCTGGGAGCACGCCTCCGCCGTCGGGTACGCCGGGTGGGCCCGGTGCGTCGGCAGGCGGGTATGTGCCGACACAGCTCGTGTCGGCGATCGGGCCCGACGGTCCTGAGGTGCCTGGCGGGCCGGGCGCGCCGCAGCCGCCGGGTACCCCGACTCCTCCGGGTACCCCGACTCCGCCTGGGGCTCCCCATCCGCCCGGGGCGCCGGGTGCGCCGGGCGGTACGCCTCCCGGTGGTGTCCACCACGCCGCCACGGTGCTGGCCGATCCGGCCCGGATGGGCCCGGGTGGAGGCGCACCGCAGCCTCCGGGTGCCCCTGGTGCGCCGGGGACCCCGCAGCCGCCCGGAACCCCCGGTGCACCGCAGTCTCCCGGCACCCCGGGTACACCGCAGCCCCCCGGCGCGCAGGGCTCCGCAGGCGGCGCGCGAGGTGCCGTGCACCACGCGGAGACCGTGCTGGCCGCGCCCCCGGTCGGCGGCCCCGGTGCACCTCCCGCGGGCGGCCCCGGTACGCCCCCGCCGCCAACTCCCGGCGCACCCGGCGTTCCAGGCGCCCCCGGCATGCCCCCCGGCGCCCCGCAGCCGATGCCCCCGGCACCGGGTGCGGTCGCGCCGCCCCCCGGCCAGCCCATGCCCGGCGTGCCTGGCCACCCCGTACCTGGCCAGCCCATGCCCGGCCAGCAGCCGCCGGCGTACGGCTACCCGCAGCCGGGCGGTCAGCCGACCGTGGGCCCCGGTTATCAGGCCGTGCTGCGCTACCGCGCGCAGGACGGCTCCGAGCAGCAGCTGATCCGGCGTTCCGCGCCGGGTACGCCGCACCCGGAGTGGCAGATCTTCCACGAGCTGCGGGCGATGAACGTGCCGCCGGACCAGGTGCTCGAGCTGCACACCGAGTTGGAGTCGTGTGAGCTGCCGGGTGCGTACTGTGCGCGGATGATCCGGGAGCAGTGGCCGCAGGCGCGGATCACGAGCATCGCTCCGTACGGTACGGATCACGCGAGCCGGCAGCAGGGCATGCAGCAACTCCTTGCCCACCAGGGCGAGTTGCACCAGGTGGCCGATGGGCCCGCGCGCCCCGCCCCGGTACGGGCGCCGCTTTTGCCGGTGCAGCCGGCGCCGCCGGTTCCGCCGGAGGGTGTGGCGCAGGAGCTGGCGGGGGCGTTCGGGCCGGGGGTGTTCCGGTTCGAGCAGGCGGCGGTGTCCCGGCAGGGGGTGCCGCCGGTGGTGGCGCAGACGCTGGTGATGGCGGGGCTGCCGCTGGACATGGGCCCGTTCTTCTGGGCGCAGGCCCAGCCGGGGCGGCCGGTGCCGACGCTGGCGGAGCTGGCTGCCGAGCGCGGGGTGCAGCCGGCGTCGGACGCGGGCTCGTACCTGGTGATGGGCAGCGATTTCGGCAAGGCGATCTGTGTGCAGTACGGCACGGCGAACATCGTGGCGGTGCCGGTGGAGGCGGGGCCGGGTGGTGCGCCGGTGCCGCCGCAGTTCGTGAACACCGGGCTGCCGGAGTTCGTGCGCTGTCTGGCGCTGCTCGGGCGGATGTGGCGGCTGCGGTTCGGGCTGAACCAGGAGCAGGCGGGCCGTTGGACCGTCGACTTCCAGGCCCAGTTGGCCTCACTCGATCCGGCGGCGCTGGGTTCGCCGGAGAGCTGGTGGTCGGTGCTGCTGGAGCAGATGTGGGACGGCCTGCTGTGACCCTGGGGTGACGACAGGACGTGTGAAAGGGCCGGGCCCGGTCGTGTGACCGGGCCCGGCCCTTTGTTTACGTACCTTGTGCACGGAGTGTCGCGTTATGAACGCTTCCGCATGATCCATCAAGATGTGCGCGACATGGACGTCCTTCAAGGGGTTCGAGGGGTTCTGGAATGAGCAGCGCATCGGTGTCGTCGCATGGCTTCGTGACCGTCCGGGGGCGCGGTTATCGCCCCGAGCAGGTCGACGCGTATGCCTTCGCGCTCTCCGTGGATCGCGACGCCGCCTGGGAACGTGCGGCCCGCCTCACCGTGCTCGCCCGGGAGATGGAGACGGAGGTGGAGCGGCTGCGGGAGACGGTCGAGCAGCTCCCTCCGCAGACGTACGAGGCGCTCGGGGAGCGCGCCCGGCTTCTTTTCCAGCTCGCGCAGGAGGAGGCGGCGGTCCTGCGCGAGGAGGCGCGGAGTGCGGTGGACGGGTGGGTTGCGGATGCCGAGGCGCACGCCCTGGAGGTGCGCCGGGCCGCGCAGGAAGAGGCCGATGCGCTGCGCGCGGACGCCGAGGAACACGCCCGTCAGCGCTTGCTCGCGGCGCAGGCCGAGGCCGACGAGCTCCGGGGCACTGCCCGGCGTGAGGTGAAGGAGAGCCGTAAGGAAGCCGTCGCCGCGTTGCGTGAGGTGCGGCAGCGCACGGCGGCGATGCTGGCCGGGCAGGAGAAGGAGCACGCCCAGCGGTGGGCGTCCGCCGAGCAGGAGGCCGAGGACCGTACGGCAGCGCTGGATGCGCACTTCGCCGAACGGATGGCCCGCGCCGAGGCCGCGCTGTCCGAGGCGGAACAGGACCTGGCCGCCGCCGCGGAGTCCGCCCGGCAGTGGCAGGAGCAGGCCCAGGCCCGGGCCGAGGAGGTTCTCGCCGAGGCCCGGGCCGAGGAGGACCGTATCGAGCGGGAGACGGAGGGGGTGCTGCGGGAGCACGGGGAGCAGTGGGACAAGGTGCAGGCGCACATGGACTACGTACGCAGCAGTCTCGCCAAGCTGATGGGGAACCGTGCGCAGGCGGAGTGACGTGGGGGCCGGCTGGTCTCACCCCCTGCGCCGCACCGCGCCGGCCAGGATCCACCCCTCCACCGCCTCGTACTGCCGGCGCTGCTCGTCCGACTTCTGCCGGCCGGAGGCGAGCGTTCCCAGCCAGCCGAAGGCGAAGCCGAGGGGGACGGAGATCAGGGCGGTCGTGGTGAACGGGAAGTAGTTGAAGTCGGCCTCGGGGAAGGCGGAGGCGGGGGACCCGGAGACGAGGTTGGTGCCCGGCATCAGCAGCAGAACGGACAGGGAGCCGCCGATGAGGGTGCTCAGCAGGCCGGTGCGGGTGTAGCGGCGCCAGAACAGGCTGTAGACGAGAGCGGGGGCGAGGGCGGAGGCGCCCAGGGAGAAGGACAGTGTCACCAGGGGTTGCAGGCTGCGGTGCTGGACCAAGGTCGCCAGCAGGATGGCCGGGACGCCGACGGCCAGGGCGGAGATGCGGGCGAGGGCCATCTCGCGGCGGGGCGACATCTCCTGTACACGGCCGGCGAAGACGTCGTGGGCCAGGGAGTTGGCGCAGGCGAGGATCATGCCCGCGACCGAGGCGAGCACCGTCAGGAACACCGCCGTGGTGATCGCTGTGAACAGGAACGTCTCGGCCGTGGACACCTCCGCGCCGAACGCGGCCTGGGAGCCCAGCAGATACGCCGAGTTCCCCTGAGGGTCCGCCCCGGCGATCGTCTCGCGGCCGATCAGCGCGGTCGCGCCGACGCCGACGACCGTGATGATCAGGACGAAGACGACGACACTCGACACCGCCCAGGACATGGACCGGCGCACCTGGCGGGCGCTGGACGCCGTGTACATGCGCATCGTGACGTGCGGCAGGCAGGCCGCGCCGAGGACGACGGCCAGCTGGGAGGTGATCATGTCGAGGCGGGGGGCCGGGCCGCCCGCGAACTGCAGCCCGGAGCTGAGGAAGTCGGACCCCACCCCGCTCTGCTGCGCTGCCCGGTCGAACAACGCGGCCGGATTCCAGTCGAACTTGTTCAGGACGAGTACGGCCACCACCGCGCCGGACCCGAGCAGCATCACCATCTTCAGTGTCTGGATGAGAGCGGTGCCCTTCATCCCGCCGATCGCCGCGTAGCTGATCATCAGGACGCCCAGCCCGATGATGCAGCCCGTCTTCAACTCCTCGCCGGAGAAGCCCAGCAGAAAAGCCATCAACTGCCCTGTACCCGCGAGCTGCACCAGCATCATCGGCATCAGCGCGGCCAGCGTCACCGCACAGGCGGTCACCCGCACACACCGCCCCGGCATACGGCGCGCGAAGGCATCGCCCATCGTGAAACGCCCCGCGTTCCGCAGAGGTTCCGCCAGCAGGAACATCAGCAGCATCAACGACAGCGCCGTACTCAGCGCGAGGACGATCCCGTCGTAGCCGTACAGCGCGATCACCCCGCCGGTGCCCAGCACGGTCGCGGCGGAGATGTAGTCGCCCGCGATCGCCAGGCCGTTGCGCATGGGGGACAGAGAGCTGTAGCCGGTGTAGAACTCGTCGAGGTCGTCCCGGTCCGGGCCGGTCATCACGCACAGCAGCAGCGTGATCGTGACCACCGCGGAGAAGGCGACGAGGGACATCGTCTCCGCCGACTCGCTGAATCCGGTCATCGTGCCGTCCCTCGCTTCGCGTCCAGCCGGGCCTGGTGGCGGATGCGCTCCGCGAGCGGGTCGACGCGGCGCCGCGCGGTGTGCTCGTACAGCCATATCGCCAGGCAGGTGACCGGCAGTTGGGCCAGCCCGAGCAGCAGCCCGACCGGCAGACCGCCGATCCCCTCGCTCGTCATGAACCCCGGCGCGTACGCCGAAAGGACCAGGAACAGCACGAAGTAGCCGAGCGCGGTGAGCGTCGCCACGCGCCGCTGCCAGCGGTAGGCGCTGCGCAGGATGCGCAGGTCGCTGTGGTGCCCCAGCGGGGCGTGGACCGGCCTTCGCCGGGGCTCGGGTTCGGGTTCGGGCGGGGCGGCGGGTTGCCACGGGTACGTCGGGGACGAGTACCGGGGCGGGTGCGGGGGGTTCGTCGGATACGGGGACTGGGGCAGGTGCGAGCGGTGCGGCGGGTACGACGAGTACGGGTCGGACGACATCCCGTTGCTCCTTGCAGGCTCGGGTCCGTGGCGGCGGACCGCAGGGAGTGGGGGTGAGCGGGCCACGCACGCTACTCGGAGGGGCGGGGACGCGCGACGCTTTGGGCAAACTGAGTGGTCGGTATGCGCTTACTTCGATGAACTGCACGGTTCCCCAGGTTGTTACCCGCGTTAACTCCGACTTTTGCCGGCCGGGGCGAGATCCTGAACGAGCGAGCCGGATGTCTTCAGTGGTCCTTGAGGACCGGGAAGCGGCGCGGCGCCAGCACCAGCAGGACCAGGAAGGCGAGCGCCGCCGCGCACGCCGCGCCCAGATACACCGCGTGGACCGCGTCCGCGACGGCCCGTCGGGTCGTTTCGGACGCGGCGCCCGTGCCGAGGCCGTGGGCGACGGCGTCGAGGTCGCCGGCGTCGCCGAGGCGGCCGGCGAGGACGCCGTTGGCGACGGCGCCGAAGACGGATGCGCCGAGGGTCTGGCCGGTCTGCCGGCAGAAGAGGACGGACGCGGTGGCCGTGCCGCGTTCGTCCCAGCCGACGGTCGACTGGACGCCGACGATGAGGGGGAGCTGGAAGAGGCCGAGTGCGGCCCCGAGAAGGAGCATCAGGAGGGCCGGCTGCCAGGCCTCGCCGGGGTACGGCAGCAGGGGGAAGGCCAGCAGGATCAGGGTCGCCGTGCCGATGCCGAGCATCGCCGTGTTGCGGAAGCCGATCCTGCGGTACACATGCTGGCTGAGCGCGGCGGAGACGGGCCAGCTCAACGTCCAGACGGACAGGACGAATCCGGCGGCCACGGGGCCGAGGCCGAGGACGGACTGCGCGTACGTCGGCAGGAACACGGCGGGCGCCACCATGAGCAGGCCCAGCGCCCCGAGGGCGAGATTGACCGCGGCGATCGTACGGCGGCGCCAGACCCAGCCCGGGATGACCGGTTCGGCAGCCCGGCGTTCGACGAAGAAGACGAGGACGACGAGGGCAAGTCCCGTACCGAGCAGGGCGATCGACGGCGGCGACAGCCATGCCCAGGCGACTCCGCCCTGCACCAGCGCCGTGAGCAGGACTCCGCCGCACGCGAACACCACAAGGGCGCCCGCCCAGTCGACACGCGCGCGTGCGTCCGTTTTCCGTTGCGGTTCGTGCAGGTGGCGGACGATCAGCCAGAGGGCGAGTCCGCCGATCGGCAGGTTGACGAGGAAGATCCAGCGCCAGTCGGCGTACGCGGCGAGGACACCGCCCACGGCGGGGCCGGCGACCGCGGACACCGCCCACACCGTGGAGAGCTTGGCCTGGATCTTCGGGCGTTCCTTCAGGGGATAGAGGTCGGCGGCGAGCGTCTGGACCGTGCCCTGGAGTGCGCCGCCGCCGAGGCCCTGGACGATACGGAAGGCGATGAGTGCCCACATGTTCCAGGCGAGGGCACACAGCAGGGAGCCGAGCAGGAAGACGCTCGCGCCCACCACGAGGACCGGTTTGCGGCCGAAGGTGTCGGAGAGCTTGCCGTAGACGGGCAGGGTGACGGTGACGGCCAGCAGATAGCCGGAGAAGAGCCAGGAGAAGACGGAGAAGCCGCCCAGGTCGCCGACGATCTGCGGTACGGCCGTGGAGACGACGGTGGAGTCGAGTGCCGCCAGTGCCATCGACAGCATCAGCGCGGCGACGACGGCTCCGCGCCGGTCGGTCCCGGTGCGCTGTGCCGTGCCGCGTATCGCGGGTCTGGTGCTGCCCACGCAGATTCCTTCCCCTTGCAGCTATCTGCCGTCGGACAGCTTCCCACTTGACCTTCACGCAGCGGGAGGGTGGAGGCTGAGTGGGCCGATGGGTGGAGTCGACCCTGAGAAGGACTCCGCCTGAGGGCGGACTGCCCCTAGGGGTACCTCCGTACCAGGGCTTGGGGAGGGTTCGTACCGGCGGAGGACGAGGCGGTACGGGGGTCGTCCTTAACCTGGCTTTACGCCGCGGGGGAGGTGCGCCGCACCTTCGGGGGTGGGGTTTTCCTCAGTGCAAGACGGGGTTGAACACCATCGAACGTCACCCCTGCTTGCCGCGAGACTCATCGGCGTAGCACTTCGCTCGACTTCCCACGACTCAGCACGAGTCAACTGCTGACCGACATAGGAGACATACCGTGACATCGGCTGTAACCATTCCCAGGCACGGGGGCACTGGAGGGCGTACGGCCGTTGCCGCGCGGGCGCGGCAGGTCGTCAAGGCCTACGGGGCCGGGGAGACCCGCGTCGTCGCCCTCGACCATGTCGACGTGGACATCGCCCGCGGCCGGTTCACCGCCATCATGGGCCCGTCGGGGTCCGGCAAGTCCACGCTGATGCACTGCCTGGCCGGGCTCGACACCGTCACCAGCGGGCAGATCCATCTCGACGAGACCGAGATCACCGGTCTGAAGGACAAGAAGCTGACGCAACTGCGCCGGGACCGGATCGGGTTCATCTTCCAGGCGTTCAACCTGCTGCCGACGCTGAACGCGATCGAGAACATCACCCTGCCCATGGACATCGCCGGCCGTAAGCCGGACAAGGCGTGGCTGCAGCGGGTGGTGGAGACCGTGGGGCTCGCCGACCGGCTCAAGCACCGGCCGACGCAGCTGTCCGGCGGACAGCAGCAGCGCGTCGCCGTGGCCCGGGCACTGGCCGCGCGGCCCGAGATCATCTTCGGTGACGAGCCGACCGGAAACCTCGACTCGCGCGCGGGCGCCGAGGTGCTGGGCTTCCTGCGGCGGTCCGTGGACGAGTTGGGGCAGACCATCGTGATGGTCACGCACGACCCGGTGGCCGCCTCGTACGCCGACCGTGTGCTGTATCTCGCCGACGGCCGGATCGTCGACGAGATGTACAACCCGACGGCGGATCAGGTCCTGGACCGCATGAAGGACTTCGACGCCCGGGGGCGCACGTCATGACCGTGCTGAAGACGTCGATGCGCAACTTCTTCGCGCACAAGGGGCGCATGGCCCTGTCGGCCGTCGCCGTGCTGTTGTCGGTGGCGTTCGTGTGCGGCACGCTCGTGTTCACCGACACGATGAACACGACGTTCGACAAGCTGTTCGCGGCCACCGCGTCGGATGTCACGGTGAGCCCGAAGGGCGCCTCGGACACCGGTGAGACCACCGCCGACAACGGCAAGCCGCCGGTCATGCCGGCCTCCGTCGTCGACGAGGTCCGCAAGGCGGAGGGCGTGAAGTCGGCTCAGGGCACCGTCTTCTCGACGTCGGTGACGGTCGTCGACGCCGACAAGGACAGCCTCTCGCCGTCCGGCGGTGGGCCGACCATCGTCGGCAGCTGGAACTCCAACGAGGCCCGCACCATGAAGATCACCTCGGGTTCCGCGCCCGAGGGCGCCGACCAGGTGATGATCGACGCGGACACCGCGGACAAGCACGGCCTGGAACTCGGCGACGAGATCGGCGTCATCACCGCTGTCGGCACGCACCGGGCGAAGATCTCCGGCATCGCCGACTTCACCGTCACCAACCCCGGTGCCGCGATCTTCTACCTGGACACGAAGACCGCCCAGCAGACCCTCGTCGGTGAGACCGGCGTCTACACGAACGTCAACGTCACCGCCGCGTCCGGCTTCACCGACGCCCAGGTGAAGAAGAACGTCGCCACCGCCCTCGACGGCGGCTTCAAGGTGCAGACGGCCAAGGAGGTCGCCGACGCGAACGCCGAGGACGTCCAGGAGTTCATGGGCGTCATCAAGTACGCGATGCTCGGCTTCGCCGGGATCGCCTTCCTCGTCGGCGTCTTCCTGATCATCAACACCTTCTCGATGCTGGTCGCCCAGCGGACTCGCGAGATCGGCCTGATGCGGGCCATCGGATCCAGCCGCAAGCAGGTCAACCGGTCCGTGCTGGTCGAGGCACTGATGCTCGGTTTCGTCGGCTCCGTGCTCGGTGTGGGCGCGGGCGTCGGGCTCGCCGTCGGGCTGATGAAGCTCATGGGCGCCATGGGCATGAACCTCTCCACGGACGACCTGACGGTCGCCTGGACGACCCCGGTGGTCGGACTGGTCCTCGGCGTCGTCGTCACCGTCCTCGCCGCCTACCTCCCGGCCCGCCGCGCCGGCAAGGTCTCGCCCATGGCCGCCCTGCGCGACGCGGGCGCCCCGGCCGACGCGAAGGCGGGTGTCGTACGGGCCGTGCTGGGCCTGCTGCTGACCGGTGCCGGTGGGGTCGGGCTGTATCTGGCGGCCGCCGCCGACAAGGCGAGCGAGGGTGCGCTGTGGCTGGGCGCGGGCGTGGTGCTGTCGCTGATCGGCTTCGTCGTCATCGGTCCGCTGCTCGCGGGCGGAGTCGTCCGGGTGCTCGGCGCGATCGTGCTGCGGATGTTCGGGCCCGTCGGCCGGATGGCCGAGCGCAACGCGCTGCGCAATCCGCGCCGCACCGGCGCCACGGGCGCGGCGCTGATGATCGGGCTGGCCCTGGTGGCCTGTCTGTCGGTGGTCGGCTCGTCGATGGTCGCCTCGGCGACGGAGGAACTCGACAAGAGCGTGGGGACGGACTTCATCATCCAGTCCGACAGCGGGCAGCTGATCACGCCGCAGGCGGTCACGGCCGTGAAGGGCGCCGACGGCGTGGACCGCGTCACCGAGTACAAGTGGACCAAGGCCGACTTCAGGACCCCCGACGGGAAGACGTCCAAGGACACCGCCATCACGGCCGCCGACCCGACGTACGCGCAGGACCTGCGGGTCGAGACCGTCGCCGGCAACCTCGACGACGCCTACCGGCCCGACTCCATGTCCGTCCACGAGGAGTACGCCAAGGACCACGGCATCCGCCTCGGCTCCGAGATCGCCGTCGACTTCAAGGACGGCTCCACCGGCCGGCTGACCGTCCGCGCGATCACCAGCAGCGACGCGGTCATCGACCAGGGCGCGATGTACACGTCGATCGACACGCTGGCCACGTACGTCCCCGCCGACAAGGTTCCGCTCGACACGGTGCTGTTCGCCTCGGCGAAGGACGGCCAGGAGGCGGCGGCGTACACGGCACTGAAGACGGCGCTGGACGACTACCCGCAGTACACCGTGCGCGACCAGACCGACTACAAGGAGGCCCTGAAGGACCAGATCGGCCAGCTCCTGAACATGATCTACGGCCTGCTGGCCCTCGCGATCATCGTGGCCGTCCTGGGCGTCGTGAACACCCTGGCCCTGTCGGTGGTGGAGCGGACCCGGGAGATCGGCCTGATGCGGGCGATCGGCCTGTCGCGCCGGCAGCTGCGCCGAATGATCCGTCTGGAGTCGGTCGTGATCGCCCTCTTCGGTGCCCTGCTGGGCCTGGGGCTGGGCATGGGCTGGGGCGCCACGGCGCAGCAGCTGCTCGCTCTGGAGGGGCTGAACGTCCTGGAGATCCCGTGGCCGACCATCGGCGGGGTGTTCATCGGCTCGGCCTTCGTCGGCCTGTTCGCCGCGCTGGTTCCTGCCTTCCGGGCGGGCCGGATGAACGTCCTGAACGCGATCGCGACCGAGTAGCCACCGCATACGGGGGTTGCGGGGGAGGGCCCGGTGCCGGGGAGTCCTGGGGACTCCCCGGCACCGGGCCCCGCTTCATGCCCGCAGGAGCGGGACGTCGTACTTCCGGATCGAGGCGTCGCGGCAGTTCCAGGCACGCTCGGGCAGGTCGGGAGGGCCTTCGGTAGCCGTCGTCGTCCCCCTCACGTGGCCGGCGTCGTCACTCCCCCGGGTGACAATCGCGGCCGCGACGTACTCTGGAGACCCCCGGCCCGCCCCGCGTGTCGGGCCCTTCGCGTTGCCCACTCCCAGTCACCCCCTGTCATCCAGGACGGAAAGCCTCTCCATGAGCCTGCACGGTCTGCTCGACGCCGTCGTCAAGGACGCCGCACTCGCGGAAGCGATCAAGGCGGCCTCGGACGGCAACCGGATGCACGTCGATCTGGTCGGCCCCCAGGCGGCCCGCCCCTTCGCTCTCGCGGCCCTCGCCCGCGAGAGCGGACGCCCGGTGCTGGCGGTGACGGCGACCGGGCGCGAGGCGGAGGACCTGGCGGCGGCGCTGCGCTCACTGCTGCCGCCGGAGGGAGTCGTCGAGTACCCGTCCTGGGAGACGCTGCCGCACGAACGGCTGAGCCCGCGCAGCGACACCGTGGGCCGGCGCCTCGCCGTGCTGCGCCGACTCGCCCACCCCCGCCCCGACGACCCCGAGACCGGCCCGGTCTCCGTCGTCGTGGCCCCCGTGCGATCCGTGCTCCAGCCCCAGGTCAAGGGCCTGGGCGACCTGGAGCCGGTGGCGCTGAGGACCGGGCAGACCGCCGATCTGAACGAGATCGTCGACGCCCTCGCCGCCGCCGCGTACGCGCGCGTGGAGCTGGTCGAGAAGCGCGGCGAGTTCGCCGTACGCGGCGGCATCCTGGACGTCTTCCCGCCCACCGAAGAGCACCCCCTGCGCATCGAGTTCTGGGGCGACGACGTCGAGGAGATCCGCTACTTCAAGGTGGCCGACCAGCGGTCGCTGGAGGTCGCCGAGCACGGCCTGTGGGCCCCGCCCTGCCGTGAACTTCTGTTGACGGAAGACGTCCGCACGCGCGCGCGTGCCCTCGCCGAGGCGCACCCCGAGCTGGGCGAGCTGCTCGGCAAGATCGCCGAGGGCATCGCGGTGGAGGGCATGGAGTCGCTCGCGCCCGTCCTCGTCGACGACATGGAGCTGCTGCTCGACGTACTGCCGAAGGGCGCCATGGCCGTCGTATGCGATCCGGAGCGGGTACGCACGCGTGCCGCGGATCTGGTGGCGACCTCGCAGGAGTTCCTGCAGGCCTCCTGGGCGGCGACCGCCGGCGGCGGGGAGGCGCCGATCGATGTCGGCGCGGCCTCGCTGTGGTCCATCGCCGACGTCCGCGACCGGGCCCGCGAGCTGGACATGATGTGGTGGTCGGTGTCGCCGTTCGCCGCCGACGAAGAACTCGACGCGGACACGCTCAAGCTCGGCATGCACGCCCCGGAGACCTACCGCGGCGACACCGCCAAGGCGCTCGCCGACACCAAGGGCTGGCTCGCCGACGGCTGGCGCACGGTCTTCGTCACAGAGGGCCACGGCCCGGCCGCCCGCACGGTCGAGGTGCTCGGCGGTGAGGGCATCGCCGCCCGCCTGGACGCCGACCTGGGGGAGATCTCCCCCTCCGTGGTGCACGTGGCGTGCGGCTCGATCGACCACGGCTTCGTCGACCCGGCGCTCAGGGTCGCGGTGCTCACCGAGACCGACCTGTCCGGCCAGAAGGCGGCCGGCCGCGACGGCGCCCGCATGCCCGCCCGCCGCCGCAAGACCCTCGACCCGCTCACCCTGGAGGCGGGCGACTACATCGTCCACGAGCAGCACGGCGTGGGCCGCTACATCGAGATGGTGCAGCGCACCGTGCAGGGCGCCACACGCGAGTACCTCGTCGTGGAGTACGCCCCCGCCAAGCGCGGCCAGCCCGGCGACCGCCTCTACATCCCCACCGACCAACTGGAACAGATCACCAAGTACGTCGGCGGCGAGGCGCCCACGCTGCACCGCCTGGGCGGCGCGGACTGGACGAAGACCAAGGCACGCGCGAAGAAGGCCGTCAAGGAGATCGCGGCGGACCTCATCAAGCTGTACAGCGCGCGCATGGCGGCCCCCGGGCACACCTTCGCGCCGGACACCCCGTGGCAGCGCGAGCTGGAGGACGCCTTCCCCTACGTGGAGACGCCCGACCAGCTGACGACCATCGCCGAGGTCAAGGAGGACATGGAGAAGTCGGTCCCGATGGACCGACTGATCTGCGGCGACGTCGGCTACGGCAAGACGGAGATCGCGGTCCGCGCCGCCTTCAAGGCCGTACAGGACGGCAAGCAGGCCGCGGTCCTCGTACCGACGACGCTGCTGGTGCAGCAGCACTTCGGGACGTTCAGCGAGCGGTACGCGCAGTTCCCGGTGAGCGTGAAGGCGCTGTCCCGGTTCCAGACGGACACCGAGGCGAAGGCGGTCCTGGAGGGACTGCGGGAGGGCTCGGTGGACGTCGTCATCGGCACCCACCGCCTCTTCTCCTCCGAGACGAAGTTCAAGGACCTCGGTCTCGTCATCGTCGACGAGGAGCAGCGGTTCGGCGTCGAGCACAAGGAGCAGCTGAAGAAGCTGCGGGCCAACGTGGACGTGCTGACCATGTCGGCCACGCCGATCCCGCGGACCCTCGAGATGGCGGTGACCGGCATCCGCGAGATGTCCACGATCACGACCCCGCCGGAGGAAAGGCACCCGGTGCTGACCTTCGTCGGGCCGTACGAGGAGAAGCAGATCGGCGCGGCGATCCGGCGTGAACTGCTGCGCGAGGGCCAGGTCTTCTACATCCACAACCGGGTGGAGTCCATCGACCGCGCGGCGGCCCGGCTCCGCGAGATCGTCCCCGAGGCGCGCATCGCCACCGCGCACGGGCAGATGTCGGAGTCGGCGCTGGAGCAGGTCGTCGTCGACTTCTGGGAGAAGAAGTTCGACGTGCTCGTGTCGACGACGATCGTCGAGTCCGGCATCGACATCTCCAACGCCAACACGCTGATCGTCGAACGAGGGGACACCTTCGGTCTGTCGCAGTTGCACCAGCTGCGCGGGCGCGTGGGGCGTGGGCGTGAGCGCGGGTACGCGTACTTCCTGTACCCGCCGGAGAAGCCGCTGACGGAGACCGCGCACGAGCGGCTCGCCACCATCGCCCAGCACACCGAGATGGGCGCGGGCATGTACGTGGCGATGAAGGACCTGGAGATCCGGGGAGCCGGAAACCTCCTCGGCGGCGAGCAGTCGGGGCACATCGCGGGCGTGGGATTCGATCTGTACGTCCGGATGGTCGGCGAGGCGGTCGCGGACTACCGGCGGCAGCTGGAGACCGGCGAGATCGAGGAGGAGCCGCCGCTCGAGGTCAAGATCGAACTGCCCGTCGACGCCCACGTACCGCACGACTACGCGCCGGGTGAGCGCCTGCGGCTGCAGGCCTACCGCTCCATCGCCTCCGCCAACACGGAGGAGGACATCAAGGCCGTACGGGAGGAACTCGTCGACCGCTACGGCAAGTTGCCGGAACCGGTGGAGAACCTCCTCCTGGTGGCGGGCCTGCGCATGCTCGCACGCGCGTGTGGCGTCGGTGAGATCGTCCTCCAGGGCAACAACATCCGCTTCGCACCGGTGGAGTTGCGGGAGTCGCAGGAACTGCGGCTCAAGCGGCTGTACCCGGGGACGGTCATCAAGCCGGCGGTCCACCAGGTGCTGGTGCCGCGCCCGAAGACCGCGAAGGTGGGCGGAAAGCCGCTGGTCGGGCGGGAACTGCTCGGGTGGGTCGGGGAGTTCCTGGCGTCGGTTCTGGGGTCTTAGGGGCGAGGCGCAGCCCTGATCGAGGGGCGAAGGGCGCACGAAGCCGTCCGCGGGTGGTGGAGTACCGCGGACGGCTTCTGTTCCAAGGTGGTTCAGCGGGCCGCCGTCAGGGAGTTGTGCCCCGTGGCCGGCCAGGTGTCCTCCGTGGGTCTCCGGCCTACGGCTGCTCGGGCGGCCGGTCGCGGTCCATGCCGAGCTGACCCTCGATCTTCTGCTGGGCAGTGTCGACTTGGCCCTCGTACTTGTTGCCCGTCTTCTCGTTGACCTTCTTCTCCGCGGCGTCGGATGCCTGCTTGGCCCTGTCCTGAGCCGCCTTGCTCCTGAACCTGTCGAAGATGCCCATCCAGAGCTCCTTCCGGAGGTGATTCAGAACCGACGATACGCCCGGCTTGCGAGGAATGCAGGGTTTGAGGTAACTGTGGTCTGGACCTCTCGGCCGCTACTGTGGCACCAGGCACCACCCGCCCGTACGGGCGGCCAGGGCAGGCAAGGAGAGGGGCGCACCGTGACGCGTCTGAGGGAGGGGGCCGCGGCCGCCGCTGTGGCGCTGGGCGCCGGGGGAGCAGGGAACGCGCGCTTCTTCCGCGCGGCGACGGTGCTGGCAGCTGCCGTGCTCCTCGTCTCGGGATGCGAGGGTCTCGGCGAAGACGACTCCTCGGCGGGATCCGGACGGGCTGCGCAGGCCGGGCAGGCGGTCAGTCCGCTCAAGAATCCGGACGGTACGAAACCAGGGCTCGCGCCCCTGACGACGGACGTGGACAAGGCCGCGGCCCGCAACCTCATCGAGGAGCTGTCCACGAAGGGGCGGGGGCCGAGGACAGGCTACGACCGTGACGAGTTCGGCTACGCGTGGATGGACACGGCCGATGGTGTGCCGCTGGCGAGGAACGGCTGCGACACGCGTAATGACTTGCTGAAACGCGATGGTCAAAGCATCCAGTTCCGGGCCGGTTCCGACTGCGTGATCGTCTCGATGAAGCTGCACGACCCGTACACGGGCAAGGACATCGCCTGGAAGAAGTCGAAGGCCACCGAGGTGCAGGTGGACCATGTCGTGCCGCTGTCGTACGCCTGGCAGATGGGTGCGGCTCGCTGGGACGAGGAGAAGCGGCAGCGGGTGGCCAACGACGCGCTGAACCTCCTGCCGGTCTCGGGCTCCACGAACTCCGCCAAACGCGACTCGGGACCGGCGTCCTGGCTGCCGCCCAGCAAGGCGATCCGCTGCTCGTACTCGGCGCGGTTCGCGCAAGTGGCGCTCAAGTACGAGCTGCCTGTCACGGCGGCGGACAAGAACATGATGCTCCAGCAGTGCGGCGCCTGAGCTTCCACCTGTTTCGCGGCCTGCGGGCACCGCTGTCAGAGCGGTGTGGAACGGTGTGGGTCAGGGGCGAACTGGGGGAGCAGGTCGACGACCAGGATCGGGTGCTCGTTGTGGGCTCGGTGCACTGAGGCGGTACCTCCTCGACTTCCCCACCGGGGGCAACCCCCCGAAGGCGCCACCCCACTTCCACACAAACTGAGTGAAGCCGGAGTGCGCGAAAATGCGTTCCGCTGCCACCGGGCCGCCGCCTAGCGTGGCCGTATGGAGCTGAAGATATCGAGCCTCGCCGAACGGCCGGACATGCTCGGCCGGGTGGCCGGGATGGCCAACACCTGGCCGGAGTTCGTCATCAACGATCCGGTGGGGGACGCCTACTATCCGCAGATCGCCGCTGAACTGCCGCAGTTCGTGCAGTTCGCCGAGGACGAGAACGCTGAGGTCGTCGCGCACGCACACAGCGTTCCCTTCGCGCTCGCCGCCGAGGGCCGTGGTGAACTGCCCGCCCGTGGCTGGGACGAGGTGCTCCTGTGGGCGTTCGCCGACCTGCGTCACGGTGTCCGCCCCGACACGGTCAGCGCGATCTCGGTCACCATCACCCCGCACGCCCAGGGCCTCGGCCTGTCCGGCCGCATGCTCACGGCGATGCGCGACAACGCCCGCGCCCTCGGCTTCAACGAGGTCGTCGCCCCCGTGCGCCCCAGCGCCAAGCACCTGGAACCCCGTACGCCGATGGAGGAGTACGCCCGCCGGGTGCGCCCCGACGGGCTCCCGCACGACCCCTGGCTGCGCGTCCACGCCCGGGCGGGCGCCACCGTCCACTCCGTGGCGCCGGCGTCGATGGCGGTGGCCGCCTCGCTGCACGACTGGCGCCGCTGGACCGGGCTGCCCTTCGACACCGCAGGCGACATCGAGGTGCCCGGTGCCCTGGTGCCGGTGCGCTGCGAGCCGGAGCACGGGTTCGCGGTGTATGTCGAGCCCAACGTGTGGATGCGGCACCGACTGTGAGCGGCACGGGCCGGCGCGTGGTTCGCGGCGGACCTGTTCACCGGCGAGTGGTTCGCGGCGGACCTGTTCAACGGCAGTGATCAGTGCCACAACGGTATTGATCAGTGCGACAACGGTTCGGTACAACCCGGGACCGCTTGTCGGTGTCGACCTATACGCTCGAAGCGACAATCGCACGACTGGCGTTGCCCGACGCCGGCCGGCCTCGTACGCCCACCTCAGGCACCAGGAGCAGCCATGCATGGCCACGGCTACACGCAGCCGGTGAAGCAGCCGCCCCCGACGGCGTGGCTGGTCCTCCTGCGTGTGCTGTTCGTGGCGATCTCCGTCCTCAGCCTCGGGTTCCTGACCTGGACGATGCTGCTGCGCCTGGCGATCGTCACCCGCAGGTCGCTGGACTGGGGCCTCTTCGTGGCGGTGCTGGCCATCGACATCCTGGCCGTGGTGCTGCTCGGCAGCGAACCCGGCGAGGAGATCCACACCGCGGGCGGCTGGACCGGCCTCGCACTGCTGCTGGGCACGCTCGTGGCGGTGATCGCGTACTACCTCGCCGCGGACGTACGCCACTTCCACCAGCTCCGCTACGGCGGCGGCTACGCCCCGCAGCCCACCGCGGCGTACGGCTATCCGCAGCCGCCGGCCCAGGCTTCGTACCACACGGCCACGACCGCCCCGCAGCCCCCGCTCACCCGTAGCGCGCACACCCCGCCTCCGATATCCCAGGCCGCCACGCCCGCCACCCCCGGCCCGCCGATACCCGCCCCGCCCCAGCGCCCCGCGCCGGCCCGGATCGACCAGGTGCGTGCCGAACTCGACGAGCTCAGCGACTACCTGCGCAAGCAGGGCGGCGGGCCCGACGGCAACCACGAGGGCGGACGGTGACCGGGACGACAGCACGCGTCGTCGCCGGCCGCTACGAACTGGCCACGCTCATCGGACAGGGCGGCATGGGCCAGGTCTGGACGGCCTACGACCAGCGGCTCGACCGGCGCGTGGCGGTGAAGCTGCTGCGCCCCGACAAGGTGGCCGGGCAGGAGGCCGACGAGTTGCGCCGCCGTTTCGTGCGCGAGTGCCGGGTGACCGCACAGGTCGACCACCCCGGGCTCGTCACCGTGCACGACGCGGGCAGTGCGGGCGAGGAGCTGTTCCTCGTCATGCAGTACGTCGACGGTGCCGACCTCTCCGACCATCTCGCCGAGCACACCCCGTACCCGTGGCAGTGGGCGGTCGCGGTCGCCGCGCAACTGTGCGCCGTCCTGAGCGCCGTGCACGCGGTGCCGATCGTGCACCGCGACCTGAAGCCGCGCAACGTGATGGTGAAGCAGGACGGCACGGTCACCGTCCTCGACCTGGGCGTCGCCTCCGTCATGGACACCGACACCACGCGCCTGACGCACACCGGTTCGCCCATCGGCTCGCCCGCCTACATGGCGCCCGAGCAGGCGATGGGCGGCGCGGTCGGCCCGTACACGGACCTGTACGCACTCGGTGTACTCCTGCATGAACTCCTCAGCGGCGACGTCCCGTTCGCGGGTTCCACGGCGCTCGGTGTGCTGCACCGGCACCTGTACGAGCCGCCGCTGCCCGTGCGCCGGATCCGGCCCGAGGTTCCCGAGGCGCTCGAAGCCCTCGTCCTGCGCCTGCTCGCCAAGGACCCGCAGCACCGGCCCGCCTCCGCGCAGGAGGTGTACGAGGACCTGGCGCCGCTCCTGCCCGCGCGCGGCACGCCCACCGGGTCGCCCCTCGACCCCACGCGCCCCTTCCTGCGCCCGCACGCCCCGTGGCCGGACCGCGCGCGCACGCCCGCTCCCCAGCCCGCCCCCGTCGCGCCGGTCGCCGAGCAGCCGGACGTCGCGAGCGCCGTCGACGAGGTCAAGCGTCTCCTGGGCGAGGGACGCATCACCCAGGCCGTGGACATCCTCGGCGCGATCCTGCCCGCCGCCGCGCAGCAGCACGGTGAGCACTCCCCGGTCGTCCGCACCCTGCGCAAGCAGTACGCGGCCACGCTCATGGACGACGGCCAGTACCGGCGCGCGCTCCCCGAACTGCGCCGCCTCGCCGACGAGCGCGCCGCCGAGGCCGGCCAGGCCGACCCGCAGTCCCTGCGGTTCCGCTACGAGGCCGCCCAGTGCCTCGAACAGCTCGGCGAACCGGCGGCGGCGCTCGCCGCGTACCGGGCACTGCTGCCGTACTACGAGAACCAGTACGTCTCCGGCGACCCCGAGCTCTCCCACGACGTCCGCCGCCGCATCGGCCACCTCCTCCTCGCCGTCGGCGACCGCCCCGCCGCGCACGACACGCTGGCCCGGCTCCTGCACGACGTCGAACGGCTGAACGGTCCCGGGCATCCGCTGGCGGTGGAGGTACGCCGGACGCTGCAGTGGCTGGGCCAGGTACGCGGGTAGTCCTCCTGCGGCCGGGTGGCGCGGCGGTGCCCGAAGTCCTGGTGAATCGTTGGTCGAATGGGTTGGCCAAAGCTGGGCCGCTGCCTACTATCGATCACCGCAAGACCTTGTGCACCGTCGCACAATCTCCTCGGGAGGTTTCCTTGCACCGCCGTCGTCGCACCGCGCTCCTCCTGTCCGCCGCGATCGCCGCGGCCCCGCTCCTCACCGCCTGCGGAAACGATGCGCACCCCGGTGCGGCGGCCGTCGTCGGCGGTCAGCGGATCACCGTGTCCCAGCTCGAGAGCAGGGTGAACGAGGTGCGCGCGGCGCAGCGGGCGGCGGTGAACGACGAGGCGCAGTACGCGCAGGCCATCGCCAACACCGGCACCCTGTCCCGCGACACCCTGCACAACATGGTCCTGGACCGGGTGCTGCACCGCGCCGCCCAGGACGCCGGCATCACCGTCAGCCGCAAGGAGGTCCAGGAGATGCGGGCCGGCCTGGAGGAGCAGGTCGGTGGCCCCAAGGCGTTGCAGACGGCCTGGCTGCAGCAGTACAGCATTGCGCCGGAGCGGCTGGACGAGAACCTCCGTCTCCAGCTCGAGGCCCAGAAGCTCGCCGCGAAGCTCGGCACCGACACCAGCCAGCCGGCCTTCTGGGACGCCCTGTCCAAGGCTTCCGAGAAGCTGAACGTCGACCTCAACCCGCGCTACGGCGCCTGGGACGTCGAGCGGAGCAGCCGCGTCGACCAGCAGGCGCCGTGGGTACGGGACGTCTCGACGGCGCAGGCGCAGCAACCGGCGTAACGGTGCGGCGGCCCGCCTGTGGACAACTCGGGGGCTTGTCGGCGACGTGGGTTACGTTCGGATCGTGAACGCAACCAGCTTCGAAGGCGCCCCGGACGCGAGCCCCGACCTCGCCCCCGGCCGGATCGTCCTGCTCACCACCAGTCACCGTGTCGCGCCCGGCCTGCTCTCCTGGCCGGCGTGGCAGGCGTTGCGCACCGCCGACCGGGTGCTCTGCGCGGACGGGGCACACCCGCAGCTGCCGTATCTGCGGGAGGCGGGGATAGCCGTGGACGAGGAATCCCCGACCGCCGAGGAACTGGTCGACGTGTGCGCCGACGGGCACACCGTGGTGGTCGTCGCCGCGGGTGAGGGCGAGCCCGCGCTGACCGACGGCCTGGCCCGCCTCGCCGGCACCGGACGTGTGCAGATGCCGGAGCTGGAGCTGCTCCCCGCCTCCTACGACCTGCCGGGCGCCCGCCTCCTCGACCTCGTGCAGGTCATGGACCGTATCCGCGCCGAATGCCCGTGGTCGTCCCGCCAGACCCACCAGGGCCTGGCGAAGTACGGCATCGAGGAGGCGTACGAACTCGTCGAGGCGATCGAGGACGGCGACCGCGAGGAACTGCGCGAGGAACTCGGTGACGTCCTCCTCCAGGTCGTCTTCCACGCCCGGATAGCCGAGGAGGACCCGGACGCGCCCTTCTCGATCGACGACGTGGCGGCCGGCATCGTCGCCAAGCTCATCCACCGCCATCCGCATGTCTTCGGGGACGAGACGGCCTCCACCCCCGAGGAGGTCAAGGAGCACTGGCTGCGCACGAAGGCACAGGAGAAGCGGCGTACGTCGGTGACGGAGGGCATCCCCCTGCACCAGCCGGGCCTGGCCCTCGCGGCGAAGCTGGCGTCCCGGGTGCGTACGGCGGGCCTGGAGGTGCCCCTGCCGAAGACCGAGGGCGTCGGATACGAGCTGCTGGCGCTGGCGATACGGGCCGAGGCGGAGGGCGTCGACCCGGAAGCGGCGCTACGGGCGGCGGCGCGGGCCTACCGGGATGCGATCAGGGAGACCGAGAGCCGGGGACAGGAGACCGAGAGCCGGGGACAGCGGATGGATTCAGACACAGCCGGGACCGGCGACTGACGTCACTCGCCGACCAGCGACCGATGTCACCCGGCGACCGATGTCACCCGGCGACCGGCGACCGGCGACCGATGCCGACCGACGACCGATGTCACCCGCCCCTCCGCCTCCGGATACCGTCAACGGGTGACCAGCCAGCCCCACCGCCCGAGCCCCCACCAGGACGCCCCCGAGCTCTTCACGTGGGAGTTCGCCACCAACCCCTACCCGGCCTACGCCTGGCTCCGTGAGCACGCCCCCGTCCACCGGACACGGCTCCCCAGCGGTGTGGAGGCCTGGCTGGTCACCCGTTACGCCGACGCCAAGCAGGCCCTCGCCGACCAGCGGCTCAGCAAGAACCCCGCCCACCACGACGAGCCCGCGCACGCCAAGGGCAAGACGGGCATCCCCGGTGAGCGCAAGGCGGAGCTGATGACGCATCTGCTCAACATCGACCCGCCGGACCACACCCGCCTCCGCCGGCTCGTCTCCAAGGCCTTCACGCCCCGCCGCGTCGCCGAGTTCGCGCCCCGGGTGCAGGAGCTCACCGACGACCTCCTCGACCGGTTCGCCCGCACCGGCTCCGCCGACCTCATCCACGAGTTCGCCTTCCCGCTCCCCATCTACGCCATCTGCGACCTGCTCGGCGTCCCCCGCGAGGACCAGGACGACTTCCGGGACTGGGCGGGCATGATGATCCGGCACGGGGGAGGGCCGCGGGGCGGGGTCGCGCGGTCGGTGAAGAAGATGCGCGGCTATCTTGCCGACCTCATCCACCGCAAGCGAGAGTCGCTCTCCTCCGAACCGGTCCCGGGCGAGGACCTCATCTCCGGCCTCATCCGCGCCTCCGACCACGGCGAGCACCTCACCGAGAACGAGGCCGCGGCGATGGCGTTCATCCTGCTGTTCGCCGGGTTCGAGACCACCGTCAACCTGATCGGCAACGGCACCTACGCCCTGCTCACCCACCCCGAACAGCGCACCCGCCTCCAGCAGGCCCTCGCCACCGGCGACCGTGGCCTCCTGGAAACCGGGGTCGAGGAACTCCTGCGCTACGACGGCCCGGTGGAGCTGGCCACCTGGCGGTTCGCCACCCAGCCGCTCACCGTCGGAGGGCAGGACATCGCGCCCGGCGACCCCGTGCTCGTCGTACTCGCCGCCGCGGACCGGGATCCGCAGCGGTTCGCCGATCCGGACACCCTCGACCTCGCCCGCCGTGACAACCAGCACCTCGGCTACGGGCACGGCATCCACTACTGCCTCGGCGCCCCGCTCGCCCGTCTGGAGGGGCAGACCGCGCTCGCGACCCTCCTCACCCGCCTCCCGGACCTCCGACTGGCCGTGGACCCGAGCGAGTTGCGCTGGCGCGGCGGCCTCATCATGCGCGGACTGCGCACGCTGCCCGTGGAGTTCACGCCCATTTCGTAAGGCAACTCCCCGGATTCGACCGGAACCCTCCACTCCGGCACCGAAAACGTGACACGACCTCAACTCTGTGATCTTCACGTGATCTGCGCGGCATTAACTTGTGACAAGTGATCGACTGCCGATACGTTCACCCATCAGCGCGACGTCGAACACCAGTCGCCGCGCCGGTCACTGCTGTCTCGTGAAAGGTCCCCGCATGCTCTCCGGGAACGGTCGTCACCGTCGCCCCCGCCAGGTTCCGGCCCTCGTGGTCGCGGCCGGCGTGACCGGGTCCGCCATCGCCATCCCACTCCTCGGCGCCACCGGCGCGAGCGCGGCCAGCGGCACGACGTGGGACCGGGTGGCGGAGTGCGAGAGCGGCGGCTCCTGGAGCGCCAACGCGGGCGACGGGTACTACGGAGGGCTGCAGTTGTCCCAGGAGGACTGGGAGCGGTACGGCGGCCTCGCGTACGCGGCCAGCGCCGACCAGGCCAGTCGTTCGCAGCAGATAGCCGTCGCCGAGAAGGTGCTCGCGGACCAGGGCGTGGGCGCGTGGGGCACCTGCGGGCTCACCTCCGGTCTCAACGCCGACAAGGGGTCGGCCGATGTGGACACGGGTGTGGCCGGTGACACCTCGTCGGACACTTCCGAGAGCCTGCGTAACTCGCTCGGCTTGTCCGGTTCCTCCAGCTCGTCCGGTTCGTCTGATTCGGCAGGATCTTCGCCTGAATCCACCGCGCCGTCCCCGTCGTCTGACTCGTCATCGAATGCGACGGACGGTTCCGCGAGCCCGACGCCCACCGACTCCACCTCGGGCAACTCTCAGGAATCCGACAGCTCGCCCACAGTCACCCCGAAGGGCACGGAATCGGACAACTCTGGGCAGAGTGAAGGTGATTCCGGTCTGATCGACACCGGGACGGGCAGGCATCGCGGCGACAGCGCCGACGAGGACGCCGCCGACGCTCGTACGGCCGATTCCTCGGGCCGTCACGCCTCGCGCGACAGCGCCTCCGCCCGCGATGCCGCCGACGGGTCGTACACCGTGCGCGAGGGGGACAGCCTCTGGGGCATCGCCGACTCCCTTGGCGTCCAAGGGGGGTGGCCCGTGCTCTATGCGGACAACGAGGAGACCGTCGGCGCCGACCCCAACCACATCATCCCCGGTCAGACGCTGGATGTCGGGGTCGAACCGGGCGAAAAGTAGCGGGAGTTCACGTCACACTTCGCGCCTAATGTCCGGTTTGGTGAAAGTGTGGGATGAGTCTCAGAGGCCCTGATCCTCTTTGAAATTCCGCCAATCGCGTGTCTACGGTCATGACCGCTCGCCAACGCGAGCCCCGGCTGCCGCAACGCCGAATCCTGCCAGCGGCCGTTCGGGAACAGTCGTCGCGTCAAGCGCCGTAGGCAGGAGCGGGGGACCCAAGGTAAGCGCCGCACCGGACAGTTGAGCCGGTACGGCTTGGGGTGAAGTCACGCCTCCCCACAGGGGCGTGGCCGGGCAACTCAACCGGCCCGAACCCGACAGCTCACCTCGCAGGCGTCGGTGAGGGGATCTCTCCATGCTGTTTTCCAGCAAGGGCAAGCACCGTCGTCCGTCCAAGGCCGCTCGCGCCATAGCCGTCGTCGGCGTCACCGGCGCCGCCGCCGTCGCCGCCCCGCTGATGGCGGCCGGCAGCGCCTCCGCCGCCACCGCCTCCGAGTGGGACGCCGTCGCCCAGTGCGAGTCGGGCGGCAACTGGTCCATCAACACCGGCAACGGCTACTACGGCGGTCTGCAGTTCTCCGCCTCCACCTGGGCCGCGTACGGCGGCACGCAGTACGCCGCCACGGCCGACCAGGCCACCAAGGCGCAGCAGATCCAGATCGCCGAGAAGGTGCTCGCGGGTCAGGGCAAGGGTGCCTGGCCGCACTGCGGCACGGGCCTGTCGAACGCCACGTACACCGGCGGTGGCGCGAGCGACTCCTCCTCGGAGGGCTCCTCGCAGAGCAGCACCGAGACCACCACCCGCTCGACCGAGCAGCAGCCGGCCTCCCGTTCGCAGGAGCGCCCGGCGCAGAAGACCGTCACCGCCCCGACCGGTGAGAAGGTCGCGAAGGGTGACGGCGAGTACAAGGTCGTCACCGGCGACACGCTCAGCACCATCGCCGAGAAGCACGATGTCGAGGGCGGCTGGGAGAAGCTGTTCCAGCTGAACAAGGACATCGTCGAGGACGCCGACCTCATCTACCCCGGTCAGCAGCTGCACCTGAAGTAATCCGGGTCCACCCGGGTCGGCAGCTTCACCTGACCTGAAGCGATCCGGGCTTCGCAGACCCCCGTGAGGGTCCCCCCGTCCCCGCGGGCCCCCGCCCCGGCGCGTGTTCCCCCGTACGCGCCGGGGCGGGGCTTTTGTGTCACCGCTCGTGCCCTCGTTCTTCGCTCGGGCCCTCATTCTTGAGGAACCGTCTTTGTTCCATTCGGAAACAATTTACGATCGGTTCCGTCCACGGGGCGGGCGACCGGCTGGCCGATCCCACGGAGCCGGTTAGGCTCGTCTCGCAGAGCCGCTGCGGTCCTGCTAAACCGCGTCACATCCACGAAGGAGATGCTCGTGCCGTCCATCGACGTCGTCGTAGCCCGGGAAATCCTGGACTCCCGAGGCAACCCCACGGTCGAGGTCGAGGTCGGCCTCGACGACGGCAGCACGGGTCGTGCCGCCGTTCCGTCCGGCGCCTCCACGGGCGCCTTCGAGGCCATCGAGCTCCGCGACGGCGACCCCAACCGCTACCAGGGCAAGGGCGTCGAGAAGGCCGTCCTGGCCGTCATCGAGCAGATCGGCCCTGAGCTGGTCGGCTACGACGCCACCGAGCAGCGCCTGATCGACCAGGCGATGTTCGACCTGGACGCCACCGACAACAAGGGCTCCCTCGGCGCCAACGCCATCCTCGGCGTCTCGCTCGCCGTCGCGCACGCCGCCTCCGAGGCCAGCGACCTGCCGCTCTTCCGCTACCTGGGCGGCCCGAACGCGCACCTGCTGCCGGTGCCGATGATGAACATCCTGAACGGCGGCTCGCACGCCGACTCCAACGTGGACATCCAGGAGTTCATGATCGCCCCGATCGGCGCGGAGTCCTTCTCCGAGGCCCTGCGCTGGGGCACCGAGGTCTACCACACCCTCAAGAAGGTCCTGAAGAGCAAGGGCCTGGCCACCGGCCTCGGCGACGAGGGCGGCTTCGCCCCCAACCTCGGCTCCAACCGCGAGGCCCTCGACCTCATCCTCGAGGCGATCAAGGAGGCCGGCTACACCCCCGGCGAGCAGATCGCCCTTGCGCTCGACGTCGCCGCGTCCGAGTTCTACAAGGACGGCTCCTACCTCTTCGAGGGCAAGGCGCGCTCGGCCGCCGAGATGACCGAGTACTACGCCGAGCTGGTCGACGCCTACCCGCTGGTCTCCATCGAGGACCCGCTGTTCGAGGACGACTGGGAGGGCTGGAAGACCATCACCGCCAAGCTCGGTGACAAGGTCCAGCTCGTCGGCGACGACCTGTTCGTCACCAACCCCGAGCGCCTGGCCAGGGGCATCGAGGAGGGCGCCGCCAACGCCCTGCTGGTCAAGGTCAACCAGATCGGCTCGCTGACCGAGACCCTGGACGCCGTCGAGATGGCCCAGCGCAACGGCTTCAAGTGCATGATGTCCCACCGCTCCGGCGAGACCGAGGACGTCACCATCGCCGACCTGGCCGTCGCCACCAACTGCGGTCAGATCAAGACCGGCGCCCCGGCCCGCTCCGAGCGCGTCGCCAAGTACAACCAGCTGCTGCGCATCGAGGAGATCCTCGACGACGCCGCGGTGTACGCCGGCCGCTCGGCGTTCCCCCGCTTCAAGGGCTGAGCGAGCCTCGTAGGAAGCGTCGTACGTACGTCCCCGTACTCGGTCCCGTACCGTGTGCGGGGACGTACGCGCGTGTGACGGGAGTGGGAGATGGCCGCCAAGGACCGGGACCGTTTCTCCACCACGACCAGGATCCGGCTGCTCGGCGAGCAGACGGCCGCCCGCGTCTACCGCTCCCAGACCCGGCGCCAGGCCCGCCGCTCCCGGCTGACCGGCCGCGCCGCACTGCTCGCGCTCGTCGTCTGCTCGCTGGTGGTCGCCCTCGCCTATCCGATAAGGCAGTACGTCGCCCAGCGCGCCGAGATCGCCGACCTCCAGCGGCAGCAGGAACAGGCCCGGCAGCGGGTCGAGGAACTGCGCGACCTCAAGGCACGCTGGCAGGACGACGCGTACGCGGAGCAGCAGATCCGGCAGCGACTGCACTATGTGATGCCGGGGGAGACCGGTTACGTCGTGATCGACCCGGACGCGGCCGAGCAGTCGCACGCCGACTCCGGGGCGGCCGACCGCCCCTGGTACGCGAACGTCTGGGACGGCGTCGACAAGTCCGACGCCTCCGACCAGTGAACACAAGAGAAAGAACGTCATGGAGACCCCCCCGCCGCCCACCCCGCGCACCGAGCCCACCGACGCGGACGTCGAGGCCTTCAAGCAGCAGCTCGGCCGGCCGCCGCGCGGGTTGCGCGCCATCGCGCACCGGTGCCCGTGCGGGCAGCCGGACGTCGTGGAGACCGCCCCGCGGCTGCCCGACGGCACGCCCTTCCCGACGCTGTACTACCTGACCTGCCCCAAGGCGTCCTCGGCGATCGGCACCCTGGAGGCGAACGGCGTGATGAAGGAGATGACGGCCCGCCTGGAGACCGACCCCGAGCTCGCCGCCGCCTACCGCGCCGCGCACGAGGACTACATCCGGCGCCGGGACGAGATCGAGGAGCTGAAGGGCTTCCCGAGCGCCGGCGGCATGCCGGACCGGGTGAAGTGCCTGCACGTCCTGGTCGCCCACTCGCTGGCCGCCGGACCCGGCGTGAACCCCCTCGGCGACGAGGCCCTCGCCATGCTGCCGGAGTGGTGGCGCAAGGGCGCCTGCGTGACCGTACCGAACGAGGAGAACGACCAGTGACCCGAGTGGCCGCCGTCGACTGCGGCACGAACTCCATCCGGCTGTTGGTCGCCGACGCAGACCCGGCCACCGGCGAACTCGTCGACCTGGACCGCCGTATGACGATCGTGCGGCTCGGCCAGGGCGTCGACCGCACCGGCCGCCTGGCCCCCGAGGCCCTGGAGCGGACCTTCGCGGCCTGCCGCGAGTACGCCGCGATCATCAAGGAGCACGGCGCCGAGCGGCTCCGCTTCGTCGCCACCTCCGCCTCCCGGGACGCCGAGAACCGGGACGACTTCGTGCGCGGGGTCATGGACATTCTGGGCGTCGAACCTGAGGTCATCACCGGCGACCAGGAGGCCGAGTTCTCCTTCACCGGCGCGACCAGGGAGCTGGCGGAACACGACCATCTCCCCAAGCCCTACCTCGTCGTGGACATCGGCGGCGGCTCGACCGAGTTCGTCGTCGGCGAGGACCACGTCCGCGCGGCGCGCTCGGTCGACGTCGGCTGTGTGCGGATGACCGAACGGCACCTGGTCCGCGACGGCGTGGTCTCCGACCCGCCGACCGAGGAGCAGATCGCCGCGATGCGGGCGGACATCGAGGCGGCCCTCGACCTCGCCGAGGAGACGGTGCCGCTGCGCGAGGCGCACACGCTGGTCGGCCTGGCCGGCTCGGTGACGACGGTGTCGGCGATCGCGCAGAACCTGCCCGAGTACGACTCGGCCCGCATCCACCACTCCCGTGTCTCCCACGACAGGGTCCGCGAGATCACCGACTGGCTGCTGCACTCCACCCACGCCGAACGCGCGGCCGTCCCGTCCATGCATCCGGGGCGGGTGGACGTCATCGCGGCGGGGGCTCTCGTCCTGCTGTCGATCATGGAACGGACCGGCGCGGAGGAGGTCGTCGTGAGCGAGCACGACATCCTCGACGGCATCGCGTGGTCCGTCGCGTGAACTGCAGCGGCCGACCGTGACTTCCTATACCGGCGCCGTCTTCAACAACGGGATGGTGGCGAGGCTCGTCGACATCCTCGCCTCGGCACGCGAACGAGGCGGGACGGCACCGTTCGCCGACGAGATCGCACGCATCAACCGAACACTGGACAGCTGCGCCACAGCGAGGTGGGCCATGCCGAGCGCCACGCTGGCAGCCCTCCTCGACCTCATCGCCGAGGAGCTGAAGACATCCCCGGACCAGGATCTGCCGCCAGGCTTCCTCACGAGGCTGGATGCGGCCGCCGGGGATCAGGACCGGCTGGAGTTCCTGACCCACACGGCCTCGTCGCTTCGCACCTCGAAGCGAGAAGGGATCGCCCGCTTCGAGGAACTCCCGATGTCTTCCTGGGAGGCGGAGCTGCGATACGCCCGCCTGCGGGACTTCTCATGGTGGGTGGAGTCGGAAGAACATGAGAACTTCGAAGAAGGGGTGCTCGCCGGCGCGACCGGCGAGCACCCGGACGGTTGCGCGCACCTGCTCCCGCCCCTGATCGCGGAGCTGCACGCGGCTCTGCTGCTCGACAAGGACGCCCGCTCCGCCGCCGGCCTCCGCTCCGTGGTGCCCTGGGCCACGCCGCCGATCCTGCGCGAAGTCCTGCGGGCCGCCTCCACCCACCTCCTTGAAGCGCACTGAGGCCTGGCGGCGCATGGTCGGTGGCGCAGGTCGCTCGGGCTGGGTGGTCCGGGTCTCGTTTACTACTGGTCAGTAGCCATCAGTTGAGCGGGTCGGCTAGCGTATGAGCTCATCCGAAGGGCCTCCGTGGGGCCCTCCGCGACGCCCTGTCGGAAAACTTCGTGAAGTTCTTCACAAGGAATTCGGCCCTGTCGGAGGGTGGAAAGGGCCCGGTTGGCCCTTCCGGGGGCCGAGCAGCCCTTGAACGCGTTCAGAAGGCTGCTGCAGGGGTGTACTGGAAGGCTCTCGCGGAAGCGTGTTTCGACCGGCTCACACGGGGGTCGGCGACCCAGAGAGGCAGCTCACGCGGCATTGACAACGGGTCGTACCGCCCCTCGGTTCCGGGCGTGACCATGACCTGCGTCACGCGGGCCGGGGAGTGTAACACAGGGCCTGCAAGAGCTTGTGAAGGGGCGCACGAACTACCCCCCTGAGGCAGGTGGATACTCGATGGCATGAGCACCACGGAGCGTCCCAGGATCCTCGTAGTAGGCGGTGGGTACGTAGGCCTGTACGCAGCTCGGCGCATTCTCAAGAAGATGCGCTACGGCGAGGCGACCGTCACGGTCGTCGACCCCCGGTCGTACATGACCTACCAGCCCTTCCTTCCCGAAACCGCCGCCGGCAACATCTCCCCGCGACACGTCGTCGTCCCGCTGCGACGCGTGCTCCCCAAGGCGGAGGTGCTCACCGGCCGGGTCACCACCATCGACCAGGACCGCAAGGTCGCCACGATCTCCCCGCTGGTCGGTGAAGCGTACGAGCTCCCCTTCGACTACCTCGTCGTCGCGCTCGGCGCGGTCTCCCGCACCTTCCCGATCCCCGGCCTCGCCGAGCAGGGCATCGGCATGAAGGGCATCGAGGAGGCCATCGGTCTGCGCAACCACGTCCTCGAGCAGCTCGACAAGGCCGACTCCACCACTGACGAGGAGATCCGCCGCAAGGCGCTCACCTTCGTCTTCATCGGCGGTGGCTTCGCGGGTGCGGAGACCATCGGCGAGGTCGAGGACCTGGCCCGCGACGCGGCGAAGTACTACAACAACGTGTCTCGCGAGGACATGCGCTTCATCCTCGTCGACGCCGCCGACAAGATCCTCCCCGAGGTCGGCCCCAAGCTCGGCCAGTACGGCAAGGAGCACCTGGAGAGCCGCGGCGTCGAGATCTACCTGTCCACCTCCATGGACTCCTGCGTCGACGGCCACGTGGTGCTGAAGAACGGCCTCGAGGTCGACTCCAACACCATCGTGTGGACCGCGGGCGTCAAGCCCAACCCGGTCCTGGCCCGCTACGGCCTCCCCCTCGGCCCGCGAGGCCACGTCGACACGGCGGCGACCCTCCAGGTCCAGGGCACCGACTACATCTGGGCCGCGGGCGACAACGCCCAGGTGCCGGACATCGCCGCCCGCAAGGCCGGCGTGGAGAACGCCTGGTGCCCGCCGAACGCCCAGCACGCCCTCCGCCAGGCCAAGGTCCTCGGCGACAACGTGGTCTCCGGCATGCGGGGCTTCCCGCAGAAGGAGTACTCGCACGCCAACAAGGGCGCGGTGGCCGGGCTCGGCCTCCACAAGGGCGTGGCGATGATCGTCATGGGCAAGATGAAGATCAAGCTGCGTGGCCGCCTGGCGTGGTACATGCACCGTGGCTACCACGGTATGGCCATGCCGACCTGGAACCGCAAGATCCGGGTCTTCGCCGACTGGACGCTGGGCATGTTCCTCAAGCGCGAGGTCGTCGCCCTCGGCGCGCTGGAGTCCCCGCGCGAGGAGTTCTACGAGGCGGCCAAGCCGGCGCCCGTCGCTGCCGCGACCAAGACGGAGGAGAAGGCCAAGGCCTCCTGACCTCCGGTCACTTGAACACCCCGAAGGGGCCGCCTGCCATCCGTGGTGCGGGCGGTCCCTTCGGGGTTCACCCGGTCAAGTCGCCGGCCTGAGCCGGACATACCGCCTACGGCGATTGAGTAAAAGCGCCCATGTGCCGGTCCAGCCCTCCCGGTTGGGTGGAGCGCATGGTGGACAACAACAGACCGAACGCTGCCGTGCCGCGCGCGTGGATCGCGCCGTTGATCTCGACCGTGATCACGCTCCCGGCCAGCCTCCTGGCCCTCTTCTTCGGCGGGCTTACTCCCATGGCCTGCGACGCCTGCAACGGGGTGGAGGCCGAGCGTTTCGACCAGAGCTTCAACACTGCCTTCACGGCCCTCCAGATCGGCCTCGCGGTCTCCATCGTCCTGCTGCTGGTCAGTTGGTGCCTGCCATGGAACGAGCAGAACACAATCCGCCGCGGCGCCTTCGCGGCCCTGGCGCCCTGCACCGTGTTGGTCGCCGTTGTCTTCTTCCTGGGGCTGATCGACGGGCCGAACTGAAACGTGCATCACGTGGGCATCGGGCGAAGGCGGCATAGTGACCCGGTCCCGTCCCGATATTCAAGTGAACGCACGGGATGAGCTTGCATAGGGTGACTGGCGTGGACCCCGCTGACTTCTACACCGGCATCGTCGCAGAGCTCTACGGGCCGCTGAAGTCCTTCTCCCAGGACCCCGAGCCCTATGCAGCCTTCATTCAGCAAGCCGGCGTGCCTGCCTTGGAGCTGGGATGCGGGGACGGTGATCCTCTGCTGGAGCTGTGCCGACGCGGCCTGGAGGTCGAGGGCGTCGACTCCTCCGTGGACATGCTGCAACGCCTCCAGCGCCGAGCGGACGAGCAAGGGATCCCCGCCACCGTGTTTCACCAGCGGATGGAGGCCCTGAACCTGCCCCGCCGCTACCGGGCGATCTTCCTCGCCGGGCCGACCTTCACCCTGCTCCCCGACAACGCCACCGCGCTGGCCGCCCTGCACGGCATCCGCGCTCACCTGGCCGAGGACGGCACGGCCCTGGTACCCCTGTTCACTCCCGCACCGACCCCGGCCGAACAGATCGGCCAGGTACGCACGGCCACCGCACCCGACGGCGCCGAGCTTCGGGTATCCGTCGTCGCCGAGCAACGCGACGAGACTGCTCGGACACAGACGACACTTCTGCGCTACGAACGCCACCACGGCTCAGACAGCAGCGTTGTGGAGCGCCCGTGGGTCTTGCACTGGTACACCCGCGATGAGTTCGAAGAGCTGGCCACGACCGCCGGCCTGGCCGTGACTGCGGTCACCGATCCGCACGGCAAGCCCGCCCCCGCCAACGCCACCGACCTGCACTTCCGACTCCGAGCGAGGAAGGCGCGGTCAGGGCATCGCGGTTGGGCGCAGCACTGAACGTCTGGGCCGAGGCCGCCCCTGTCAGGGGCATCGCGATCCTGAACTCGCGGCGGCGTTCGCACTGACCGTCTTCATCCGCAGGCGCCGGACACCCACAGCGAACCCTCCACATCCGTGCACGCCCCCGGTCAACTCCCCTCTACCGCAGGAGGGTTCGCGCCGCCTCCTCCGTACACCCTTGGGAGCGGCACACCGCCGCCCAGTAGAGGACCGGGTTCTGCCTGAGCACCGTTTTCCTCAGAACGGCGACGTGAAGGCGTGGCGCCGTGCTCTGTGTGACTCCAGTCATACAGCGTCATGCTAGGAATGTTCGAAGGCATACGGGGTAAGCGCGGCATGTTTGAGCGATTGCATTCGCGTACGGGGAGGGGGCACGCCGGATGGCGTGGGAAGAGTGGGAGCAGCTCAAGGCCGATGCCGTGCAGAGACAGTCGGCGCGGATGCAGCTGAATCAGCTGCCGGCTGATGGGGGCGGTGGCAGTGGCGGGGGCTCGGATCTCGTCGTTCACGACGACGAGTTGGGCAAGCTCGGCAATATGGCGTACGACCTGCGCGAGAGGTTCCGGGTGGACGCGGACTTCGCGCGCCCGAGTACCTTCACGGCGTCCGTCGACCTCTTCAACGATGGCCTCGACATGGGCTCCGCGCTCACCGAGCTGCACGACGCGTGGAACACTCAGCAGCAGACGCTGAAGGAGGCATGCGCCCATATCTCCAACCATCTGGACTTCAGTCGTGCCCAGCACGCGAAGGACGACGTGCACATCCAGACCGGCATGAGGAACGCCGCAGGCGACCTGATGACAACCTCGCGTATCAACGAGTACTTCAAGTAGCGGCAACGGGGGCTGACAACAACATGGCGGCGGACACGCTGACCGCGCAGGAACTTACGGATCTGCGCCTGGGCACGCTGAACACCGCGGTTTCCGACTGGAAGACCATGGTGGGCAGGCTGGAGCGGCTCGCCACCGGCAGCGACGGCGAGCTCAGCGCGGCCGATCTGGAGAAGAAGGCCAACGCCGCGGACTGGAAGGGCGTCAACGCCACGGTTTCGCGGGAGTTCGTCACGAAGACCGCGGCGCAGTTCGCGGACGCGGCCGCCGCCGCCAAGAGCGTCCTGGCAGTGCTGCGCGACGCGCACAGCGCCTTCAAGCAGCACAAGGAAGACCTGCGCACCGCCATCGACGAGCTGGCGAAGAACAATATCTACGTCAACGGAAACGGAAAGGTCGCCGCCTCCGTCCCCTCCGGTGCGGCGGCTGGGGGCGCCGACATCCACAAGCCGACGGCCGCGGAACTGGACGCCGCCCAGAGCAGGATCACCAAGATCCTTTGGGAGGCGACCGAGACCGACCGCATCGCGGCCCGGGCTCTGCGCCAATTGGCCAAGAACAAATACGACTTCACTGACCAAGGTCCCGACAGCCTGAAGGATGCCGACCGCGAGCAGGGCAAGGCGGACGCTGAGTATTGGCGGAAGGAGATCGGCAAGGGGAACGTCGACGAGTGGAGCAAGGAGAAACTGGCGCGCTTCAACGAGGCCCTCGAGAACCAACGCGACAACCCCGGCTTCACCGAGGCCTTCGCCACCGGGTTGGGAGGGGACGGCACTCTCCAGTTCTGGCGCGATCTCGCCTCTCCGCCCGGCGGTGCGGTCGAGGGCGACAAGGCCAAGCTCCTGGCTCAGGTGCAGGACAACCTGAGCATGTCGCTCGCAAATGCCTCCCACAGCGACAGCCCGGCGATGGAGGCGTGGAAGAAGGACGTGATCGCGGCCGGTGGCAAGCCGTTCCCCGTCGACCCTGCCATGCCCATGGGCCCGAACGGCTTCCAGGTGATGAGCAGCCTGATGGGCAAGGGGAAGTTCGACGACGACTTCCTCCACGACTACGGCACGGCGATGCTGAAGTACGAGCGCGAGTACCCGGGCGACCCCAAGGTCGCGTGGCGAGACACCACCACGCTCACCTACCCGCCCACCGGCAACCTCAACGACCCCGTCGTCGGCTTCATGGACGCCCTCGGCCACAACCCCGAGGCGTCCCTCGACTTCTTCAACGGCTCGACCGGCCAGGGCGACGACAAGCTCAGCAACTTCGACTACCTCGTGGGCCACGGCAAGGATGCCCGCGAGTGGCCGGTGGACGACGACGGAAAGCCCATCGGATACAACAACCTCGGCCACGCCCTCGAGTCCGCCACGCTGGGGTATCCGTACGACGACCAGAACCCCCACATCCCGCCAACGAAGACCGAGGCCCAAATCCAGGCGCGCGAGGACCGTCTGGACCTCGTGTCCAAGGTCATGGGCAACTACAACTCGGCCGACGAGATCGACAAGCAGGACGGGATCCGGGACAGCCTTGCGAAGATCGCGGCTGGTCACATCGACAGTTTCAACTACTCCATGGCCGACTGGGGCGGAAGCGGAGAGCTCGGGGACAGGAAAGGCCTCTTCAACGCCGACGGGAGTCATCTCCGCGATTTCGGGGGTCCGGAGACGATCGATTTCCTGCGGGCGCTCGCATCTGACGAGGATTCCTACGAGACCGTCTCGACGGCGCAGCAGGTGTACGGATCGAGCCTCATGGCGGCTCAGGGCGACAACCGGGACGACGCACTGGATGCGGGACTGCACAGCATGTCGATGCACGGCCTACTGGATCAGGCCCGTACAGAGGCCATTGGCCATCAGTACGGCGAAGACGAGACCGCTCGGAACAAGGCGCTCGAAAAGCAGGCGGAGTGGCGTAAGTTCGTGGCCGGTGCCGCGATCGGTGTGGGTGTGGGCGTGGCCTCGGGAGTGGTGGTTCCCGCCGGGGTTGCCGCTGCCGTTGCTGTACCGCTTGGCTTCGAGACGCTCGGCAGCGCCGGCCAGACGGTTATGGGAACGCAGACGATCGATTGGCTTCAGAACAACGAGTACAACAACGATCAGGAAGCCATCGATTCGATTCAGAAGGCGAAGGATCGGGGAGCACAAAACGCGATGACACCGCTCTTGAACTACGCGGACGACGAGCACATGACCCCGCACCAGGTGAGGGAACTGACCTTGAAGGCACAGGCCGCGTACTCGGCGGGCGGGGATCAGAGCGACACTGACGATGCTCGGGGCTGGTGAGGATGCGTAGGGCAAAGATGTTTTCCGTCCCCATGCTGGTGACATTGTTGCTCGGGTCGACGGCATGCAGCTCCGGTAACGCGAAAGAGTCCACCGATCCGGAGAAGACCGCTGACAGTACACGGGAAACCTGTGAAGTGTTGCTGGGTGCGGCCGGTGTCAAATGGGTCAAGCGCAGTAGTGTACGAGAAACTGGCCTGGCCGAGACCAGCGACCTGAAAAGCGCCAAAGACCAATACTATGAGGATGCAAGGGCGTGGGATTCCCAAAGTAATAAGGTGCCTGTTTTCACGGGGTCCGAAGTGTGTAGGGTGGTAGTGAAGGAACAGAAGCCTCACAAGAATTACTTGTCATTCCGCTACGGTGCGTCCATCTTTCCTTTCGACTATCCATTCGGCAAGAAAACAGGAATCTATGACGCTAAGTCCGTGATTTCTGTCAACTCCGACGTGAAATTTGTAATCTGGAAGGATCGAGGCTCCCCCGACCGCTACTCCGTCTACGTGAAATGTGGGGTGCCCGGTGCGCCCGCGGGACAGGAGACGGGCGTGCCGATCGAGGGTTCCATGACCGACACCCTCACGGGTGAAACCACAGCCGAGAACCACCTGAAGTACCTGCTCCATTCTGCCCGCGTGGTTGCCCAGACCTTCGACTGCCAGAACAAGCCCACGGTGCCGGAGGAGTTGCCCGCTGGCATTTGAACAAAGATTTCGTACCAGGTATGAAACGTCCGAATTCGAGGGCGCGGCGCGGGAGGGCGACCTCCGCATCATTTACGAATCGAGTTGCACCGTTTCGAAACTGCTCGGCTGCGAGTCGAACGCTGGACTTCCGTCCACCTTCACGATGCCGCCTGGGGTCCAGGAAGCGGGCGCGTGACACTGTCAATGGGGCACGAGACAAGGCCCCGTCGAGCGACTGCTCAGCCGTCTCGTCGGCCACGGCAAGGAGACCTGTGAGTGACCGGTGGACGACGACTGACGAGAGTATCCGCCTTCACCTTGGCCGTGGCAGCTCTGGTCCTAACGGCGACGTCCTGCTCCGCGGAGGACGACACTCCAACTTCGGCGGCGGACGGCTGCGAGGAGGCCCTGGGAGGTTCGGGCATCGAGTGGGTCGAGAGCCATGCGGACGTGGCCGGTGGCGGCGAGTTGGACCGGGGTGGCGTCGACCTGAAGGAAGCACGAGCGCAGCACTACAAGCAGATGGAGTCCGGGGGCTCGGACGGATTCCACTGGTCGTCCGAACTGTGCACGATGACTGCTTTCGACGCAGGAAAGAAGAAAGAACTGAGGGTGGAGTTCGGCCCCTCTTCCCTTCCCTTCGACTTCCAGACGAAGAGCGCCGAGGACGGGATCGTCACGCCGGTCAATTCGGACGTGAAACTGCACCGGGTGGACGACTCCAAGGGAGTCGTCCAGTACGGCGTCTACGTGAAGTGCAAGATCCCCGGCACGTCGCCGCGGCAGGAAACGGAGACCCCCCTGGCGGGCGTCATGACCGATACCCTCACCAGCGGCACATCGGTCCGCGACCACATGAAATACCTCCTGCACTCCGCACGCGCCATGGCCGACGTCCTGGACTGCCAGAACGAACCCAAGGTCCCAGCGAAGCCGCCTGCTGGCTTGCAGTGACTCGACGACAGTGTTATTCCGATGTGGGCAGCCCGAATTAGCCTCGATTCGTTAGCCGCAGCTCCGCGACTTTCCCGAGGGACTGCCCTGCTATGAGGACGACTGAGACGAGCGGGGAGCCGTGAAGGACGAGGAGATAGTCGCGCACTTCGACGGCCGTGGCCGTGTCCACCTGCGGTTCGGCTACGTCGACGCCGAGAAGGCTCGCCGCATGGTGGAGATCGCCCACGCGCTCGGCTACCGGCCGCTCTCCACCGGTACTCTCCGCCGCGGGGATGTCCCCTGCTTCTACGAACGTGACGACGCCCCGGACGCCCGCCGCCGGGCCGAGCAGACCATCGAACGGCTGCGGGCGGGCGACCCGGTGCTGCCGGAGGTGGAGCCGCCTCCGCCCCCGCCGCCGTCTCCGGCCCCACCCCTCACGCCGCGGCAACCGGCACCCCGCCCCCGGAGGTCATTGGAACCTCAGCCACCTCCACCGGCTGGCCCACCCGGGCCCCGGATCCCGCCTCGGCCGTCCTACCCACCTCCCCCTCCGCCACCACCTCCCATCGCCCCAATCCCTTAACGGCGTTCGCGTGGGCCCGGAGCATGCATTTCGTCTCTGCGGTCTGCGTTGCACCTCTCGCCGATCGCGTAGAGCCAACGTCCTGAGACACCACATCCAGGGCACGAGGGCCCACCGAGATGAGCGATCGTACTCATGCCGTTGTGGTGGCTCCGCCGTGAGGATTCATGCATGCCTCAGCGGAAGAAACTGACGATGAGCCAGATGAACCCCAGCGCTTACGCGGCCCTGTACGGCCCGTATCAGCAGCCGCGGCGATCCCGCCGGGGCCGGAACGTCGTCGCTTTGCTGGCGGCCGTGGTGTGGGCGGTCACGCTTGCATCGCTTGGCTGGCTGACACTTCTCGTGGGGATGGCAGCGGTCTGGGGTGCGGCGGAAGGGGCACCTGTCGGAGGGGTTCTGCTGCGGTTCGTTCTGATCGTCGTTGGCGCTGCCGCCGCACTGACCGCTGCGGCTTTCGCGCCCGGCATCCGCCGAATGGCACTGGCGGGTCGTGCGCTGATCGTGGGCGCCTTGGCGGCCCCGGTGCCCGCGGGCCTCGCGGTCTACACCTGGATCCACGTCGGCTGACCCGGCGGCCCAAGAAGGCCGGCAATGGCCTATGACCACTCGACCCCGAACTCATAGGCCACTTCCCAGCGAACGTCCGGCACGACGATGTCCGCGGTCTCCACGGGCCGCCCGCTGGTGTCGTAGTACGTTCGCTCGATCTCCAGCACCAAGTCCCCCACGCTGATCCCGAGCAGATTCGCCTGAGTCTGCGTTGCCCTTGCCGGGCGCGGTACTTCGACCGCGGTTTCGATCTCTACGCCGATGGACTGCATGCGCTCTACGACACCTGCGCCGGCCAGGGGCCCCATTTCGGGCAGCACGATCGGTGTTCCGTCCGTGATGGCCATCGGTTCCCAGGACTCGGAGAGCTGGACGGGGTGGCCGTCGGCCAGGAACTCATAGCGGGTCGTCACGCAGAGGTCCCCGGGGTTGATGGCGAGCCGCTCCGCGATGGAATCCGGGGCGGGCACACGGGCTTGACTGTGCGATTCCCAAGTCCCCTTCCTGCCGCGCTCTTTCATGTCGGCGCGGAAGGGCGACCCGCCTCGGCGCTCGCGGTGCCGTGAGCGGACCATGCGCATCCGTTCGCGCGGTTTGCGGACGTACGTGCCTGATCCCGCACGTCCTTCGAGGAGCCCCTCGATGATCAGGCGGTCCATGGCTCGCTGGGTGACGTTGCGGCCGACGCCGTACTCCTCGGCGAGCTGCGCCCGGGAGGGCAGGCGTGCCCCGATGTCCCACTCTCCCGCAAGGATCCGGGCGCGCAAGGAGTCGGCAACTGCGAGGTACGGCGCCTCTCGGGGCATGGGCGGCTCTCCGATTCCTCCGGGGTGCGACGGGTGTTCCAGCGACATTGACAAGTTACTGCATCAGGTAGAAGCTACTGGAGTAGAAATACTCTCCGCGTTCATGGCGCTACAGGGGGCTTCCTCGTGTGCTCTGCGAAGGCGCGGGCGGTCGCACTGGCCGCCCAACTCGCCGCTCTTACAGGGCGCGTGGCGCACACCGAGGAATTCGCTGACCGGATTCGTGTCCGGGCCGCGCTTCCTGCACGCGTCACTGACGCCGCTCGCCGCGCGCTCCTGGCGGCTCTCGCCGACGCCGACCGATACGGCCATGACGTGACAGCGGAAGGCGCTGTCGTCTGGGGCGAGATCGACAGCGGTGGGGCGGCGCAAGACCCGACAACGACTCGTCGAAATCGGAGTTGACCACATGTCAGACGTCATCGCTCGCATGCTGAACCGTGTTCGAGTCCTCTTCGCCGCCGACGGAAGACGTTCCATCAGCGCGCCGCTTCCACAGGCCAGGTCATCGAGACGGCCTCCAGAACCCGTCGACCCGGCGTTTCCCTGCCCTGGTTCGCCCCGCCCCATCCCCGCCCCCACCGTCCGCCGCTGGTACACCTCCCTCGACGGCGCGGAAAGCCGCCTCGTCCGCCCCTACCTCACCGCCCACGAGCGCGAGGAGAAGGCCCGCCTTCAGCGCCTGCGCCGCGACATCCTCTGGTGTGCCACGTACGGCGTCGACCTCGATGCCCGTGACATTCACGCCGTACTGGGAGCGGCGTCATGAGTGAGGAAGCGGACCGCGTACGACTCCTGCCCTGGACCGGCGCACACGGTCAGCCCTGTCTGCTGCTCACGGACGGCGACGGCGGCCCCGCCTCCCGGCTTGCCGACCGGATCGAGGACGTGCAGCTCGGGCTCGCGGAGCGACTGCTGGGGCGTGCGCGTGAGGTGCTTCCCTGGTGTGGTCCAGGTGGTGGCGCGGAATGCGCCGGTCTCGCCGGTCAGTTGGCGGATGCGCTCCAGGACGTGTTGCTCATCGCCGTATCGCGGGGTGCCCTGCTCGCCAGGGATCGGCGGGCCCGGGAGGGCCGGCCGGCCTCCGCGTCGTTGCCGACTGTCCTTTACGACGCCCTGGCGCACAGCCCCGCCGAATCCCGCGTATTCGGCCTGCTCACACTCCGCGGTCGCGACCTCACCTCCGCAAGCGCCGCCCGGCGCTACGTACGCGAGACGGCCCGGTCGTGGGGTCTGCCGGCCGGTACGACGGACGATCTGGAAACGATCACCGGAGAGTTCGTCGCCAACGCGTTGGAGCACACCGACAGCCGCACCATCACGGTCACCTGTGCTCTCACCTCCCGGATGGTCACGTTCGGCGTCACCGACGAGGGCGACGGGTACTCGCCGATGCCGTCCCCGGGCGCGGTAGGGCTGCCAGTCCTGGAGCAGGAGCACGGCCGTGGACTGCTGATCACCGCCGCACTGGCCGACCGGTGGGGAACGCGGCGGGCGGGTAGGGGGCTGACCGTCTGGGCCGATGTCGTCGTCGCTGGTGCGGAGGCTGCCGGATGACCGTGCCAAGGACGGGGGCCTGGCCCCGGAGCCCGAAGAGTCCTGACGTCACTCTTTGTGATGACGATCATCCATTCCGGCGGCTACCGTGGACGGGCAGGCCGAGAATCCCGCCCATGGGAGGAATCATGACCGCCGAGCCCCTCGCCGAGCCGACCTCCGAGCCCGGCTGCCGCTGGCCGGTGCCGCCCCGGGACGGATACACCGTGGACGACCTGTTCACGTTGCCCGACCTCCCGCCGCACACCGAGCTGATCGACGGGAGCCTGGTTTTCGTGAGTCCGCAGCGCCGCTTTCACGCCAAGATGATCGAACTGCTGCTGAACGGCCTGCGTCGGACGGTCCCGAAGGAACTGAAGGTCGAGCGCGAGATGACCGTCGTCCTCGACCGCCGCAACGGCCCCGAGCCCGACCTCTCCGTCGTTCGCGCCGAGGCCGTCGTCGACGATCTGGAACAGACTCGCTTCCAGGCTGCCGACGTCCTGCTCGCCGTCGAGGTCGTTTCCCCGGACTCCGAAGCCCGTGATCGCGACACCAAGCCCCACAAGTACGCCGCCGCGGGCATCCCGCACTACTGGCTCGTCGAGCTGGGCGGTGCGAACAAGCATCCCGTGGTCCGAACCTATGAACTCGACCCTGTGTCCAAGACCTACGACCTGACCGGCACTCACCGTGACCTGCTCAAGCTCAGTGCGCCGTACGACATCGACATCGACATCACTCTGGACGCTCTCAGGGAACTCTGACAACTCCCCCTGACAGGGGTTTGCTCAGCTGTAACGCGCGTGGGGGACTGTCAGCAAGCCCCGCAGGTGTTTACGTGGTGTTGGACATTCCGGGATGACCGTCACGGAGGTGTGCGCCATGGCTGACGCCGCGCCGCGGCTGAAGGGGCTGCTCGAACAGGTGCTGGGAACTCCGATCCCGGTGCGCATCCGCGCCTGGGACGGTACGCAGGCGGGCCCGCCGGGCGCGCCGGTGCTCGTCGTACGCAACCGGCGGGCCCTGCGCCGGCTGTTGTGGAAACCGGGCGAACTCGGCCTCGCCCGCGCCTGGGTCGCCGGGGACGTCGATGTGGACGGTGACCTGTACACCGCCCTCGGCCTGCTCGCCGGGCTGATCTGGGAGCGCGACGAGGACGCCCGCGGTCTCGCCGAGGCGTTGCGCGAACCCGAGGTACGCGCCGCCGTCCGCGGCCTGGTGCGGCTGGGCGGGCCCGCGTTGCCGCCCGCCCCGCCCCGGGAGGAGGTACGCAGACGCCGTCATCTGCACACCCGGCGCAGCGACCGGCGGGCCATCAGCCACCACTACGACGTCGGCAACGACTTCTACGAGATCGTGCTGGGCCCGTCCATGGTCTACTCGTGCGCCTATTGGGAGGACGCCGGCACTCTCGAGGACGCCCAGCGCGACAAGCTCGAACTCATTTGCAGGAAGCTCGCCCTGAAGCCGGGTCAGCGGCTCCTCGACGTCGGCTGCGGCTGGGGTTCGATGGCGATCCACGCCGCCCGCGAGCACGGCGTGAGCGTCGTCGGCATCACGCTGTCGCAGGAGCAGGCGGCGTACGCCCGTAAGCGCGTCGCCGACGAGGGGCTCACCGACATGGTCGAGATCCGGGTGCAAGACTACCGCGACGTCGGCGACGGACCGTACGACGCGATCTCGTCCATCGGCATGGCCGAGCATGTCGGCGCCCAGCGCTATCTGGAGTACGCCGACGTCCTGCACCGCCTCCTCAAGCCGGGCGGCCGGCTGCTCAACCACCAGATCGCCCGCCGCCCACACCGCGAGGAGTCGGCCTACCACGTGGACGAGTTCATCGACTCCTACGTCTTCCCGGACGGCGAGCTCCAGCCCGTCGGCAGCACCGTCACCCAGCTGGAGCGGGCCGGCTTCGAGGTGCGGGACGTCGAGTCGATCCGGGAGCACTACGCCCTCACCCTGCGCCGCTGGGTCGCCAACCTGGAGGCCGAGTGGACGCGCGCGGTGAAGCTGACCAGCCCCGGCCGGGCCCGCGTCTGGCGCCTGTACATGGCGGCGTCCGCGCTGTCCTTCGAGCGCAACCGCATCGGCGTCAACCAGGTACTGGCGGTCAGAACGCCCGAGTCCGGCGCCTCCGGGATGCCGCTGCGGGCTCGCACCTGGAACACCTGACGGACAGGCACCGAGGGCCCCGCCTCCCGGAGGGAGCGCGGCCCTCGGCCTCGTACCGGATCCTCGACCTGCTATTCGGACTTGATCGCGCTGAGCATGTTCAGGCGGGCCGCGCGGCGGGCCGGCCACAGGGCCGCCAGGACCCCGACCGTGGCCGCGAGGAGCAGGAAGACGGCCATCCGGGTCCACGGCAGGACCAGTTCGTACGTCGCCATCGTCGACGCCAGCAGTTCACCGGCCGCCCAGCCGAAGAACACGCCCAGGCCGATGCCGAGCACACCGCCGAACAGGGAGATCACCAGGGACTCCAGGCGGACCATCCGCTTGATGCCCTTGCGGTCCAGGCCGATCGCGCGGAGCATGCCGATCTCCTGCGAGCGTTCGAAGACCGACATGGCCAGGGTGTTGATGACACCGAGGACCGCGACGATCACCGCCATGGCGAGCAGGCCGTACAGCATGTTCAGCATCAACGTGAACATCTGGGCGATCTCGTTGGAGATGTCCTTCTTGTCCTGGACCTTGATGGCCGGGTTGGAGCCGAGGGCCTCCTCCAGCCGGTCCTTCGTCGCGCCGGACGGGCCGTCGGACGTCTTGACCATGACCTGCATGTCGGTCGGGTCCGCCAGATGCGGGGTGAGGGTCGCGTTGTCGAGCATGATGCCGCGGATCATCTCGTTGCCCTCGTAGACCCCGGCCACCGTCAGCTGCTGCTTCTTGCCGTCCTCGAACGAGGCGGTGAAGGTCGAGCCGGCCTGCCAGCCGTGGGACGTGGCGGTGTCGTCGTCCACGACGACGTCCGTGCCACCGACCTTGAAGCTGCCGTCGTCGACCTTGAGGTCGGTCAGCTCGCCGATCGTGCCGCCGGTGACGCCGGTGAGGTACTCGGTCTCGCCGTCGATGCGCGAGGGCGCGTTGCGCAGCGGGCTGGTGGCGGTGACGCCGTCGGTGGCCTTCAGCTTCCGGTCGACGTCGGGGGAGAGGGTGTTGCCGTTCGCCATGGAGACCACGTAGTCCGCGCGGAGCGCCGACGAGGCCATCTTGTCGATCGACTGCTGCAGGCTGCCCGCCATCACCGTCATGCCGGTGATCAGGGTGAGGCCGATCATCAGGGCGGAGGCGGTGGCGGCGGTACGGCGCGGGTTGCGCACCGAGTTCTGGCGGGCGAGCTTGCCCGACACCCCGAAGATCCGCAGCACCGGGGCCGCGGCCGCGATCAGCGGGCGGGACAGCAGCGGGGTCAGGATGAACACGCCGATGATCAGCAGCACCGCGCCCATTCCCATCGGGGCCTGGCCGTCCGAACCGTTCATCGTCGTCGCCGCGAGGATCACGGCGACGCCGGCCGCGGAGAACAGGGCGCCGATCGTGTTGCGCAGCACCAGAGACTTCACGGTCGCCTGGGCGTGCACGCTGCTCATCGCCGCGACCGGCGGGATCTTCGCCGCCCGTCGGCCCGGCAGCCACGCCGCCAGCATGGTGACGAGGATGCCGACCGCGAGAGCGGCGCCGATCGTGCCGGGGGAGATCACCAGCGGCCCGGCGGGGACCGTGGCGTCGAGCGCGCCCATCAGGGAGCGCAGTCCGGCGCCGATGCCGACGCCGGCGATCAGGCCGGTCACGGCGGCGACCGCGCCGACCACGAACGCCTCGATCAGCACCGACCGGGTGACCTGCTTGCGCGAGGCACCGACCGCCCGCAGCAGCGCCAGCTCCTTGGTGCGCTGGGCGACCAGCATGGTGAAGGTGTTGGCGATGATGAACGTGCCGACGAAGAGCGCGATGCCCGCGAACACCAGCAGGCCCTGCTTCAGCCCGCTCATCGACGAGGCGATCAGCTCCGCCTGGTCGTCGGCGAGCTGCTTGCCGGTGGTGGTCTCGACGACGTCCTTCGGCAGCGCCTTGTCCAGTTCGGCCTTCAGTGCGGCCTGGGTGACGCCCGCCTTCGCCGTCACGTCGATCTCGTCGTACGTGCCCGTCTTGCCGAACAGCTGCTGGGCGGTGGCGGTGTCGAAGAGGGCCAGGCTGCCGCCGGCGGCGACATTGCCGTCGTCGGTGGTGAAGATACCGGTGATCTTCGGGCTGAGGACCGGGCCGTCGACCGAGAGGCGCAGGCTGTCGCCCACCTGGTAACCGGCGCGCTGTGCGGTCTCCGCGTCGATGGCGACCTCGCCCTTGCCGTGCGGGGCGGCGCCGGACTTCAGCGGGTACCGAGGGTCCTTGTCACCCCAGTAGTTGCCGCCCTGCGACTGGAAGCCGCCGCCGATGAGCTTGCCGTCCTTGTCGGCGATGGCGGTGAAGCCGGTCACGACACCGGTGGCGGAGGCGGCCCCCGGCACCTTCGCGGCGTCGTCGAGGAGAGCCTGGGTCAGTTCGGGCGCCTTGCCGATCGTGTCGCCGGTGTCCTCCCGGCCCTCGGCCGTCACGGCGACGTCGACGTGGTCGAAGCCCTTGGCGGAGCTCTTCTGGTAGGCGTCCGAGATGGTGTTGGTGAAGACCAGGGTCCCCGACACGAACGCCACGCCGAGCATCACGGCGAGCACGGTCATCAGGAGCCGGGCCTTGTGCGCGAGTACGTTGCGCAGGGCGGTGCGGAACATGGGAAGTCTCAGTCCTGAGCAGGTGGGTGAGGGGACGTCAGCTCGTGCGGCCCTTGGCGTCGAACTGCTTCATACGGTCGAGCACCGAGTCCGCGGTCGGCCCGTACACCTCGTCCACGATCCGGCCGTCCGCCAGGAACACCACCCGGTCCGCGTACGCCGCGGCCACCGGGTCGTGGGTGACCATCACCACCGTCTGCCCCAGCTCCCGTACGGAGTTGCGCAGGAAGCCCAGCACCTCGGCGCCGGAACGGGAGTCGAGGTTTCCGGTGGGCTCGTCACCGAAGATGATCTCGGGCCGGGAGGCGAGGGCGCGGGCGACGGCGACGCGCTGCTGCTGGCCGCCGGAGAGCTGGGACGGGCGGTGACCCAGCCGGTCGGCGAGGCCCACCATCCCGATGACCGTGTCGAGCCACTGCTTGTCCGGCTTGCGGCCCGCGATGTCCATCGGGAGGGTGATGTTCTCCAGGGCGGTCAGTGTCGGCAGCAGGTTGAACGCCTGGAAGATGAAGCCGATCTTGTCGCGGCGCAGCTTGGTGAGCTGCTTGTCCTTCAGGGAGCCCAGCTCGGTGTCGCCGATCCGCACCGAACCGGAGGAGAAGGAGTCCAGTCCGGCCACGCAGTGCATCAGCGTGGACTTGCCGGACCCGGAGGGGCCCATGATCGCGGTGAACTCGGCCTGCCGGAAGTCGACGGAGACCCGGTCCAGGGCGACCACCTGGGTCTCGCCCTGTCCGTAGATCTTCGAGAGATCCGTGGCGCGTGCGGCCACGGTGGTGGCCCGGTCGGCGACGGGTGTGGTGGTCACGGAAAGGTGCTCCTGTCGGACGACGGTGTGGGGATGCGATCCATCGTCTCGGCCGTACGGCGCCCTGTAGTCACCCCCTGTTCCGGTTCCGAAGGCAGACTGCGGTCGGACCGTGGGTGCCGGTGTCATACCTGGGGATGACGGACGACCCCGAGGGGACGCCGCGTCGAGCCCGGTGCGAAGGCCGATGCGAAGGCCTTGTCGAGAACGGGTGGATCCCCCTCGTTCGGGCGGTGAAATTCCGTCATTCCGCATGCGCGGCCGACTGTCGCACGCAAGGCTACTGGCAAGTGCTGACGGCGCTTACCCAGTGCTGATGCACCCTCAGACGTCAATAAAATAAGACAACATCGGTCCGTGCTTCCGCTGTTCGGGGGAAGCGTCCCGATAGGCTCGGAACCTCGATGCGGAGCCCATGGCCTGCCCGGATGGTGGAATGCAGACACGGCGAGCTTAAACCTCGCTGCCCCTTGCGGGCGTACCGGTTCAAGTCCGGTTCCGGGCACTTCCGCCTGCACTGACGTCTGGGTGAGAGCCCCCCGCTGTCCCGCATGACCGGACGCCGGTCGGGCTGCACCCGGGGCGGTGAGCGGGGAGTATCGGTGGTGAGGGTGGTGTGAGCCGACGCGCTCCCTCCGAGGCGTCGACGCCGTTCGCCGCCCGGCATCCCACGGAGGGAGCCGACCATGAACATGCCCGGTATGCGTACCTCCGCCGACACCGGTGCCCGCCCCGCGCCGCGGGTGGTGAGCGCCGGCGATGTCGGCATACTCCTGCTGCGGCTGGCAGTGGGTGTGATCCTGGCCGGCAGTGGAGCCCAGAAGCTGTTCGGCTGGTTCGGCGGGGCGGGCCTGGACGCCACGGGGAAGTACTTCACCGATCTCGGCTACGACCCCGGTGTCTTCTTCGCCGGCCTGGCGGGCGTCTCCGAAGTCCTCGGCGGACTGGGGCTGGCCGTCGGCCTGTTGACCCCGCTCGCCGCGGCGGCCGCGATCGGGGTCATGATCAACGCGATGGCGGTCGCGCCCGACGTGACGCTGTGGTCCGCCGAGGGTCCGGCCTTCGCCTACCCCATGATCTTTGCCGTCGCCGCGCTCACCATCGCTGCGGTGGGTCCGGGGCGTCTGTCGCTCGACACGTTCTTCCCCTGGAGGGACGGTGGGTGGGTGCCCGCGGCGGTCGCGCTGGTCCTCGGCGTCGCCGGGGGAGTCGTCATCCTGGCGCTGTAGCTTTCGCGCCCTGCCGCTTTCCTCGGGGACTGCTGCCCCTCTTGTCGGGACTTCGGTGCGGGGCCGTTGACACTCGGCGGACGGGGGCGGAGACTCATGACGGAAAACTGGTGAACTAATTTTCACTGCACGAACAAACGTCCATGGCTGAAACGACGCGGTAAAGACGCCCACCGAAGGGAACGCCCGATGCGCACCACCGTCGGCATCATCGGAGCCGGCCCCGCCGGCCTGCTCCTCGCGCGGTTGCTCCACAACGCCGGTGTCGAATCGGTCGTCCTGGAGAGCCGGGACCGTGCGTATGTCGAGCGGCGGCAGCGGGCCGGGATCCTGGAGCAGGGGACGGTGGACGTACTGCGTGCGGCCGGGGCCGCGGCGCGCATGGACCGGGAGGGGCTGCGGCACGACGGCATCGAACTGCGCTTCGACCGCCGCCGTCACCGCATCGACTTCCCCGCCCTGACTGCCGGGCGCTCCGTGATGGTCTACGCCCAGACCGAGGTCTGCAAGGACCTCATCGCCCTTCAGCTCAAGGAGGGCGGACCCTTGTTGTTCGAGGCGGAGGCGCTCGCGGTCGAGGGGGCCGAGAGCGAGCGGCCGTGCGTGCGCTTCCGGTACGAGGGGCGTGAGGACGTCCTCGAGTGCGACTACGTCGTCGGTTGCGACGGGTTCTGGGGTGTCTCCCGATCAGCGGTGCCGGCCGCCCTGTCCCGAGTCTTCGAACGGACGTACCCGTTCGGGTGGCTCGGTGTCCTCGCCGACGTACCGCCCTCGCACGACGAGCTCGTCTACGCCCACCACGACCGCGGCTTCGCCCTGCTGTCCATGCGCTCCCCGTCCGTCTCCCGCCTCTACCTCCAGGTGCCCGAGGGGACCGACGCCGAGGACTGGAGCGACGACGAGATCTGGGCGGAGCTGGAACAGCGCTTCGAGACCGCCGACGGCTGGCGCCTGGAACGCGGGCCCATCACCCAGAAGTCGGTAACGCCGATGCGTTCCTTCGTCCACGAGCCGATGCGGCACGGCCGCCTCTTCCTGGCCGGCGACGCCGCGCACATCGTGCCGCCGACCGGCGCCAAGGGGCTCAACCTGGCCGTCGGGGACGTCGTCACCTTCGCGCGGGCCCTGACGTACCAGAAGGAGACGGGATCCAGCGAGCTGTTGGACGCCTACTCGGAGACCTGTCTGCGCCGGGTCTGGCAGGCCGAGCGGTTCAGCTACGACATGACGACGCTCCTGCACCGTGCGCCCGGCGCCACGCCCTTCGAGGAGCGGCTGCAGCTCGCCCGGCTGGCGCGGATCACCTCGTCCCGCGCCGCCGAGACCGACCTCGCCGAGGCGTACACGGGCTTCCCCCACGACTGATCAGCGGCCGGTGATCACCGGCCGGTTCCGGCCATGTTCCGAGTTCGTCATGAATGAGGCTCTCCGCTGCCGGGAATCACGGACCCGGCTAGCGTGTTGGCCAGCACGAGGAGGGAAAGATCCTCCCCAAGCACTAGGGTCATTCCTTTGCCTGTCCATTACTCTTGAGCCAAGGCTACGCAGGGTGGCCATGGAGGAGTGAAATGAGGAGCAGCAACCCGGTCTTCTCGCGACGGGGGTTCAGCCGCGACAACGGCTACGCGGGCTTCAACACCGCGCCGCAGGCCGGGGGCGCAGCTGTGGGCACACAGGGCAACCCGTACGCGCAGCCCGGCGCCGGTAACCCCTACGCCCAGAACCCTTACGCCCAGCAGGACCTTCAGTACGGCGCGCCGCCGCAGGCACCGGTCACCACCGACCGGATGACGATGGACGACGTCGTCATGCGCTCGGCGATGACGCTGGGCACGGTCGTCGTCGGTGCCGTGCTCGCCTGGGCCGTGCTGCCGGTGTCGTCCAGCAGCTTCGGCCTGGCGATCGGTGCCGCGCTCATCGCCTTCGTCCTGGCGATGGTCCAGTCGTTCAAGCGCAACGCCTCGCCCGCGCTGATCCTGTCGTACGCCGCCTTCGAGGGCGTCTTCCTCGGCGTGATCAGCGAGATGTACAACAGCCAGTGGTCCGGCGCGCCCTTCCAGGCGGTGCTCGGCACCATGGCGGTCTCGGCCGCGACGCTGCTCATCTACAAGGCCGGCTGGATCCGCGTCACCGCGCGCTACGCCCGCATCGGCATGGCCATCGCCATCGCCTTCGTCCTGGTCATGGCGGTCAACCTGCTGCTCGTCGCGTTCGGCGTCGCCGAGGACGGCGGACTGCGCAGCATGGGCCCGCTCGGTGCGATCGTCGGCATCCTCGCGATCGTGCTCGGCGCGTTCTTCCTGACCCTCGACTTCAAGCAGATCCAGGACGGCATCGCCTACGGCGCGCCCCGCAAGGAGGCCTGGCTGGCCGCGTTCGGCCTGACCATGACCCTGGTGTGGATCTACGTCGAGATGCTGCGGCTGGTCGCCATCTTCAGCGGCGACGACTGATCGACGCGGCGCGCTCCGCTGATGAGCGCGTGAGTGTGAAAAGGGCCCTGGGTTCCCCTCCCGGGGCCCTTCGTCGTGTCCGGTGGGTTGACGGTGGTGCGCGCTCAGAGCAGTTTGCGCGCGGCCCTCCTCAGGTCGTACTCGTGAATGATCGCCTTGGCATGGCCGTACGCGAGATTGTGCTCGTGGCGCAGCCAGCTGACCTTCTCCTCGAAGCGGAGAGCGGGGCCTTCTTCGACGGTGCGCAGCCAGTCGGCGACTTCACGACCGGTGCAGTGGGGGATACGAGCGAGCAGATTGCGATGGGTCTCCTCGGAGAAGACTTGGGACATCGGCGCCTCCGGACGCAATCGGGTGTAAGCCGGTCCTTCAGGTCACCGTGCCTGAGCGTTCGCCCGTTGGCAACAGTGCGGGAGCTGCGCGTAGTCTCGCGGCGTGGTGGATACGACGCGTCTGATCGGTGCGGTGGACCAGTTTGCTGATCGGTTGAGGGCGGCGCCGCAGAGCCGGTTGCAGCGGGGCGCTGCCGCGGAGGCGCTGGCGCTGGCCCGGGCATTGGCTCGGTGGGCGCAGGAGTTGGAGGCGCCCGGGGTGGAGCCTCGGGAGATGCCGGACGCGGGGATGTTCGCGGCCGCGGATCAGATCACCGTTGCGGGGCGGGACTTGGCCGCTGTGCTGACGAGTGAGGCTGAGGTGGAGGAGGCGCTGCGGGTGGTGGGGGAGGCGCAGAAGCGGGCGGGGGTGTGAGGCTGGTTGGCGGGTGCGGGTTCGTTGCGGTTGGTCGCGCCCAAGCGGCGGAGCCGCATATCGACACAGCCCCGCGCCCCTGTAGGGGGCGCTTCCGTGCCCGGCGTCCCCAGTCACCCGGCGTCCCCGGTCAGAAGGACGCTATGACCCTGTCCGCCAGGATGTAGACGTTCTCCTCGCCGCACGCGAACGTCAGGGTGTAGGCGCCGGAGATGCCGGAGCCGCCGAGCAGGAACGGGGTCTCGCCCGAGCGCAGCGCTGCCGCCAGGTGGTCGGCGGTTTCGCGGTGGCCGGGGGTCATGCACAGGGTCGTGCCGTTGGCGAAGACGTAGACGTCGAGGGTGCCCAGCGGGCCGGGGCGGACGTCGGTCAGCTCGACACGGGAGGCGGCCAGTTCCTCGAGGGTTTCGATCGTGCGCTCATGGTCGTTCACGACCGGTGAGGCGGTCGGCGTGAAGTCCGGGTGAGAAGGGTGGCGGCGGCGGGCCGCGGCCAGCTCCGCGGATTCCCCGGCGAACTCGTCGACCTCGGGGCTCGGCTCGGACACCGGCTCCAGCGGTTCCAGGGCCGCGAAATCGGCCTCTCGCGGGAGGAAGAGGTCACTGTCCGTCAGGCCCAGCAGCGACGGTGCGTCGGAGACGTCACGGGCCTCCTGGGCGGCCCAGAAGGCGCGCGCCTCGGCCAGCTCCCGCTCCCGTTCCTCGGCCAGCGCCTCGGCCACGGCCGTGCGTATCTCGTCGGTATCGGCGGCCGTGCGGGCGGCGGGCACGAGGGTGCGCACGGCGGCGCGGCCCTCAGCGAGCTCGGCGTGCAGGTTCGCGACCTGGCGGCGCAGCTGCATGAGGGTGCGCAGGACGGCGACGCCCACGGCGCCCGTGGCGGCCGTGGTGACCAGCAAGGCGATCGGCATGGGGCTCACTGACGTACTCCCGGTTCAAGGTCGACCCCCGACTTCCTACATCAGCTTGATGGGTGAACTAACCAGCTGTCAGTGCGTAACGTCACGAAACGGACAGGGAATTCTGTCTGACGTTTCTGGTGGGGATGCGCTGACCTGCGGTGATCCCTGTTGTGAGGGAGATAGGTCACATCCTGGGGGAGATTGGATCACAAACCGGCCCAGAACCCCGGTGGTGACGAGGTTCTGGGCCGGCGGGTGACGGTGGGTGCCGGTGAGGCTACCCAGGGGTTCAGCTGAGGCGCTCGATGACCATCGCCATGCCCTGGCCACCGCCGACGCACATCGTCTCCAGGCCGAACTGCTTGTCGTGCCACTGGAGGGAGTTGATGAGCGTGCCGGTGATGCGGGCGCCGGTCATGCCGAAGGGGTGGCCGACGGCGATGGCGCCGCCGTTGACGTTCAGCTTCTCCAGCGGGATGTTCAGGTCGCGGTAGGAGGGGATCACCTGGGCGGCGAACGCCTCGTTGATCTCGACCAGGTCGATGTCGTCGATGGTCAGGCCGGCGCGGGCCAGGGCCTGCTTGGACGCCTCGACCGGGCCGTAGCCCATGATTTCGGGGGACAGGCCCGAGACGCCGGTGGAGACGATGCGGGCGAGGGGGGTCAGGCCCAGCTCGCGCGCCTTGGTGTCGGACATGATGATCAGGGCCGCGGCGCCGTCGTTCAGGGGGCAGCAGTTGCCGGCGGTGACCAGGCCGTCGGGGCGGAAGACGGGCTTGAGGCCGGCGACGCCCTCCAGGGTGACGCCGGGACGCGGGCCGTCGTCCTTGCTGATCACGGTGCCGTCGGGGAGGGTGACCGGGGTGATCTCGCGCTCCCAGAAGCCGTTCTTGATGGCTTCCTCGGCGAGGTTCTGCGAACGGACGCCGAACTCGTCCATCTCCTGGCGGCTCACGCCCCAGGAGCGGGCCAGGTTCTCGGCGGTCTGGCCCATCGCGATGTACGGGTCGGGGATCAGGCCGTCTTCGCGCGGGTCGTGCCAGGTGGTGCCCTCCTGCTCGGCGACCGCGGCGGTGCGGGCCTCGGCCTCGGCGAACAGCGGGTTGCGGGTGTCGGGCAGGCTGTCGGAGTTGCCCTTGGCGAAGCGGGAGACCGTCTCGACGCCGGCCGAGATGAAGACGTCGCCCTCGCCGGCCTTGATGGCGTGCAGGGCCATGCGGCTGGTCTGGAGGGACGACGAGCAGTACCGGGTGATCGTGCAGCCGGGGAGGTGGTCCATCCCCATCTGCACGGCGACGACACGGCCGAGGTTGTTGCCCTGCTCGCCGCCGGGGAGGCCGCAGCCGAGCATCAGGTCGTCGATGTCCTTCGGGTCCAGCTCGGGGACCTTGGCGAGGGCGGCCTGGATGATCGTGGCGGTGAGGTCGTCGGGGCGCAGGTCCTTGAGGGAGCCCTTGAAGGCGCGGCCGATGGGGGAGCGGGCGGCTGAGACGATCACGGCTTCGGGCATCACGGCTCCAGACGACGACGGTGGGCTCTTACGCGGGAAATTACCCGTAAGTAGGCTCTCGGTCACCGGCATCCGGGTGTGATGCAGACCTCTTTTCCAAGCGCTTGCTTAGAAGGTCCGCAGTGATCGGCGCCGCGGGCGCCGGCGCCGGCGCGAGCAGCAGGCCCACCGGGGGCCGGGTCAGCGGCCGGGCCAGGCGGCGTACGAACGGCGACGCGAGCACCGCGGCGAGCACGACCCCGCCCGCCATCAGGGCGGCCACCTCCAGATGGGTGTCGGCCCGGGCGATCAGGCCGCGCTCCCGAAGCGGCAGGATGACCAGCGGATGCAGCAGGTAGACGGTGAAGCCACCGGCCCCGAGGGCGGAGATCAGCGGCAGCCGCCGCTTGGGCATCACTCGCAGCAGGCACAGCACGAGCGCGGCGGCCGAGGCCAGGACGAGCAGCCGGATCAGCCAGGCACCCTCCATGCCCAGCGGGTTGTCGGCGGTGTACGCATGGCGCATCGAGAGCCAGTCGCCCTTGACGTCCCGGCTCCACAGCCCTCCCACCGCACCCGAGGCGAGGATCCCCGCCACCGCGACCGGCAGGCTCCACCGGCTCTCGAACCACTCCCGGAGCATGCCCTGGCCCAGCCGCCAGCCGAGGTAGAACAGCGGCAGGTACACCAGGGTCCGGCTGGCCGAGAACATCAGCCCGAACTCCTCCACGTACCCGAGCCCGAGCGCCACGACCGTGGTGACCAGCAGCGGATGGCGCAGCTGGACCACGAGCGGCAGCAGGAGCCGCCAGAAGAAGAGCGACATCAGGAACCACAGCGTCCACGGCAGCTGGGCGATGTGCAGGTCGAGGGGGCCGCCCAGCGCGTATGTCTCCAGTGAGAACAGCAGGCTGAACAGGAGGGCGGGCACGGCGATGCTGCGGATCAGGTTGCGCAGGTGGCGCGGGCCGAGCGGCCCCGCGCTGCTGAAGGCCCCGGCCAGGACGACGAAGGCCGGGACCCGGAAGGCCCAGGTCGCGACGTGGAAGGAGTGCAGCGCGTCGTACTTGCTCATGATGCTGCCGATGGAGTGCAGGACCACGATCAGTGCGGCGGACACGAACCGGGTGTTGTCCCACCAGGGGTTTCGGACCCGGGCCGGGCCGGCGGTGTCGGTGGGTCTCGGGGGCGGGTTTTCCATCGCGGCGGGGTGCTCCTGACAGCAAAGTGACAGCGGAAAAACAGGGGCCGCTCACCTTCGCGAGTCCAGGGGATTCCCCGGTTACGCGATGCCGCTGGAACGGTGAATGCCAGGTGTACGAAAAGAGCTGCGCGGCTACGTCGGCTGTGGTGCCGGCTCCGTCGCGGTGACCCGACGGCGGCGGCGCCTCTTCAGAAGGGCCCACGGGCCCCGTGGCCCCGTCGGCATGGCTGCCGTGACTTCCGTGCCGGCCTCCGAGGCGGCCTCGGCGGCGGCGCGGGCGACGGGGAGGTAGCCCTCGTGACGGGTGACGTCGGGGCGCTCCTCTTCCGCCGGCCACAGGCCCAGCGCGGCGCAGAGGGTGGGGAGGACCGCCATCGCGGCGGTGGCGTAGCCCTCGGCCGAGGGGTGGTAGTTGTCGGGGCCGAAGAGTTCGCGCGGGTTGGCGGCGAACTCGGGGCCCAGCAGGTCGCCCAGCGACACGGTGCGGCCGCCCTGTTCGACGACTCCGATCGTCTGGGCGGCCGCCAGCTGGCGTGATGCCCGTCGGGCCAGCCAGCGCAACGGTTGCTGGACCGGCTCGATGGTGCCCAGGTCGGGACAGGTGCCGACCACCACCTCCGCGCCGGCCGTGCGCAGCCTGCGTACCGCCGCCGAGAGATGGCGCACCGACTGGGTCGGCGGCATGCGGTTGGTGACGTCGTTCGCGCCGATCATGATCACGCAGACGTCGGGGACCAGGTCCGGGTCGGACAGGGCCAGCGTCACCTGGCGGTCCAGGTCGTCCGACCGGGCGCCGGGCAGGGCGACGTTGCGCAGCCGTACGGGGCGTTCCGCGACGGCGGCGAGGCCCGAGGCGAGCAGTGCGCCCGGAGTCTGGCCGACCCGGTGTACGCCCTGGCCCGCGGCGGTGGAATCGCCGAGGACGGTGAGGCGGAGGGGCGGATCACCCTGGGTGTCGTACGTACGGCCGTACAGCCCGTCCGCGTTCGGCACCCGGGGCTCCGTGCCGTTGCCCACATGGCGCCTGGCCAGCCGGACCTCGGCCAGCACCAGACCGACGACCGCGGCACCGGCCAGGCCGATACCGCCGCCGCCGTATGCCGCACCGGCCGCGATACGCCGGGCCACCCTCGCCCTCGACATCCTCGTCATGCGTCGCCGACACCTCCTCGTACCCGTTCAACCACTTGCTTGCCCCGAAGCGACCGCCCGCCAATCTCAACGGCGAGTGAACGCAGGTGGCAGGTGGCAGGCCATAGGCTGGCTGCACTACCACGACCACCTCTTCTGCAGCATCCGGAGACAACGGTGCAGTTCCACGACTCGATGATCAGCCTCGTCGGCAACACCCCGCTGGTGAGGCTCAACAACGTCACCAAGGGGATCAGGGCGACCGTCCTGGCCAAGGTGGAGTACTTCAACCCGGGCGGTTCCGTGAAGGACCGCATCGCCCTGCGCATGATCGAGGCGGCCGAGCAGAGCGGGGAGCTCAAGCCCGGCGGCACGATCGTGGAGCCGACCAGTGGGAACACGGGCGTCGGGCTCGCCATCGTGGCTCAGCAGAAGGGGTACAAGTGCATCTTCGTGTGCCCCGACAAGGTGTCCACGGACAAGATCAACGTGCTGCGGGCGTACGGGGCCGAGGTGGTCGTCTGCCCGACCGCCGTCGCGCCCGAGCATCCGGACTCCTACTACAACGTCTCCGACCGGCTGGTGCGCGAGACGCCGGGTGCCTGGAAGCCCGACCAGTACTCCAACCCGAACAACCCCCTCTCGCACTATCACTCCACCGGCCCCGAGCTGTGGGAGCAGACAGAGGGGCGGATCACGCACTTCGTGGCCGGTGTCGGCACCGGTGGCACCATCTCCGGGACCGGGCGCTACCTGAAGGAAGTCAGTGACGGGGCCGTCAAGGTCATCGGCGCCGACCCCGAGGGCTCGGTGTACTCCGGCGGCTCCGGGCGGCCGTATCTCGTCGAGGGCGTCGGTGAGGACTTCTGGCCGACGGCGTACGACCGTACGGTCGCCGACGAGATCGTCGCCGTGTCCGACAAGGACTCCTTCCAGATGACCCGGCGGCTGGCCAGGGAGGAGGGGCTGCTGGTCGGCGGGTCGTGCGGCATGGCCGTCGTGGCCGCGCTGCGGGTGGCCGAGCGGCTCGGACCGGACGACGTCGTGGTGGTGCTGCTGCCGGACAGCGGGCGCGGGTACCTGAGCAAGATCTTCAACGACGAGTGGATGGCCGACTACGGCTTCCTCGAGGACGAGGGCCCGAGCGCGCGCGTCGGCGACGTGCTCAACGACAAGGAGGGCGGCGCCATCCCCTCCCTCGTCCACATGCACCCGGACGAGACGGTCGGCCAGGCCATCGAGGTGCTGCGCGAGTACGGCGTCTCGCAGATGCCGATCGTGAAGCCGGGCGCCGGGCACCCGGACGTGATGGCCGCCGAGGTCGTCGGCTCGGTCGTCGAACGGGAGCTGCTCGACGCGCTGTTCACCAAGAGCGCCTCGCTGGAGGACCCGCTGGAGAAGCACATGTCGCCGCCGCTGCCGCAGGTCGGCTCCGGCGAGCCGGTCGGGGACCTGATGTCCGTGCTCGGCGAGGCGGACGCGGCGATCGTGCTGGTCGAGGGCAAGCCGACCGGAGTGGTCAGCCGGCAGGACCTGCTGGCCTTCCTCGCCAAGAGCGCGAAGTAGGGCCGGACGGCAAACCTGCGGTGAACGGGCCGGGCCGGCGGCGAACTTGCGGCGACGTGCGTGTTTGTTGCTCTTCTCGGAAGTGGTACGAGCGTGTCACGTCCGCGCAGCACCCGCTTAACACAGGTCCGGCACATTAGGGGGTGTCGGCAGGGCGGGAGCGGCTCCCCGCCCCGGCCGGCACCGAACGGCGCCAAGGACCTCCGGAGCGGCTCCCGGACCTCCATGGACGCCACGGACGCGCAAGCCCGGCCCTGACCCGGCCCGCGTCCCTCGCGGGGACCGCCGTCGTCCCGCCCCCCGTCAAGGGGGTGCGGCGGTCCCCGCGCACACTTTTCCGACGTCCGGCTCCGCCGAGGCCGTCAGTCCTCCCAGTCGCTGTCCTGATTCGACTTGCCGCGCCTGCGGAACAGGCCCGGATTGACGCGGGCCGCCTGGAAGGCGTTGACGCCCACGATGCCTGCCCAGGCGACGAGGAGGCCGGGGAGCTGGGCCACGCCGCCGCCGATCGCGGAGAGCGGGACCGCCAGGACCAGCGAGACGATGCCGAAGCCGAAGCGCTCGCCCCAGGAGTCCGTCGGCTTCGGTGAGCGGGAGTCCCGGGCCACCACCATCTGCTGCTCGGCCAGATGCCGGCGCACCCGGCGCTCGACGGCGCCGTCGATGCGCTGGTCGACCTTCTCCAGGAACGAGTCGACCAGCGCGGACTCGTACTCCTCGCCCAGTTCCCTGCGGGCCTGCAGGGTGGCGTTGAGTTCCTTCTTCAGCTCGGCGTCCCGCGCGTCCATTCCGCTCATACGCACCACGGTAGGGAGCGGGTGCGTGGGCCGCACTGGGGTTAGCCCCCCTGTCGCGAGCGGGTCACCCGGTGGCCGTCAGCCCCTTGCGCTCCGCGTACGCCCGCGCCACGTCCTCCGGGTCCTTCTTGTCCTTGTCGACCTGGCGGTTGAGTTCGGTGAGGTCGGCGGTGGTGAGGGCGTTGCCGAGCCCGGCGAGCGCCTTGCGGACGGTGGAGTCGGCCTTGCGGTCGGCGATCAGGGGGACGACGTGCTGGCCGGGGATCAGGTTCTTGGGGTCCGTCAGCACCACCCAGCCCTCCGCCTGGATGTCGGTGTCGGTGGTGAAGAGGTTGGCCACGTCGACGTCGCCCTTCTTCAGGGCGCCCTTGACCAGCGGGCCGGAGGAGTCGAGGGACTTGAACTCCTTGAACTCCACTCCGTACACGTCCTTCAGTCCGACCACGCCGACCTGACGCGTCTTGACCTCCGCGGCCGCGCCGATGACCAGCTTGCCGTTCTGCTTCTTCAGGTCGGCGAGGGAGGTCAGGCCGTACTTCTCCGCCGTCTCCCGGGTCACCGCGAAGGCGTCGGAGTCCTCGGCCATGCCGTACGGCAGGACCTGGAGGCCGGACGGCAGTGCGACGGTCAGGGCGTTCTGCATCTCGCCCTCCTCCGTCGCCGTGGCCTTGGGGGCGACGTAGTGCAGCAGGGCGCCCTGGTACTCGGGGAGGAGGTCGATGTCGCCGCCCTTGATGGCGGGGATGAGGATCTCGCGGGTGCCGAGGTTGGGGCGGACGGTCGTCTTCACTCCGGCGGCGTCGAGGACGGCCGCGTAGAGGTAGCCGAGCACCTGGTTCTCGGTGAAGTTGGCGGTGCCGATGGTGAGGCCGCCCTTGCTGGAGCCACCGCCGGAGGTGGTCGTGCCCTCGCTGTCGAGGGAGGTGATGCCGCTGGAGCACGCGGAGAGAGCGGGGACGGAGGCTGCGGCGAACAGGCCGCCGAGGAGAGTGCGACGGTTCATTTTCGTTCCCTAGGCGGTGCGGTGTCGGAAGAGGATGCGCTGGAGGGCACTCAGCAGAAGGTCGAGGGCGATGGCGACCACGGCGACCAGCACCGCGCCGCCCATCACCTGCACGAGGTCGCGCTGGGCCAGGCCGTCGAAGACGTACCGGCCGAGGCCGCCGAAGGAGACGTACGCGGCGATCGTGGCCGTGGCCACCACCTGGATCAGCGCGAGACGCAGGCCCGTCATGATCAGGGGGAGGGCCAGCGGGAGCTCCACCTGGAAGAGGACCTGGTGGCCGCGCATGCCCTGTCCGCGCGCCGCGTCCTTCACGTCCGGGTCGACGGCGGTCATTCCGGCGTAGGTGTTGGTGACGATGGCCGGGACCGCGAGGGCGACCAGTGCGACGTAGACGGGCCACATCGAGAGGCCGCTGGCGAGGAAGACCAGCACGACCAGGCCGACGGTGGGCAGGGCGCGGCCGAAGGACGACAGGTTGATCGCGACGAACGCGCCTTTGCCGGTATGGCCGATCAGCAGGCCCAGGGGGAGGCCGATCGCGGCGGCGATGAGGGTGGCGAGGAGCGAGTACTGGAGGTGTTCGGCGAGGCGGGTGGCGATGCCGTCGGGGCCGGACCACTGCTCGCCGCTGGTCAGCCAGTCGCCGAGGTTCTTGAAGAGTTCGTACATCTCAGGCTCGCCGCCTCGTCCACGGGGTGAGTGCGTACTGGACGGCGACCAGAGCTGCGTCCGCCACCACGGCCAGCAGGAGGGTGAGGACCACGCCCACGATCACCGGGGTCGGGAAGTTGCGCTGGAAGCCGTCGGTGAAGAGCTGGCCGAGGCCGCCGTCGCCGATGTAGGTCGCCACGGAGACGAGGGAGATCGACATGACCGTGGCGATCCGGACGCCCGCCATGATCACGGGGAGGGCGAGCGGGAACTCGACGGTGAGGAGGGTGCGCAGGGGGCGCGTGCCCATGGCCTTCGCCGCCTCCTTGGTCTTCGTGGGGACCGAGTCGAGGCCCTCGACGGTGTTCCGGAGCAGGACCACCAGGGTGTAGATCGTCAGGCCGATGACCGTGGTGGTGCGGGTCAGGCCGGAGACCGGGAGGAGGAGCACGAAGACCGCGATCGACGGGATGGTGAACAGGACGTTCGACAGGCCGAGCAGGAAGCCGCGCAGGGGGCGGACGCGGTGGGCGACCACCGCGAGCGGGAGGGAGATCAGCAGGCCGAAGAGGACGGCGCTGAGTGCTGCCTGGAGGTGGGAGACCGTCAGGGTGGTCAGGTCGTCGGTGTGGTCGGATATCCAGGACCAGTCGATGGTCATGCGGCCACGACCTCGGTGTGCGCCCGGTTCGCGTGCTCGTGGATGTCGTCGCGGGAGGAGACCCCGGTGAGTACGCCGGCCGTGTCGACGCGGGCGATCAGGCCGGTGGGGGAGGCGACCGACTCGTTGAGCGCCGACAGCAGGGAGTCGGTGTCCTGTAGCGGTCGTACGGGGAGTTCGGCGTCCTTCGACGCCCAGTGCAGCGGCTTGTGCCCCTCGTCGAGTACGAGCGTCCAGGTACCGCCCTCGGGGGCCGGGCCCTGGGGGACCTCGGCGAGGGTCCTGAGCGAGAGGAGCTTCAGGCCGCGCTCGGCGCCGAGGAAGTCGGCCACGAAGTCGTCGGCCGGGCGGGCGAGGAGTTCGGCGGGCTCGGCGCACTGGACCAGGTGGCCACCGGTGCGGAAGATCGCGATCCGGTCACCGAGCCGGACGGCCTCGTCGATGTCGTGGGTGACGAAGACGATGGTCTTGTTCAACTCCTTCTGGAGCCGGAGCAGTTCGTCCTGGAGCTGGGTGCGGACCACCGGGTCGACCGCGCCGAACGGCTCGTCCATCAGTAGGACGGGCGGGTCGGCGGCGAGGGCGCGGGCGACGCCGACGCGCTGCTGCTGACCGCCGGAGAGCTGGTGCGGGTAGCGGCGGCCGGCCTCGGAGGTGAGGCCGACGGTCTCGAGGAGTTCCGTGGCCCGGGCGCGGGCCTTGCGGCGGCCCCAGCCGAGCAGCAGCGGCACGGTGGCGATGTTGTCGAGCACCGTGCGGTGCGGGAAGAGGCCCGACTGCTGGATGACGTATCCGATGGACCGGCGCAGCTCGGCGGCGTCCTGCTGCTGGACGTCCTTGCCGCCGACCCGGATGGTGCCGGAGGTCGGTTCCACCATCCGGTTGATCATCCGCAGGGTGGTCGTCTTTCCGCAACCGGAGGATCCGACGAGGACGGTCACGCCGCCCTCCGGCATGGCGAGGGAGAGGTCGTGGACTGCTGTCGTGCCGTTGGGGAAGCGCTTGTGGACCGCGTCGAACTGGATCATGAGTTGTCCCTTGCCCGGCCTGTATAACGTCATGCAGAGTTCTTGGTGTCTGAATAGGTTGTCAATGCTCCGGCGTTAATCCGCGGTTACGGATGACCGATGGGCAAGATCAGATGTCCGGTTTGAGGAGGGTATGCGCGTGATGTCGTCTCGGATCGTGGACGCTCCGGAGGGTGTGGCCCCCGGCCTCGTCGTTCTCGACGGGCGTGGGCTCGGCGTCGCGGATGTCGTCCGGCTCGCCGACGGCGCCGCGCGGCCGGTGCCGGGGACCGAGGCGATGAAGCGCGTCGAGGAGTCCTGGGACGCCGCCCGCCGGATCGCCGCCACCGGTCGCGTCTACGGCCGCTCCACCGGCGTCGGCGCCAACCGGAACGAGGACGTGCCCACCGATGCGGCCGCCGGCCACGGCCTGAGGCTGCTGCGCAGCCACGCCGGCGCCATCGGGGAGGAGCTGCCCGCCCGGCAGGTACGGGCGATGCTCGCCGTACGCGCCAACCAGCTGCTGGCCGGGGGCGCCGGGCTGCGGCCGTCCGTCGTCACCGCGCTGTGCGAGGCGCTGGAGACCGGGGCGTACCCGGTGGTGAACGAGTTCGGGTCGGTCGGCACCGGCGACATCGCCGCACTCGCGCAGGTCGGGCTGGCGCTCGCCGGGGAGCACCCATGGCGGGGAACGGCCGCACCAACGCCCCAACCCCTCGACAACAACGACGCGTTGGCCCTGATCAGCAGCAACGCCCTCACCCTGGGTCAGTCCGCGCTCGCCCTGCACGAACTGCGCGGGCTGCTCGCCGCCACCCAGGTCGTCGCCGCGCTGTCCCTGCTGGCCGTCGACGGCTCACACGAGGCGTACGCCGCCCCCGTGCACGCCGCCCGCCCGCACCGCGGCTCCGCCGAGGTCGCCCGGCGGATGCGGGAGCTGATCGGTGCCGCCGACCGGCCCACCCCACCGCTCGGCCGGATCCAGGACCCGTACGGCTTCCGCTGCCTGCCCCAGATCCACGGCCCGGCACACGACGCCGCCGACGCCCTGGAGGAGGTCCTCGCCGTGGAGATCAACGCGGCTGCGGAGAACCCGCTGATCTCCCCCGAGGACATGGCGGCGTACCACCACGGCGGCTTCTACCAGGCTCAGCTCGCCCTCGCCCTGGACCACTTCAGGCTGGCCATAACCCAGGTCGCCCGCCTGTCCACGTCACGGCTGTCGACGCTGAACGAGCCGGCCTACACCCGCCTGCGCCCCTTCCTCGCCGACCACGAGCCCGCCTCCTCCGGCGTGATGATCCTGGAGTACGCCGCCGGCGCCGCCCTCGGCGATCTGCGCGCGTTCTCCGCGCCCGCGTCGCTCGGCCACGCTGTACTCTCCCGAGGCGTCGAGGAACAGGCCAGTTTCGCCTCGCTCGCCGCACGGCAGACGCTGCGTGCGTGCGGCGCGTACCGTCTCGTCGTCGGCTGCGAACTCGTATCCGCCGTACGGGCGTTGCGGCAACGCGACCTCCGCCTGGAACCGGAGCTTCCGGCGGGCCGGGCGCTGGAGCTCGCCGAGTCGGTGCTGGACGCCGACCCGGCCGACCGGCCGCTCACGGCCGATGTGACGGTGGCGTCCGAACTGCTCGACCGGTTCACGGACATCTGGAGGGGGAGCACGTCATGAGCGGTACCGAGAGCCGTACCGACAGCCCTGCCGCGCGGCTGCAGGCGCTCTTCGAGGGGCACCGGCTCACGCCGACCCAGCGGCGCATCGCGCACAGCATGGTGCGGCGGGCCGCCGACGTGCCGTTCCTGTCCAGCGTCGAGCTCGCCGAACTCGCCGGGGTCAGCCAGCCCTCCGTCACCCGCTTCGCGGTCGCCCTCGGCTTCGACGGCTACCCGGCCCTGCGCAAGCACCTGCGCGAGGTGGCGCCCGCCGAACAGAGCGCGGACTCGGCTTCGTACAACGAGTACCAGCAGGCCGTCGAGGCCGAGATCGAGAACCTGAAGCACCTCGCGGAACTGCTCGCCGATCCGCGGCCGGTGCAGGAGGCGGGCCGGCTGCTGGCCGCCTCCCGCCCGCTGCCGGTGCTCGGCCTCAGAGCAGCGGCCTCCCAGGCGTACGGCTTCGCCTACTTCGCCGCCAAGGTCCATCCGGACGTACGGCTGCTCCACGAGGGCGGCACGATGATCCACGACCGGATCGACGGAGCCGTACGGGCGGGCGCCTCGGCGCTGCTCTGCTTCGCGCTGCCCCGGCATCCGCGCGAGGTCGTGGACACGCTGGCGTATGCGAAGGAGGCGGGCCTGTCCGTCGTGACCGTCGCCGACTCCGCCTTCGCGCCCGTCGCGAAGGTGTCCGACCTGCTGCTGCCGGCCGCCGTCGGCACGGGGCTCGCCTTCGACACGGCCTGTGCGCCGATGCTGCTCGGGCGGGTCCTGCTGGAGGCGATGTGCGACGACCTGCCGGACGCGCAGGCCCGGTTGGAGGAGTTCGACGCACGGGCGGCGGCGCGGGGGCTGTTCGTGGAGTAGGGCCTGTACGGGGCTGGTTCTCAGACGCGTCTCACCTTCGCTCGCTAATCTGCACGGCCGACAGGAATGTGCCAGAGCGACAAGGAGGCGGAACGTGGCACGCGGAGGTCAGGGGCTGGCTCGGGTGGCCTGCATCGTACGGGCGGGGGCCGCACCACTGTGGTGGCTCGGAGTGTTCGCGGCCGGCATCGGCGTACTGGTCCCCGGCGTCACCGGGCGCAGGATCGGTGTGCTCGCCGGGGCGGCGCTGTTCATCGTCGCCGCCGTCACGGTGGCCTTCCGCCGCCGCAGGCGCTACGCCGCCCTCGCCGACGGGGCCGCCCGCGCCGGCAAGCACGACGTGCTCCAGGACCGCGCGGTGACCGTCCGCAACTGGCGGCGCGGGCACCGCTGGTGGCTGCTGCTCGCCTTCCTCGCCGCGCTCGGCAGCTCCTACGCCGTGCCCGCGGCGGGCGGCATGCTGCTCGCCGGGACCGGTGCGGGACTGTGGCTGAAGGCCGCGTGGCTCGGGCGGCGCGAACGGGCCGGGGAGGCGCTGCTGTGGGTGCGCGTCGACTGGCTCGCCCGCGACGGCGGCCGCCCGGCCGGCAAGGCGGTCAGGGCGTACCGCAGCACGGGCATCGCGGCGGGCGACGCAGCCCCTGGCGGCTCCCGCCGCCGCACCGCCGCGCTGGTCTGACCGGTCCCTCAGACCTCCAGCTCTTCCTCGATCCGTCGCAGCTGGTGCCGGGCCATGGCGAGGTTGGACCGCTTGGCGTCCAGCACCAGGTAGAGGAAGAGCCCGTTGCCGCCGCGGCCGCTGAGCAGCCGGATCAGGTGGTACTGGTCCGACAGCGTGATCAGGATGTCCTCGATCTGGCCCTTGAGCCCGAGGTGTTCCATCGTGCGCATCTTCGCGCGGACCACGTCGGTGTTGCCGGCGGCGGCGACGTTGAGGTCGAAGCTCTTGCTGCCGCCCATCGTGCCCAGGGCCATGCCGCTGGTGTAGTCGACGAGGGCGACTCCGGTCGCGCCCTCGATGGAGGCGAGTGCTTCTTTCAGCGCGGTCTCGGTGTTGGCCATGGCTGCGGTTTCCTCTCAACTTTCCGTGGTGGTGGGTGTGTTGGTGCGTGGGGGGCGTGGGGTTCGTGGCGTGCGGACGGCCTTCTGACGGGTGGAGGCGGGCTGGGCGGGGGGCTCGGGGGCCGTGTCCCGTACGGCGTCGCCGACCAGTTCGCCGATGCGGGCGCCGGTGCGGCGGCCTTCCAGGTGCAGGCGGCCGACGTTGACGCGGTCCTCGGCGAGCAGCGTCAGCACGGCGGTACGTCCCGCCGCGTACGTCGCGACATAGCCGTCCACCCCGCGAACGAGCAGTTCCCGGAGGTCGCCCTGACCGGTCACGTCGGCCATCCGCACGGCGACGCCGAGTGCGGCTGCGGTGAGCGCGGCCAGGCCCTCCGGCTCCACGCCCGGGGTGTCGTGGGCGATGACCAGGCCGTCCACGCCGGCGGCGAGGGCGCCGGTCAGCTGGGGCACGCGGGTTCTCAGCCGGTGGAGTTCGTCGAGAATCGGGGGTTCCACCGCCATCAAAGGTCTCCTTTCAGCGGGCGGGTGGGGTGGGTGGTGCGGCGCCCGCTGCTGCGGTTGCTGTCGTTCAAAGGGCCTCCAGCGCATCCCTGACCCTCTTCAGCAGCGCAATGTCGGGAGCGGCGGTCCTGAGACCGTCGGGGGCGGCGATTCCGGTTCCGGCGCGGTCGGCCGACGCGGCCCCGGCGGGAGCCGGCGGCGTCCGTGGAGCCACCAGCCCGGCCGCTGCCAGTCGCCGTACCGCCACCAGGGTGTGGAACGCCGGCCTGCCCAGTTCGCGGGCGATGTCCGCCGCGGTGCGTATGCCGTCCACCCGGCCCAGCACCGCGCTCTGCCGGGGCGCGACCGCGGGGGCCGCGGCCGTGTCGACCCGTTCCAGGGGTGCGCTGTCGCTCGCCGGGTCCGGCCAGATGCGGTGCAGCAGGCTGCGCCGGCGGAGCGTCTCGTGCTCCACGGCGGCGACCGGGACGGGGTGGACCGATCCGAGCCAGTGCGTGGTGCCGTAGTGGAAGCGGCCCGGCGTGCGGCTCGGGGCGAGGGCGAAGTACGCGGCGTCGTACAGGGCGCTCAGATGGCACAGCTCCAGCGCGCCCGGGGCGAGACGGCCGCCGTCGAGCAGCAGGCGGTCGGCGTCATGCCGCTGGTCGGCCCGGTCGACGGCGTCCTGCCAGGCCCGCGCGTCGAGCGTGCCGTGCGCCGTGAGGATCACGTCGAGTCCGGGGGCGAGGGGGCTCTCGGCGTGCACCACCCGGCCCTCGGTGAGGTACAGCGTGCCGCACTCACGGACCAGGACTCCGGTGGCCCGCTCGGCGGCGAGCCGGGTCAGCATCGGCGAGACGCCGCCCGAACGGCTCCCGGCCGCCTTGTTCCGCACCGGCAGCCGGGGCGGTGGGGTCGTGCCGACCATCGTCATCCCAGCACCAGCCGTCCGGCCATCTCGCCCAGCCGGATACGGGCCAGTGCGAGGTTGCCGTCCGCCCGGGCCAGCCAGAGATGCAGGAACACGCTGCTGTCGAACGATGTCCGCACGAACCGCAGCACGTGATAGCTGTCCCGGTTGCTGAGGATCAGGTCCTCGACCGGCGGGTCGGCCGCCTCCTCCCCGTCGTCGGGTGCGAACGCCCGCTGCTCGGCGGCCAGGCGGGCCAGCTCCGCGGCCTCGGCGGCCGCCGTCTCATGGTCGCCGCCCGGCGGTTCACCGACGGTGCCCAGGGCCAGTCCGCTGGTCCAGTCGACCAGTGCGGCCCCCCGCGCACCGGGCAGCCGCATGGCCTCCAGCAAGCACTCGTCGATTCCGGGCACCCTGACTCCCCTCCCGCCTGGGTTCGGCTGAGTAACCCTGAGGCTACGCAACGTGTGTGCGGCGGGTGAGAGTTCTGGCATTTTCCAGTGGAACTTGCCCCGGAGCTACTAGGGTGGGTCAACTGGCCCTGCTTTCAGGCCAGTTGATCAACCACGTCCACCGGTCGGCGTCAACGGCGGTCCGGTGTGCGCAGGGTGGTGAGCGCCGTCGCGTGCGCCCCTCCCGACTCCGCCACGATCTCCTTGAGGGTCTGCGGAGTGCGTACGGTCGCGAAGGCCACGCCCCCGGCACCGTCCGGGGCGAAGCCGTGAATGCCCGGCCGGGCGAGCGAGTTGTAGGCGTAGTGGTGGGCGAAGTAGTACGCCCCCGTGTCCAGCGCCGCCGCGTAGTCCCCCTGCTCCAGCAGCGGCAGCGCACGGCCCTCGGCCAGCAGGTCCCCCGCGAAGCAGGCCGGTCCCGCCACGTCCTGCACCACCGCCGGCCCCTCCTTCGGCCGCCCCTTCGCGTCGTACGCGGCGATCCTCAGCGGCCACGCCCCCGGCACGTACACCGTCCGCGTCGCGACCTGCACGCCCGCGTGCGTCACCGCGACGGGCCGCCCGCCCGCCCTCTTGGCGTACTCGACCCGCGCCACCACCGTCCCGTGCTTGGCCAGCAGGGACCGCCCGAACTCGGTCACCAGCCCGTACCGCCCGTCGAACAGCCCCGGCACCGTCTCCCTCAGCATCCGCGCGTACTGCGCGTACGTCGGTGTCGTCGCCTCCGAGGCGAAGTTCACCGGCAGTCCCCCGCCGATGTCGATCGTGTCGATCTGCCGACGGCCGATCCGCCGGTTGATCTCCTCCGCGAGCGCGTACGTCTGTGCCACGCCGTCGGTCATCCGGGACAGCGGGATGCCCTGCGAGCCGGTGTGCGCGTGCAGCCGGGTCAGCCAGGGGCGCTCCGCGTACGCCCGCACCACCCACTCGCGCGCCCCCTCGTCCCGCAGCGCCACCCCGAACTTCGAGGTTGCCGTGGCGGTCGAGAGCGCCTCGATGGAACCCCCGCCGACCTGCGGGTTGACCCGTATCCCGATGGGGGAGCGGCTCGGCGCCGACCGCATGAGACCGTCGATGCGGTCCAGCTCCTGCGGGTTGTCCGCGTTCACGGCGATGCCCAGCGCCAGCGCCTCGCGCAGCTCCGCCGGAGTCTTCGCGGGCGAGTCCAGCACCGTCCGCTCCGGCGCCACCCCGGCCGCCCGTGCCAGCGCCAGCTCACCCGGGCTCGCCACCTCCGCGCCGATGTCCTCGTCGCGCAGCAGCCGCAGTACCGGTACCAGCGGGGTCGCCTTCACCGCGAAGGCGTGCAGCACCGGCGTGCCGGGCGCCACGACGGCCTCGAACGCCGCGCGCAGCTCGGCCGCCGACTCCCGGATGCCGGTGATGTCGAGCAGGCCCACGATGGGGGTGCCGGGTCCGAGCAGCCCCTGCTCCACCGCCGCCCGTACCGCCTCGTCACGCCGGGCCGCCCGCTCCCCGCCACCCACGTGATCCTCGTGGCCGTTGTCCATGCCGTCCCCCGTTCTGCCGATGTCCGAGCCCATGCATCCAGCCAAACATCCACTGTGCCCCCGCGCCGAGGGGCCAAGGTATTGACTAGGTCTATTCAGAAAGTCAGGATGTGAATAACCGCAGCAACAATCCGCCGGGAGCAATCCACCAGGAGGCAGACCATGTCAGGACCCCGCCCCGTACGAGCGCCGCGCGGTACGGAACCGAGCGCCCTGGGATGGCAGCAGGAAGCCGCTCTGCGGATGCTGCAGAACAACCTCGACCCGGAGGTCGCCGAGCACCCCGACAAACTCGTCGTGTACGGCGGGACCGGCAAGGCGGCGCGTGACTGGCGCTCCTTCGACGCGATGGTCCGCACGCTGAGGACCCTCAAGCAGGACGAGACGATGCTCGTCCAGTCCGGCCGCCCGGTCGGCGTCATGCAGACCCACGAGTGGGCCCCGCGCGTCCTCATCGCCAACTCCAACCTCGTCGGCGACTGGGCCAACTGGGAGGAGTTCCGGCGCCTGGAGCAGCTGGGCCTGACCATGTACGGCCAGATGACCGCCGGCTCCTGGATCTACATCGGCACCCAGGGCATCCTCCAGGGCACCTACGAGACCTTCGCCGCCGTCGCCGCGAAGAAGTTCAACGGCACCCTCGCCGGGACGATCACCCTCACCGCCGGCCTCGGCGGCATGGGCGGCGCCCAGCCGCTCGCCGTGACCATGAACGACGGTGTGGCCATCTGCATCGACTGCGACCCACGGGCCATCGAGCGCCGTATCGAGCACCGGTACCTCGACGTGCGCGCCGACTCGCTGGAGCACGCCCTCCAGCTGGCCGTCGAGGCCCGTGACGCCCGGCGCCCGCTGTCCATCGGCCTGCTCGGCAACGCGGCGGAACTGCTGCCGCGCATGCTCGCCGAGGGCGCGCCCATCGACATCGTCACCGACCAGACCTCGGCCCACGACCCGCTGGCGTACCTGCCGCTGGGCGTCGACTTCGACGACATGGCGTCGTACGCGGCGAAGGACCCGGCCGGTTTCACCACCCGCGCGCGTGAGTCCATGGCCCGGCACGTCGAGGCCATGGTCGGCTTCATGGACGCCGGAGCGGAGGTCTTCGACTACGGCAACTCCATCCGCGGCGAGGCCCAACTCGCCGGATACGACCGGGCGTTCGCCTTCCCCGGCTTCGTCCCCGCGTACATCCGGCCGCTGTTCTGCGAGGGCAAGGGCCCCTTCCGCTGGGCCGCGCTGTCCGGCGAGGCCTCCGACATCGCGAAGACCGACAAGGCGATCCTGGAGCTCTTCCCGGAGAACGAGTCCCTGGCCCGCTGGATCAAGATGGCGGGGGAGCGGGTCCACTTCCAGGGACTCCCGGCCCGTATCTGCTGGCTCGGCTACGGCGAGCGCGACAAGGCCGGTGAGCGGTTCAACGACATGGTCGCGAGCGGTGAGCTGGCCGCGCCGATCGTCATCGGACGCGACCACCTCGACTGCGGTTCCGTTGCCTCCCCCTACCGGGAGACCGAGGCGATGCTGGACGGGTCCGACGCGATTGCCGACTGGCCGCTGCTGAACGCGATGGTGAACGTGGCGTCGGGCGCGTCCTGGGTGTCCATTCACCACGGCGGCGGCGTCGGCATGGGGCGGTCGATCCATGCGGGGCAGGTGACGGTGGCGGACGGCACGGCACTGGCGGGCGAGAAGATCCGGCGCGTGCTGACGAACGACCCGGGCATGGGCGTGATCCGGCATGTGGACGCCGGGTACGACATCGCGGAGTCGGTGGCGGGGGAGCGGGGCGTGCGGGTGCCGATGCGTGAGGGTGACGACGCGTGATCCAGGAGCAAGGCGGGCGCGGCAACCGTCCGGCGGGGGATGAGGTCTCGTCGCCGGGTGCGGGTCCGGCTGTGCCCACCCTCCCCCACTCTCAACTTCGTTCGAGCGGGGGGACCCCCATCGCCCTGCGGAACGACTGCCCACAGCCTGTGGCGGGTGGCGGTGGCCCGCAGTCGGTGCGGCGGCCCGCACCGACTGCCGTCTCGTTCCACGAGATGTGGCGTGAGTTGCGCCCCATCGGTCGGCATCCCGATACCGGTGGCTACCGGCGCTTCGCCTGGACCGGTGCCGATGGTGAGTGCCGGGAGTGGTTCAAGGCGCAGGCGGAGTCGCGTGGGCTGACGTACGAAGTCGACCGGAACGGCAACCAGTGGGCATGGCTCGGGGACCCCGCCCAAGGGGACGCCGTCGTCACCGGGTCGCATCTGGACTCCGTGCCCGATGGCGGGGCCTTCGACGGGCCCCTCGGGGTCGTGTCCTCCTTCGCCGCGCTCGACGAACTGCGCCACCGCAACGCCCGGTTCACCAAGCCCCTCGCCATCGTCAACTTCGGTGACGAGGAGGGCGCCCGCTTCGGGCTCGCCTGCGTCGGGTCGCGGCTGACCGCCGGGCAGCTCACCGTCGAGCAGGCGCATCGGCTGACCGACGGCGACGGGGTCACGCTGCCGCAGGCCATGGAGGCCGCCGGGTACGACCCCGGTGCCATCGGACCGGACCCGGAGCGGCTTGCGCGCATCGGTGCCTTCGTCGAGCTGCACGTCGAGCAGGGGCGGGCACTGGATCTGTCCGGCGACCGGGTGGGCATCGCCGGTGCCATCTGGCCGCACGGGCGGTGGCGGTTCGACTTCCGGGGCGAGGCCAACCACGCGGGGACCACGCGGCTGGTGGACCGGCGTGACCCCATGCTGTCGTACGCCGAGACCGTGCTGGCCGCCCGCCGGGAGGCGCAGCTCGCCGGTGCCGTCGCCACCTTCGGCAAGATCGCCGTCGAGCCCAACGGCGTCAACGCCATCCCCTCCCTGGTGCGCGGCTGGCTCGACTCCCGCGCCGCCGACCAGGCGAGCCTCGACGCGGTGGTCGGCGGCGTCGAGCGGGCGGCCCGTGAGTACGCCGACGCCCACGGTGTCGACCTCGACGTCGTCCGGGAGTCCTTCACGCCCGTCGTGGAGTTCGACCACGCCCTGCGCGACGAACTGGCCCGCATCCTCGGCAAGGACACCGACCTCACGGTCCCCGTCCTGGGTACGGGTGCCGGACACGACGCCGGGATCCTCTCCGGGAGCATCCCGACCGCCATGCTGTTCGTGCGCAACCCCACGGGCGTCTCGCACTCCCCGGCCGAGTTCGCGGCCGAGGACGACTGCGTGGCCGGGGTGACCGCACTCGCCGACGTACTGGAAGGGCTGGCGTGCACGTGACGCAGACGCAGACGTACTGGCTGGAGCACGCCTGGCTCGGCACCCACGTCGAGCCGGGCGTGGCCGTGGACACGGACGACGGCCGTATCACCGCCCTCCACACCGACGTCCCCACCCCGCCCCCCGGCGCCGAGATCCTCCGCGGCCTCACCCTCCCCGGCCTGGCGAACGCGCACTCGCACGCCTTCCACCGCGCCCTGCGCGGCACCGTCCAGGTCGGCTCCGGGACCTTCTGGACCTGGCGCGAGGTCATGTACTCGTTCGCCGACAGGCTGACCCCGGAGACCTACCACGCCCTCGCCCGCGCCGTGTACGCCGAGATGGCACTGGCGGGGATCACCGCGGTCGGCGAGTTCCACTACGTCCACCACGCCCCGGGTGGCACCCCGTACGCCGACCCCAACGCCATGGGCGAGGCCCTGATCGCGGCCGCCGCCGAAGCCGGCATCCGTATCACCCTCCTCGACACCGCCTACCTGTCCTCCGGCTTCGGACAGCCCCCCAACGCCCACCAGCTCCGCTTCTCCGACGGCAGCGCGGAAGCCTGGGCGGAACGCTGTTCAGTTCTCAAGGAACGGGATCACGCGCGGATCGGGGCGGCGATCCACTCCGTACGGGCCGTGCCCGCCGACCAGTTGGCGACCGTGGCGCGGTGGGCCGAGGAGCGGCGGGCCCCGCTCCATGTGCACCTGTCCGAGCAGACCGCCGAGAACGAGGCGTGCCTGGAGGTGCACGGCTGCACCCCGACGCAGCTCCTCGCCCTGCACGGTGTGCTCGGGCCGCGCACCACCGGCGTCCACAACACCCACCTCACCGCCGAGGACATCTCCCTCATCGGCGGCAGCGGCACCGGCACCTGTATGTGCCCGACCACCGAGCGGGACCTCGCGGACGGCATCGGGCCGGCCGTCGCCCTGCAGAACGAAGGCTCCCCGCTCTCCCTCGGCTCCGACAGCCACGCCGTGATCGACCTGCTGGAAGAGGCGCGCGCGATGGAGCTGAACGAGCGGCTGCGCACCCGTACGCGAGGTCACTGGACGGCGGCGGCCCTGCTGCGGGCGGCCTCGGCCGACGGCCACGCGGCCCTCGGCTGGGACGACGCGGGCACCCTGGAGCCGGGCGCACGCGCCGACTTCGCGACGATCGCGCTCGACTCGGTCAGGACGGCAGGGCCGCTTCCGCGGCTCGGGGCCGAGACGGCCGTATTCGCTGCGTCGGCAGCAGACGTGTCGCATACGGTCGTGGGCGGTCGGCACGTCGTACGGGACGGGGTTCACACCCTCGTACCGGATGTGCCGAAAGCCCTCGCGGACGCCGTCGAAGCCCTGCGCGGATGACCCCGGGCCGCCCACCCGCGCGGCCCGCCTCCGCCCCCGAACCCGACCCCACCGCCGACCAGGCCAGCAAGGACGCCATGAGCAACGCGACGACCGTCAGCCCCGCCCACTCCGCGAGCACCGCAAGCACGCTCATCACCAACATCGCCGCCCTGGTCACCAACGACCCCTCCCTCGGTGACGGATCCCCCCTCGGACTGATCCAGGACGCGGCCGTCGTCATCGAAGGCGACCGCGTCGTGTGGACCGGTGATCAAAGCAAAGCACCCGCCACTGACAATCGGGTCGACGCAGCCGGCCGGGCGGTCATCCCCGGCTTCGTCGACTCCCACTCCCACCTCGTCTTCGCGGGCGACCGGACGCAGGAGTTCAACGCCCGGATGTCGGGGCGGCCGTACAGTGCGGGCGGCATCCGTACGACGGTCGCCGCCACCCGGGCGGCGAGCGACGAGGAACTCGAGGCGAACCTCACCCGTTACCTCGAAGAGGCCCTCCGCCAGGGCACCACCACGTTCGAGACGAAGTCCGGCTACGGCCTGACCGTCGAGGACGAGTCCCGCGCCCTGCGCATCGCCGCCGCCCACACCGACGAGGTCACCTACCTCGGCGCCCACATCGTCTCCCCGGACTACGCCGACGACCCCGCCGCCTATGTCGCCCTCGTCACCGGCGAGATGCTCGACGCCTGTGCCCCGCACGCCCGTTGGATCGACGTCTTCTGCGAGAAGGGCGCCTTCGACGGCGACCAGGCCCGCACGATCCTCACCGCGGGCAAGGCCAAGGGCCTGCACCCCCGCGTCCACGCCAACCAGCTGTCGTACGGCCCCGGAGTCCAGCTCGCCGTCGAACTGGACGCCGCCAGCGCCGACCACTGCACCCACCTGACGGACGCGGACGTGGACGCCCTCGCGCACGGCAACACGGTCGCCACCCTCCTCCCCGGCGCCGAGTTCTCCACCCGCGCCGAGTGGCCGAACGCCCGCCGCCTTCTCGACGCGGGCGTCACCGTCGGCCTCTCCACCGACTGCAACCCGGGCTCGTCGTTCACCTCCTCCGTCCCCTTCTGCATCGCGCTCGCGGTACGGGACATGGGGATGACGCCGGACGAGGCGGTCTGGTCGGCCACGGCGGGCGGCGCGGCAGCCCTCCGCCGCGACGACATCGGCCGCCTCACCCCGGGCGCCCGCGCCGACCTCGTCCTCCTCGACGCGCCGAGCCATGTGCACCTGGCCTACCGGCCCGGCGTGCCCCTGGTCACCGGCGTGTGGCGGCGGGGCGAGCGGCTGGTCTGAGGGACCTGCGCCCGGCGTCGCGACGGGGCGAACGTTGCCTGTCGCGGCACTAGGGTGCAGGGGCCCCGGCCCGCGCGGACTCGGGGGCTTCCCCGGACTCGGTACGCCCTGCGGGAGCGGCCCCGGCAGCCGGCGTGGAAGCCACCGGAACAGAAGCCTCCGCCGCCTGCCCCCGATCGGCCACCACTCGCCCCCAGGCCGTGCCCACGAGGACCAGCACCGCGCCCACCAGCCCCAGCCACCCCGGCCGGTCCCCGGCCAGGGCGATGCCCACGGCCGCCGCCCACACCGGCTCCGTGCCGAGCAGCAGGCTGACCCGGGACGGCGAGGTGCGCCGGACCGCCCACATCTGCACGAAGAACGCGAACAGCGTGCAGAACACAGACAGGTACAGCAGCCCCAGCCAGTCCCCGACACCGAAGTCCGCCGCGGCCGTCCACGGCGACGCACCCGTCCCCGGCAGCGCGAAGAGCACGCCGAACACCACCACCGCGCCGCCCAGCTGGACCGTGGTCAGCGACAGGGCGTCGGCGCCGCGCACGGAGTCCATGCGTGCCATGGCGAGCACATGCACGGTACGGACGACAGCGGCCCCCAGCATCAGCAGATCGCCCACGGACGGGGCGGTGAACCCGGCGCCCTGGGTCAGCAGCGCCACGCCGAGCACCGACACCGCCGCGGCCGCCATGAAGGAGCCCGGCAGCCGCGTCCCGCGCACCCGGCTCTCCGCGAGCGGCGTGAACACCATGGTGAGGCTGATGATCAGCCCCGCGTTCGTCGCCGAGGTGTGCACCACGCCGTACGTCTCCAGCAGGAAGATCCCGGCGAGGATCAGCCCCAGCACCCCCGCGCCGCGTACCTGAACGGCGCTCAGCGCCCGCAGCCGCCGCCACCCCGCCACCACGAGAACGGGCAGCGCCACGCCGAACCGCAGCACCAGCACGGCCAGCACGGTCTGCGCCGTGGTGACTTCCTTGGCGGCGAGGTAGCTGGAGCCCCACACCACCGCGACCAGCAGGACGGGAAGATCGGCCAGTCGGCCGAGGCGGGCCGCGGTGCTGCTCATGGATACTCCCCCTGGTGCGAAGCGGAGGGGCAGCGTAGCCATGAGCAGGTGAGCACCGGTGTCGGTATCACCATCCGGTCAGTTCACGGCGCGCCCGCCCGCCACCGCTGCCCGCTTCCCCCGTTCACCGGCAGCAGCGCCAGGCCGCCGTCCCCGTCCGGTGTCACCGCCGTCTCGACCGCGACCGCCGGACGGATCACCCCGTCACCGCCCACCGCGAACTTCAGGTTCTGGCCGTTGCTCCCCTCCACCGACGCGCACTCCCAGATGCCCACGCCCTTGTCGGTGGAGCCGCGGCTGTCCAGGCAGTAGTCGGGGTCGGCGGCCGACTGGACGACACCCCGTACCGCGTCGACCCGCCACCGCTGCGTAGGGGACGCGCCGCACGGCGCCGTGACGACATCCGTGCCCTTCTCCATCACCCCGTCGCGGATGTCCAGGCACAGCCCGGAGGCGACGTTCACGACCTGGGCGTAGGAGCCGCTCGGCGGATGTGCCGGCGGAGGCGTGGGGGAGGGCTTCGGGCTCGGAGTGCGCGGCGGGGTCGAACTCCTCGTCGGTGACGGGGACTTCGTGGTGGGCGTCGGCGGGCTTGCCGACACCGTCGCCGTGACCGTTACGGGGGGCGGGGCCACCGGTGTGGTGACGGGGCCGGGGCCGGGGCCGGTCCTGTCCTGGGAGGCGGTCTCGCCCGGTGCGAGCAGGACGACCAGCAGCGGCACCAGGACCGCGCCGAGTACCGCGGAGGTCAGCGCGAGGCGGCGGTACGGCGGCCGGTTCCGCTGCCGGCCACGGAAGGTGACGCCCGGCCCCCCGTCGCGTGTGACGTACGCCGTGCCCGACCACGGCAGCAGCCCCTCGGCCAGCGCGGTGCGCGGGGAGTCGCGCAGGGCGGTCAGCTCCTCGTACGCCGTGGCGCAGTGCACGCAGCGCGCCATGTGGGCGTCCAGGTCGGGGCTGTGGCGTGGGCCGTCGGGCCGTACCGACTCCTCGATGAGCCGACGGAAGTCCCGGCAGTGCGGGTCGTCGGAGGCCGCGAGCCGGGACGTCAGACAGGCCCGGCCCAACGCCTGGAGGGCCGGTTCTGTGCCGTATGTCACGTCCTCGCGGGTACGGCCGAGCAGGGTGGCCGTGCGCTCGTCGGGTTCCTGCTCCACCATCGCGTACCAGAGCTGTCCCTGGGTGCGGGACGGCAGGGACTGGTACGCCGCGAGCATGGGCGGGACGGGGCCCACCGGGCCTGCCGTGTTCAGGACCAGCAGCAGACCCGCGTCGAGACCGGCGGACCGTTCGTCCGCGGCCCAGTCCGTGGCCACCCGCACAGTGAGCAACAGGAGGTGGTGCCGCAACGGCACGGCGGGGTCGGTGCCGCGGGCCGTCTCGCGGGCCGCGAGCGTGAAGGCCTGCGCCGCGAGCTGCCGGGCGGTGGACTCGCTCGTCGTGCACAGCCGGGCGTAGGCGAGAACCGATGCGCGGTGGCGGGCACGCAGTTCCTGGAGGGCCGGATACGCGGTGGCGGTGTCGGCGCGCAGCAGTTCCGTCAGCCGTGCGTCGGACGCACCGGAGTGCGGTGCCGCTCCGGCATCCCTGCCGGTCCCGTCGGCCCGAGCCATCCACCCGCCTCCTCGTGACCCCGTGACAGGTCAAGACCCCGTGACAGGTCAAGATCCCTGACGTACCGGCCAGTTTGCGGGTGACCATAGTGGTGGAAGGCGGCCCGTGGGGAGGTCTTTCCGTCAACAACCCGGTAACCGAGAGGTTTCCGGGCACGACTCGTCCGGCGCCCCGGAAGGCGCCGGACGGCGAGCCGTTGCTTACTGCGGGACGGTCGTCACTCCTCGACCGTCAGCGCCTTGCGCAGTCGTCCCAGCGTGCGTGACAGCAGCCGCGACACGTGCATCTGCGAGATACCGAGTTCTTCGCCGATCTCGGACTGGGTCATGTTGGCGACGAAGCGGAGGGAGAGGATCTTCCGGTCCCGGTGCGGGAGTTCGGCGATCAGTGGCTTCAACGACTCGACGTACTCGATGCCTTCGAGCCCGTGGTCCTCGTAGCCGATCCGGTCCGCGAGCGCACCCTCGCTGTCGTCCTCCTCGGGCTGGGCGTCCAGCGACGAGGCGGTGTACGCGTTCGACGCGGCCATGCCCTCGACGACCTCGTCGTGGGAGATGCCGAGGCGCTCGGCCAGTTCCCCCACCGTGGGGGCGCGGTCCAGCTGCTGGGCCAGTTCGTCGCCGGCCTTGGCCAGGTCGAGGCGGAGTTCCTGCAACCGGCGCGGCACGCGCACCGACCACGAGGTGTCGCGGAAGAAGCGCTTGATCTCACCGATGATGGTGGGCATCGCGAAGGTCGGGAACTCGACGCCGCGGCTGAGTTCGAAGCGGTCGATCGCCTTGATCAGGCCGATCGTGCCGACCTGGATGATGTCCTCCATCGGTTCGCTGCGGGAGCGGAACCGGGAGGCGGCGAACTTGACCAGGGCGAGGTTGAGTTCGACGAGCGTGTTGCGGACGTACGAGTACTCGTGGGTGCCTTCCTCGAGGGATTCCAGCCGCTCGAAGAGGGTCTTGGACAGGGCCCGTGCATCGACGGGGCCGACCTCGTCGTACGGGGGGATCTCCGGAAGTCCGGCGAGTACGTCTTCCTGCAGGGCGAGTACGTCGTCCCTGACGGCGAGTGTGCCGGTGTGATCGCCGTTGTGCTCGATGGGATCCAGATGTTCCGGAGGGGGTGTCGACGTCGCCGTCCGGGTATGCGATGCGTCGAGCCGGGGTGACATGATGTCCTCCATCGTTCTCGGCATATGGCTGCCGAAGCCAGTACGTGCACTGCGGTGTGCGGCGCCTCCAAAGCCGGCCGTGTCGGTTACGTGTCTCTACTAGCCCTACCCGCTTTCCCGAGCCGATCGCAAGTCCGTTCTGTGCGGAAATGTCCGTTTCTGGGCGGATGTTCGGCTGTCGAAGGGCGAAGGGAAGGCGTAGTGTTCGAGGGCAAACGTCAGCAGCCACGACCTCGGGAGAGAGACGGCATGGACCACGGGACGGTCGGCAGCGCACAGTCGGGCCGGCTTCTGGTGGAGGTGCGGGAAGAGGGCCCCAGCGCCGTCGTGACTCCGGCAGGTGAGTTGGATCACCACACTGCCGATCTGTTGCGTGAACCACTCGAGGAATGCCTTGCCAGGGGTTTCAGCCGGCTTGTCGTCGACTGTTCCCGGCTGGAGTTCTGCGACTCCACCGGGCTCAACGTGCTGCTGGGCGCCCGGCTCAAGGCCGAGGCCGCCGGGGGCGGGGTGCATCTGGCGGGCATGCAGCCCGTGGTGGCCCGCGTCTTCGAGATCACCGGAGCCGAGGCGGTCTTCACCGTCCACGATTCGGTCGAGGCAGCCCTGGCCGGTGAGGGCGAGTCCGACTGAGCGCGCCGGTCGTGCCGAACAAGGGGGTGTCCCGCCGGTCGGGCCGGGCAGGAGACATCCTGAACATGTCGGCGGCAATCATGACGGGGGTGGCACGGCGGACCGGGCGAACCGGTCACTTTCCCGCGTGCGGTGTACGGGCCGTGTGTACCCGTGCCGACCGTGTGACCCACACTGAGTACCGAACACTGAGCACACCGCGTGTTCGGAAAGCACTCTTGAAACGTGAACCGGTGAATCGGTGAGGTGAAGCGCTGATGAGCACCACCCGGCCCTACTCGCCGGGCGACCGCGGCCCGGAGCCCAGCGGCGCTTCCGGGGCGTCCGAGGGGGGCGCGTCAGGGACCGGGGCGTCCGTGTCGTCGGCGGGGCGTCAGGCCCGCAGGCTGAGTTTCGACGGCGCGAGCGGCGTCGTCCCGCTCGCCCGCGACTTCGCCCGCCAGGCACTGTACGCGTGGGGCTGGCTGCCGGCCGCCACCGCGGACCAGCGGGCCGCCGCCGAGGACGTGCTGCTCGTCGTCTCCGAGCTGGTCACCAACGCGTGTCTCCATGCGGAGGGCCCGGACGGGATGTGGATCGCCTGCGACAACAAGGCGATCCGTATCGAGGTCTCCGACCGGGGGACGGGGCAGCCGGCCCCGCGCACCCCGCACCGCGCCGGCCGTCCCGGCGGCCACGGCATGTTCATCGTCCAGCGCCTGTGCCTGGACTGGGGGGTCGTGCGCACGCCCGGCGTCGCGGGCAAGACGGTGTGGGCCGAACTCGGAGCGCCCGCGTAACACCCGTCTGGGGTTACCCGGGGTTCGAACCCCTCTTCGTACGTCACCACACGCACGCCGGATCGTCACAACTCCGGCGTGCTCCGCGTCTTCCCTCCTCAACTCCCCGGGCGTACCTTGACGGCCGATCTGATGTGCCGTCAGGAATGAGGGGACGATGTCGTACCGGAAACGAACCGCCGCGCTCGCGTCCGCCGCGGCCCTGGCCGGCTCGGCGGTGCTGCTCGCCGCCCCGACGGCCCACGCCGAGGTCGTCGACGTCAACTACCAGTGCAAGACGCCGATCGGCGACAAGAGTGCCGTCTCGCCGATCGACATCAAGGGCGTCAAGAGCGGCAGCGGCTACAAGATCACCATGTCCTGGCAGAAGGGCGTCTCCTCCAGTCCGGTCGAACTGGGCAAGGGGGCGATGAACCCGAGCGCCACCATCGAACTCGGCGGCGCCGACAGCGGCACCATGAAGGTCACCGGCCCCGCCAACCAGGAAGCGATCCCCGCCGACACCCCGATCAAGATCAACGACCTGTCCGGCACCTACACCCCGAAGAAGACGGGCAAGGTCACCTTCACGGCGGGCGTACTCACTATCAAGGCCCTCGGTACGACCACCACCTGCACGCCCAGCAACGATCCCGGACCGTCCCTGACCCTCGACGTCACGGCGGCGGCCGGCGGTGGCTCGACCGGCACCCAGAGCGGCAGCGACTCCGGAGCCGAGCTCCCGCAGACCGGCCCCGAGGACTCCGCGATCGCCCTCGGCACGCTCGGCGGAACGGTCCTGCTCGCGGGCGCGGCGGGCGCGCTGTGGCTGACACGCCGGAACCAGGCGGTACGCGTCCGCCGCTGACCGTGTCGGTATGCCCGCCCCTCAACGAGGCGCTCCGCGCCGCACCTGCTTGATCGTCACCCGCCGCCGCTTCTCAACGAGGCGTTGAGGGAGCCGCCGATGTCGTATGCCGCCCGTGCCGTGTGCCTGTCCCTCCTCGCCCTGCTGTGCGCCGCCCCGACGGCGACCGCTGCCGGCGGCTGGTCCGTCGCGCCCGCCGGCGGCGGCCGCCCGTCCTTCTACGCCGAGGGCACGCCCGGAACCGCCCTGCAGGACACGGTGTCCGTGACCAACCGTGCCGGGCGCCCGGTCACCGTACGTCTGCGCGGCACCGGCGTCCCGGTCACCTTCGCCGACGCCGAGGTGCGCGTGCCCGCCCGCACCCGCGCCGACATCCCGTTCACCGTGACCGTTCCCGAGGGGGCCGTGCCGGAGGACCGCGCGGGCACGATCGTCGTACGCGACGGCGACGGCCGCTCCCGGTCCGTCCCCCTGCGGCTGCGCACCGGCGGTCCGACGCTGTCCGCGCTGACCGTCGAGCACCTGGCCGTGGACGGTGACCGCATCACGTACGACCTGGTCAACCGGGGTGCGACGGTCCTCGTGCCGACCCTCGCCGTGCACGCCGACGGCGTCCTCGGCACCGTCCTCGACCGGTCCCCGCGCACCCTGCCGCTCCAGCTGCCGCCCGGCCACCGGGTGCGGCTCGACGAACCGTGGCCCGACCGGCCCGCCCTGGACGCGGTGGACGTCCGGCTGACGGTGACCGCGAGGGGCGGGGCGCGCGACACGGCGCAGGCGTCGGCGCGGTTCGTGCCGTGGGGCGGCGTGGCAGGGGCCGGTGCGCTGATCGTCGTAGCGGCGGCCGGGGCGGTCGTACGACGACGAAGGCGCCGTACGACCGAGAGCGAGCCGGAACGCCAGTGGGACCAGGCCGAGTTGACAGGAGCGATGCGGTGAAGACGCGGATCCCTGTGCTGATCACGGCACTTGCGCTGCTCCTCGTGCCCCTCACGCCGGCCGCTGCCGCCGACGGGCCCACCGTGAAGCTGTCCAAGTCCCAGGCGGGAACCGGCGGTTCGGTCACCGTGACCGGCAGTGGGTGGCGGGAGCGGGCGCTGCTGATGGTCCTGATCTGCGGGCAGTCGGTGCCGTCCCGGGGCGTGATCGGCGGCACCAACTCCTGCGCCAACGCCGACGGCCGGGCCGTCACCACCGACGCCGAAGGCCGCTTCCGCAAGGAACTGCCGGTCGCCGAGCCGCCGGTGCCGTGCCCGTGCGTGGTGCACGTGGCCACCGTGACCGGGGCGAAGGCGCAGGCCGACGCGATCTTCCAGGTCGCCGGGCACGCCGTCGAACCGCTGCCCGCGGAACCGGCGGGTGGCCGGCTGTCGGTGCTCAACGACACCCGGCTGGACGGCTCCAGCGGACTGCTCACCTGGTTCGGGGCGCCCCCCGCCCGCACCCTCGTCTTCACCGTCGGCAACGTCGGCACCTCGGCGATCAGGAACCCGGTCTTCCAGGTCGGCACCTCACACGGCGTGTTCGCCCCGCAGTGGGAGGAGCAGCAGTGGCGGGGCACCATCGAGCCCGGCCGCAAGGCGCAGATCAGGCTGCCGGTGGAGCTGGCGGCCGGGGCGCACGGCGACTACACCGTCTCGCTGAAGTACGGCGGCAAGGTGCTCGCCGAGCAGCCCTGGGGCGTGGGCCGGCCGTGGGGCGTGACTCTGTTCTGGGTCCTGGTGTGCCTGGTCGTACCGGCCGCGGTGTTCCGCATCGGGATGGCCGTGGTGGACCGGGTCCGCCCGCCCCGGCCGGGCGGCGCCCGCCACCGGGGCCTGCGACTGCCCGAACTCACCTTGCGCCTGCCGCGGTTGACCTCGCGCGAGCAGGCGCCCGCATCGACCTCGACCCTGCCGTGGTTCACCCCGGACGCCGATCCGGGCACGGCCGGTCGGCTCTCCGCACCGCACGACGACAGCCCGACGAGTCCTACGACTCCCTCCAGGAAGGGAACGACGTGAGCGAGAGAAGGAGAGTCACACCGGTCGGCCGACGTGGTCGTCCTCGGAGAAGCAGAACGTCGGCGGCGGGCGTCGCCCTGATGCTGGGCGGGGCGGGTGTCCTGCTCGGCGTGGCCGCCGGGCCCGCGCAGGCCGCGGAGGTGTCGTACGCCACCGAGTGCATCCCGCCCTCGATCTCCGGGCTGCCGCCGGTCCAGGGGACGACGAAGGTGGAGATCACCGCCCCCGCGGAGGCGAAGGTCGGGGACGAGGTGGAGATCGTCTGGAAGTTCGTCCAGGCGGCGTCCAAGAACCCCGACATCCTCGATCTGGAGAAGGACACGGTCCAGCCGACCGGCACGCTGAAGGCGGCCGGCGCGCAGACGGCCGATGTCGCGATGGAGGGGCCCCGGCAGAACCCGCCGATCCCCAAGAACAGCGACATGAAGCTGTCCGACATGAAGGGCAAGCTGAAGCTGACGGCGCCGGGCGAGGTGTCCCTGACCCCGGACGCGTACAACATCAACGTCAACAAGCCGATCTCGACGGACACCAAGTGCTCCCCGAAGGAGACGGTGAAGCCGGCGGCGACCATCAAGGTGACGGACGGGGGCGGGACTTCGGGCGGTACGACGGGAGGCCTGCCGACCGTCGTCCCGACGCTGCCGACGAGTGTGCCGACCGGTCTGCCGACGGGGTCGTCGAGCCCGACGCCGACGCCCAGCGAGAGCGAGACGGGCGGAGGCAGTTCGTCGGGCACGGGCGGCGGAGGCGGCGGCCAGACCGACTTCACCGGCAAGGAGGTCCAGGTCCCCTACGAGTGCAAGACGCCCATCGGCGACAAGAACGCGACCTCGCCGGTGCAGATCAACGCGAAGAAGGACGGCGGGAGTTTCGGCCTCACCGTGCAGTTCAAGAAGTCGGTGATGGACAGCCCGGCCGACATCCCGAAGGACTCGGTCAAGCCGTCCATGGAGGTGGTGCTCGGCGGTGCCGACACGGGCACGGTCCATGTCGAGGGCCCCACCAACCCCGAGGCCATCAAGGCGGGCGACCCGATCGAGATCCCCGACCTGACCGGCACCTACAAGCCGGGGGCGAGCGGTGAGTCCACCCTGTCCCCGGGCGTCCTGACGATCGAGGCGCTGGGCACCACCACCACGTGCACACCGGCCAAGACCGAGGTCTCGCTGATCCTGGACACGACGGAACAGGAGGGCGGAGCGTCAGGAGGCTCGTCCTCGGGCGGCGGCTCGTCATCCGGCGGAACGACCCCGGACGGCGGCCTCGCCGAGACGGGCGCCGACGACCAGAGCACCCTGAAGGCGCTGGGGCTGGTGGCAGGAACGGCACTCCTGCTGGGCGGAGCGGTCTTTACGTTCATGCCGGGACGCAGGCTGCGTTAGCCAACCTCCTAGGGGCGCGGGGAACTGCGCGACCAGCCACATACGACCTGTAGCCGCCGATGCACCCTGGCCCTACGGCGAACAGGCGAACCGCAACGCCGGAGGCCGTTGCACTCACATGGGTGCAACGGCCTCCGTCGGCTCGAGCAGCGCGCTAGCGCACGTCGCCCATGAGCGCGCGGATCTTGCGGCCCGCCGTCATGAAGGCCAGTCCGGCCGCGACGGCGATGACGGCCCACATCGTGTAGTAGACCGCGTCGCCCAGCGGCGCGTTGAGCTTGGTGGTCCAGCCGTTGAGGGCGTTGCCCGTCGCGGTGGCCAGGAACCACAGACCCATGATCTGGCCCACGAACTGCTTCGGCGCCAGCTTCGTCGACAGGGACAGGCCCACCGGCGACAGGCACATCTCGCCGAGGGTCTGCACCAGGTAGACGCTCAGCAGCCAGAAGACGGTGACCTTGCCCGTGTCGCTGTTCGCGGCGGCGGCGCCGGCCAGGCCCATGATGCCGAACGAGCCACCGATGAGGAGCATCGCCAGGGCGAACTTCATGGGCGTGCCGGGTTCACGGTTGCGCTGGGCCAGCTTCACCCAGAGAGCGGCGAAGGCCGGGGCGAGCACGATGACCATGGCCGGGTTCACGGACTGGTACCAGGACGCCGGGAACTCCCAGCCGCCGATCGTACGGTCGGTCTTGGTGTCCGCGAAGATCGTCAGCAGCGAACCGGACTGGTCGTAGATCATCCAGAACAGCACGGCGGTGGCGAAGAACCAGGCGAAGGCCTGGATCTTGGGCTTGTCCTCGCTGGTCAGAGCCGGGTTCCGGTACATCGTCACGAAGTAGACGATCGGGATCACAATGCCGAGGACCGCGAGCACGTTGACGATGTGCTCGATGTCGTACGTACCCAGCGCGATGTCCAGGACCAGCGCGGCGACGGCGATGCCACTCCACAGCGCGACCTTGCGCAGCACGGCGCGCTTCTCCTCCGGGGAGGCCGGGGTGCCGGGCCGCTTGCCGATGTCGCCGAGGTGGCGGCCGCCGAGGACGTACTGGATCACGGCGAGGGTCATACCGACACCGGCGACACCGAAGCCGAGGTGCCAGTTGACGTTCTCGCCGAGGTAACCGACGACCAGCGGGGCGGCCATGCCGCCGATGTTGATCGCCATGTAGAAGAGCGTGAAGCCGGCGTCGCGGCGGGCGCTGGGCTGGCCCTCGTAGAGGCCACCGACCATCGCGGAGATGTTCGGCTTCAGCAGACCGGTGCCGATCGCGATCAGGCCGAGACCGCAGAAGAAGGCGGCGTCGGAGGGGATCGCCAGTGTGAAGTGGCCGAGGGCGATGACGATGCCGCCGACCAGCACGGCCTTGCGGGCACCCCAGAGGCGGTCCGCGACCCAGCCACCCGGCATGGCGGCCATGTACACGACCGCGTTGTACACACCGTAGATCGAGGCGGCCAGAGCCTCCCGGCCCGCCAGGGGGCCGTCGAGGACACCCGCGATCAAGTAGAGGACGAGAATGCCGCGCATTCCGTACCAGGAGAAGCGCTCCCACATCTCCGTCATGAAAAGCGTGGCCATACCGCGGGGGTGGCCGAAGAAGGTCTTCTCGGAGCCGGGGTTGCCCGGGGAGGCCGAGTCCTTCGTCAGGCTGGACGCCATGGTCGATCCTTGCTGGTCGGGACGCGTTCCAAGAGCGATACGCGCCCGGTGGGGGGCGGCCGGCACCGGCGGGGGCGCCCGTCCGCCCCACGCCCACGGGGGGTCCGCTCCGGATCACGGAGCGGTGGACGGCGCCCACCGGGATCCACGCCCCGCGCGTGGTGCGCGCAAGGGCCCGGCCACAGGTCATTCCTCACACAAAACAGACCCTCAGCGTCACTTCGCCGAAGGTCCCGGGTGTTACAGGCGTTCCCTCACCATACGTCATGACACTGCCTGATATGGAAGGACTTGAGAGACGGATCACAGGTGTCGGGGGAACCGCAGCCACCCATTCGAAGGTCCTTCCCAGGATCGCACCCCTCAGCCACAGGTTCGTACCAGCACACCCGAAGGTAAGAATCCGGGCCCTGCGATCGGCCTCCGGCACCTGTCAGGCGCGGACTACCATCACCTCATGACCCGAGTACTGCTCGCCGAGGACGACGCGTCCATCTCGGAACCGCTGGCTCGCGCACTGCGCCGGGAGGGCTACGAGGTCGAGGTGCGTCAGGACGGCCCCACCGCGCTCGACGCAGGACTCCAGGGCGGCGTCGACCTGGTCGTGCTGGACCTCGGCCTGCCCGGGATGGACGGTCTCGAGGTGGCCCGCCGACTGCGTGCCGAAGGCCACACCGTGCCGATCCTGATCCTGACCGCACGCGCCGACGAGGTCGACACCGTCGTCGGGCTCGACGCGGGCGCCGACGACTACGTCACCAAGCCGTTCCGGCTGGCCGAGCTGCTCGCCCGGGTCCGGGCCCTGCTGCGGCGCGGCGCCGCCGAGCCCCAGCAGCCGCCCGCCACGCACGGCGTGCGCATCGACGTCGAGTCGCACCGCGCCTGGATGGGCGAGGAAGAGCTCCAGCTCACCGCCAAGGAGTTCGACCTGCTGCGGGTCCTGGTCCGGGACGCCGGGCGGGTGGTCACCCGCGACCAGTTGATGCGCGAGGTCTGGGACACCACCTGGTGGTCGTCCACCAAGACCCTCGACATGCACATCTCCTGGCTGCGCAAGAAGCTGGGCGACGACGCGGCCAACCCCCGGTACATCGCGACCGTGCGCGGTGTGGGCTTCCGTTTCGAGAAGAGCTGAGCCACGGCTGCCGCGTGCGGCCGGGCTACGGATTTCCCTACAAGTAAGTAAGAAAAATGCGCCGTCGACTGATCCAGTCCACGCTCGCCGTGGTGCTCGTCGTGATCGCCGTCTTCGGCGTCTCCCTCGTCGTGGTCGAGACCAAGACGATCAGCACCACCGCCCAGGAGCGCGTGGAGTCCGAGGCCGTGCAGCTGGCCAGCATCGTGGACAGCCGGATCCTCGGCGCCGAGCAGATCACCTCGGAGATACTCGCCGACCAGGTCGGCGACGAACGGTACGCGGTCGTCCGTATCCCCGGCCAGAAGCCGATCGAGGTCGGCGAGAAGCCCTCGGGCGACGTCATCGAGGCGACGCGCACCGGCGAGGAGGGCGAGACGGTCACCGTCCAGGAGCCGCGCTCGGCGGTGACCCGGGAGGTCGGCCGGACACTGATGATCATCGGGGCGGTGGCGCTGCTGGCCGTGATCGCCGCGGTACTGCTCGCCCTGCGCCAGGCCAGCCACCTCGCCTCACCGCTCACCGACCTCGCCGAAACCGCCGAACGCCTCGGCTCCGGCGACCCCCGGCCCCGCCGCAAGCGGTACGGCGTCCCCGAGCTGGACCGCGTCGCCGACGTTCTCGACGCCTCCGCCGAGCGCATCGCCCGCATGCTCACCGCCGAGCGCCGGCTCGCCGCCGACGCCTCCCACCAGCTGCGCACCCCGCTCACCGCACTGTCCATGCGCCTGGAGGAGATCACCCTCACCGACGACCCGGACACCGTGAAGGAGGAGGCGACCATCGCGCTCACGCAGGTGGAACGCCTCACGGACGTCGTCGAGCGACTGCTGACCAACTCCCGCGACCCGCGCACCGGCTCCGCCGTCACCTTCGACCTCGACGAGGTCATCCAGCAGCAGGTCGCCGAGTGGCGCCCGGCCTACCGCAGCGCCGGCCGCGCCATCGTCAGCTCCGGCAAACGGAACCTCCAGGCGGTGGGCACGCCGGGCGCGGTCGCGCAGGTGCTGGCGGCGCTGATCGAGAACTCCCTCATGCACGGCGGCGGCACGGTGGCGCTGCGCACCCGCGTCACCGGCAACCAGGCGGTCATCGAAGTCACCGACGAGGGTCCCGGCGTCCCGGCCGACCTGGGCGCCCGGATCTTCGAGCGGACGATTAGCGGCCGCAACTCCACGGGCATCGGCCTGGCCGTGGCCCGCGACCTGGCGGAGGCCGACGGCGGCCGCCTGGAAATGCTCCAGGCCAAGCCTCCGGTGTTCGGCCTGTTCCTGTCACGGACACCGGTGAAGAAGAACGGGGACGGGGACCGGACGGTTCGCTGAGCGCGCGCTCCGCTGAGTCCGTTCGCCGCCTGCGGGTGCGTTGTGGCTGGTCGCGCAGTTCCCCGCGCCCCTTTGGGGCGTCAGACGCGGGCGCGCTGTGGGGGCCGGGCTCGTTCCGCCTCCAGGAACGATTCCGCGTCGACGATGGCCTCCCGGCCCGGGAGCGCGCGGAACACCCAGGTGCGGTAGGACCAGAAGCGGAACAGCGTCGCGATGCCGATGCCGAGGAACTTGAAGATGTTGCTCTGCAGCGGGCTGTCCCAGTCGAAGCCGTACGTCGCGGTGTACAGCACGCCGTTCTCGATCACCAGGCCGACCGCGCTGAACAGCCCGAACAGCGACATCTCCTTCGTACGGCCGCTCTTGTCGCGGTCGCGGTACGTGAAGTAGCGGAAGCCGACGTAGTTGAAGGCGATCGCCACGACCGTCGCGATCACACTGGCACGCACCACCTGGAGGTCGGTCACATGCCGTACCAGGTTGAACACGAGGAGATTGACAAGCAGTCCCGCCCCACCCACCGCGCCGAACTTGGCGACCTCACGCACGAGCCGTTCGATGCGCTGCCGCAGCGCGCTGGGGGGCGTCGGTCGGAGCCCCGATGAACCACGTCCCATGGTCGTGCAGGCCCCCACTCGTCGGTGTCGTCAGCCCAACCATGCTAACCACCGCCATTCTGTGATCGCTTGTGGAAGAGCTCACCGCGACGAGAGAAGCCGGAACCGGCCGGGAACCGGTGCGGAAAGAGGCGGAATCCGGCCGACCTGGCGCGGCCGATACCCTGGGGGCGTGACATTCCCGGTAGTCGGCATGGTCGGCGGGGGTCAGCTCGCTCGTATGACACACGAGGCGGGCATCCCGTTGGGCATCAGGTTCAAGCTCCTCAGTGACACCCCTCAGGATTCCGCGGCGCAGGTCGTGAGCGAAGTCGTCATCGGCGACTATCGCGACCTCGACACGCTGCGCGCCTTCGCACGCGGTTGTGACGTGATCACCTTCGATCACGAGCACGTACCCACCGAGCACCTCCGGGCCCTGGAGGCGGACGGCATCCCCGTGCGCCCCGGCCCGGACGCGCTCCAGCACGCCCAGGACAAGGGTGTGATGCGCGCCAGGCTCGACGCGATCGGCGTGCCCTGCCCACGGCACCGCATCGTGAGCGACCCGCAGGACGTCGCTTCGTTCGCGGGGGAGGGCGACGGCTTTCCCGTCGTCCTCAAGACCGTTCGCGGCGGCTACGACGGCAAGGGCGTGTGGGTGGTCGACTCCGTCGAGGAGGCCGAGGCCCCCTTCAAGGCGGGTGTGCCGGTGCTCGCCGAGGAGAAGGTCGACTTCGTGCGGGAGCTCGCGGCGAACGTCGTCCGTTCCCCGCACGGTCAGGCGGTCGCGTACCCCGTGGTCGAGTCCCGCCAGGTGGACGGCGTCTGCGACACGGTCATCGCCCCGGCCCCCGACCTCGACGAGACCCTCGCCCTGCAGGCGGAGGAGCTCGCCCTGCGCATCGCCAAGGAGCTGGACGTCGTCGGCCACCTCGCCGTCGAGCTGTTCCAGACCCGCGACGGCCGCATCCTCGTCAACGAACTGGCGATGCGCCCGCACAACTCGGGCCACTGGACCCAGGACGGCGCGATCACCTCCCAGTTCGCCAACCACGTCCGGGCCGTCCTCGACCTCCCGCTCGGCGACCCGCGCCCGCGCGCCAGGTGGACGGTCATGGTCAACGTCCTCGGCGGCGACTACCCCGACATGTACTCCGCGTACCTGCACTGCATGGCCCGCGACCCCCAGCTGAAGATCCACATGTACGGCAAGGACGTGAAGCCCGGCCGCAAGGTCGGCCACGTCAACACCTACGGCGACGACCTGGACGACGCGCTGGAGCGCGCCCGTCACGCTGCCGGATACCTGAGAGGCACGATCACCGAATGAGCCCAGTCGTTGGCATCGTCATGGGGTCGGACTCCGACTGGCCCGTCATGGAGGCCGCCGCCAAGGCCCTCGACGAGTTCGAGATCGACTACGAGGTCGACGTCGTCTCCGCGCACCGGATGCCGCGCGAGATGGTCACGTACGGCGAGCAGGCCGCCGACCGCGGACTGAAGGTGATCATCGCGGGCGCGGGCGGCGCCGCCCATCTGCCCGGCATGCTCGCCTCGGTCACCCCGCTGCCGGTCATCGGCGTCCCCGTGCCGCTGAAGTACCTCGACGGCATGGACTCGCTGCTGTCCATCGTGCAGATGCCGGCCGGTGTCCCGGTCGCGACCGTCTCCGTCGCCGGTGCCCGCAACGCCGGCCTGCTCGCGGCCCGTATCCTCGCCGCCCACGACGACGAACTCCTCACCCGTATGCGGGAGTTCCAGCAGGAGCTGAACGACCAGGCCACCGAGAAGGGCAAGCGTCTGCGCGCCAAGGTCGAGGGTGCGGGCAACGGCTTCGGCTTCGGCAACTGACGGGAGGGTACGGCGATGACCGCGCTGGACGAAGCCCGGGAACTGCTGCGCGAGTTCCCGGTGGTCGACGGGCACAACGACCTGCCCTGGGCGCTGCGTGAGCAGGTCCGCTACGACCTCGACGCCCGGGACATCGCCGTCCCCCAGGGCGCCCACCTGCACACCGACATCCCGCGGCTGCGCGCGGGCGGGGTCGGCGCGCAGTACTGGTCGGTGTACGTCCGCTCGGACCTGCCCGACCCGGTGCCCACGACGCTGGAACAGATCGACTGCGTACGGCAGTTGCTCGCCCGCTACCCGCGCGACCTGGCGCCCGCGCTGACGGCCGCGGACATGGAGGCGGCGCGCGCGGAAGGGCGTATCGCCTCGCTCATGGGTGCGGAGGGCGGCCACTCCATCGCCAACTCCCTCGGCACACTGCGGCAGTTGTACGCACTCGGCGTCCGCTACCTGACCCTCACGCACAACGACAACGTGGCGTGGGCGGACTCGGCGACGGACAAGCCGGGCGTCGGCGGCCTGTCGGCCTTCGGCCGGGCGGTGGTGCGGGAGATGAACCGCGAGGGCATGCTCGTCGACCTCTCGCACGTGGCGGCGACGACCATGCGGGACGCGCTGGACGCCTCCCTGGCGCCGGTCATCTTCTCCCACTCCTCCTCGCGCGCGGTGTGCGACCACCCGCGCAACATCCCCGACGACGTGCTCGAACGGCTGCCCGGCAACGGCGGCATGGCCATGGTGACCTTCGTACCGAAGTTCGTGCTCCAGGCCGCCGTCGACTGGACGGCCGCGGCGGACGACAACATGCGCGCGCACGGCTTCCACCACCTCGACACCACCGCCGAGGCGATGAAGGTCCACCACGCCTTCGAGGAACGCAATCCGCGCCCGGTCGCCACGGTGGCCACCGTCGCCGACCACCTGGACCACATGCGCGAGGTCGCCGGCATCGACCACCTCGGCATCGGCGGCGACTACGACGGCACGGCCTTCACCCCCGACGGCCTCAGCGACGTCTCCGGCTACCCGAACCTCATCGCCGAGCTCCTCGACCGCGGCTGGTCGAAGTCCGACCTGGCCAAGCTGACCTGGCAGAACGCGGTACGGGTGCTGGGCGCGGCGGAGGACGTGGCACGAGAGCTCAAGGCGAGACGCTCCCCGTCGAACGCCACGCTGGAGGACCTGGACGGATAGGACCGACGGCTCCTACGGGTGCTCGATCCGGCAGAGGCAGAACGGATGCCCCGCCGGATCGGCGTACACCCGGAAGTCCTTGGTCTCGTAGTCCTCCGCGTCCAGGAGGCGGGCGCCCAGCCCCAGCACCCGCTTCTCGGCCAGGTCGACCTGCTCCCAGGTGGACCCGGCGTCGAGATCGAGGTGGAACTGCTGCGCGTTCCGGTCGGCGCGCGGCCACTCCGGCGGGGTGTGGCCCTCCGACCGCTGGAAGGCGAGCCGCGGACCGCCGGGGACCTGGAGCACCACCCAGTCGTGATCCTCGTCCTCGGGGGTGCCGCCGATGATCTCGGCGTAGAAGCGGGCGAGTGCGCGCGGGTCGGGGCAGTCGAGGACGACGTTACGCAGGCGTGCCACGGGCGCCATGGAACTCACCTCCGGGCTCGACGGGCGCAGCGACAGAACGGGTGCCCCGCCTGGCGGGCGCCAACCGTACCCGGAGAAGCGGACGTGCGGCACCCGCGCGTGGTGCAGAATGCGGGAAGACGCCGGTTCGGCCGACTGAGCCTCGGCCGAACCGGCGTCGTGCGCTACGCGGTCGGGCGGCCCATCGCCCGGTACGTCCAGCCGGCCCGCCGCCACAGCTCCGGGTCGAGGGCATTGCGGCCGTCCAGGATCAGGCGGGCCTTGACGGCCTCGCCCAGCGCCGCCGGGTCCAGCTCGCGGAACTCCTGCCACTCCGTCAGGTGCAGTACGACGTCCGCGCCGCGCACCGCCTCCTGCGCGGAGTCGGCGTAGCCCAGTGTCGGGAAGATCCGGCGGGCGTTGTCCATGCCCTTCGGGTCGTACACCGTCACCTGCCCGCCCTGCAGATGGATCTGCCCGGCCACATTGAGCGCGGGCGAGTCCCGTACGTCGTCGGAGTCCGGCTTGAACGTCGCGCCGAGCACCGCGACCCGCTTGCCCAGGAAGGGGCCGCCGCCCAGCGCCTGCCGGGCCAGCTCCACCATCTGGCCACGCTGGCGCATGTTGATCGAGTCGATCTCGCGCAGGAACGTCAGCGCCTGGTCGGCGCCCAGCTCACCGGCCCGCGCCATGAACGCCCGGATGTCCTTCGGCAGACAGCCGCCGCCGAAGCCGATCCCGGCCCGCAGGAACTTCTTCCCGATCCGGTCGTCGTACCCGATCGCCTCGGCGAGCTTGGCGACATCGCCACCGGCGGCCTCGCACACCTCCGCCATGGCGTTGATGAACGAGATCTTCGTGGCGAGGAAGGAGTTCGCGGAGGTCTTCACCAGCTCGGCGGTCGGGAAGTCGGTGACGACGAAGGGCGAGCCCTCGGCGACCGGCGTGGCGTACACCTCCCGCAGCAGCTTCTCGGCCCGGTCGCTGACCACGCCGACCACGATCCGGTCCGGGCGCAGCGTGTCCTGCACGGCGAAGCCCTCGCGCAGGAACTCCGGGTTCCAGGCCAGCTCGGCGTCCGCACCGGCCGGCGCGTGCTCGGCGAGGTAGGCGGCGAGGCGGTCGGCGGAGCCCACGGGCACGGTCGACTTGCCGACGACCAGGGCCGGGCCGGTCAGATGCGGGGCGAGAGAGGCGAACGCGGAGTCGACGTACGACATGTCGCAGGCGTACTCGCCGTGCTTCTGCGGAGTGTTCACACACACGAAGTGCACATCGCCGAACGCGGCGACCTCCGCGTAGTCCGTGGTGAACCGCAGCCGCCCGCTGGACCCCTCGATCCCGACGACGTGCTTGCGCAGCAGTTCCTCGAGACCCGGCTCGTACATCGGGACCTCACCGCGCCGGAGCATCTCGATCTTCTCGGGCACGACGTCCAGGCCGAGCACCTCGAAGCCGAGTTCGGCCATGGCCGCGGCGTGCGTGGCGCCGAGATAACCGGTACCGATCACGGTGATCTTGAGGGCCATGGGTGCTCCAGAGGTCTACGGCAGGGCGGTGCGCGCCCGAGCATAGCCGGGGCATGAGAACGCGCTTCACCGGGCAACTTCCCTGCTGTCGCCAAGCTCACGTATCACTCGAGTGGGCGACCCCATAAAATTTGGGTTACTTAACGGTAGTTAGCGCCACCATCGCAGCGTTTTGGAGCGTGAGAGACCTTGGCCGGATCGGCTGACTTCGACCTGTACCGCCCGTCCGAGGAGCACGACATGCTCCGTGACGCCGTCCGCTCGCTGGCCGAGGCGAAGATCGCGCCGTTCGCCGCCGCGGTGGACGAGGAGGCCCGCTTCCCGCAGGAGGCGCTCGACGCCCTGGTCGCGAACGACCTGCACGCCGTGCACGTCCCCGAGGAGTACGGCGGCGCAGGCGCTGACGCGCTGGCCACGGTGATAGTCATCGAGGAGGTGGCCCGCGTCTGCGCGAGCTCCTCCCTCATCCCCGCCGTGAACAAGCTCGGCTCCCTGCCCGTGATCCTCTCCGGCTCCGAGGAGCTGAAGAAGAAGTACATGAGCTCGCTCGCCAAGGGCGACGCGATGTTCTCGTACTGCCTCTCCGAGCCGGACGCCGGCTCCGACGCCGCCGGCATGAAGACGAAGGCGGTCCGCGACGGCGACCACTACGTCCTCAACGGCGTGAAGCGCTGGATCACCAACGCGGGCGTGAGCGAGTACTACACCGTCATGGCGGTCACGGACCCGTCCAAGCGCTCCAAGGGCATCTCGGCGTTCGTCGTCGAGAAGTCCGACGAGGGCGTCTCCTTCGGCGCCCCCGAGAAGAAGCTCGGCATCAAGGGCTCCCCGACCCGCGAGGTCTACCTCGACAACGTCCGCATCCCCGCGGACCGCATGATCGGCGAGGAGGGCACCGGCTTCGCGACGGCGATGAAGACCCTCGACCACACCCGCATCACCATCGCCGCCCAGGCCCTCGGTATCGCCCAGGGCGCCCTCGACTACGCCAAGGGCTACGTCCAGGAGCGCAAGCAGTTCGGCAAGCCGATCGCCGACTTCCAGGGCATCCAGTTCATGCTCGCCGACATGGCGATGAAGGTCTCGGCCGCCCGCGCCCTGACCTACCAGGCCGCCGCCGCCTCCGAGCGCGGCGACGCCGACCTCACCTACCAGGGCGCCGCCGCCAAGTGCTTCGCCTCCGACGTGGCGATGGAGGTCACGACGGACGCGGTCCAGCTGCTCGGCGGCTACGGGTACACGCGTGACTATCCGGTGGAGCGCATGATGCGCGACGCGAAGATCACGCAGATATACGAGGGTACGAACCAGGTTCAGCGGATTGTGATGGCGCGGAACCTGCCGTAGTCATTCGGCATCTCGGCGTACGTCGACAAGCCCCCGGAACAGATCCGGGGGCTTTTGTCGCTTTGGCGGCATGGCATTCGTGGTGGATTGTGGGCGTCCGCCGGATGGCGCGGTGCGTCGGCAAGGCGTACCACGGAAGGGCGCGGGGTCCGACCCGGACTCCACTCACCCCAGGAGGAGCCATGACCGGAACCATGCCCGCGATGAGTAAGCAGATGCAGGACTGCGTCGACGCGTGCATGTCCAGCCACAGCATCTGCGAGGAGACCATGAACTCCGTCATGCAGATGGGCGGCCAGGCTCAGATGCAGGTCATGCGGGCGCTCATGGACTGCGCCGAGACGACCCGTATGTGTGCGGACATGATGATGCGCCGCTCGCCGATGTCGGCAGACATGTGCGCCATGTGTGCCAAGGCGTGCGACATGTGTGCCGAGGCGTGTATGTCCATGCCGGACGACCCGCAGATGATGCGGTGCGCCGAGGCGTGTCGCCGCAGTGCCGAGACGTGCCGCGTGATGGCGGGCGCCACGATGTGAAACCCGGCCGCCGCCAAGGGCTCTGCGGCCCTTGGCGGCGGGCCTCAGAACAGCGGCGCGAGCGCCCGTTCCAGGTCGGCCGGTGCGCGGAAGTGGACCGTCTGCATGCCCAGCGCGGCCGCGGCCGTCACGTTCTCCGGCATGTCGTCCACGAAGAGGCACCGGTCGAGCGCGGCGCCCGCCCGCTCGGCCGCCAGCCGGAAGGTGCGTGGGTCCGGTTTGGCGAGGCCGACGCAGGCGCTGCTGACGATGTCGTCGGCGAGGCCGGACAGACCGAGGGACGCGAGATCGGCCTCCAGGGCCACCGAGGCGTTGCTGAGCAGGACGAGCGGGACGTGCTCCCGCGCCCGGCGCAGCAGCGCCACCACCGTCTCGTCGGCGTGGAACGGCGCGTCCGCAAGGGCGTTGCCCAACTCGTGGGCGACGGGCTCGGGCACCAGCCCGGCGAGGCCCGCGACGATCGAGTGGACCCACTCCTGCGGGGTGATCCGCCCCAGCATCAGCGGCAGATCGGTCTCGGGCGCGAACGCCACCTTCATCGTGGTGCCCTCGGCCAGCCCCGCCGCCCGCTCCAGGGTGGTCAGCCGGGAGGGGTCGTAGAACCGGATCACGTTGTCGACGTCACAGAGCACCACGTCGAAGGGCCGTCTGCCCCCGGCGTCAGTCACCCGACACCGTGACCTTCTCGTCGTTGTTCAGCTGCTCGACGAGCGTCTTCACCTTGGCCTCGTCCCAGACGAGGTTGCCGCCGGACGAGCCGGAGATCGGCATGTTCATGGACTTGCCGTCCCCGCCGCTGACGCCCTTCATCGCCCAGAACATGTCGGCCAGGTCGAACAGGCCCATGTCCTTGTCGACGATGAGGGAGTCCAGGCCCGCGCCCATGGTCGGGTACAGCTTGAAGGGGTTGAGGACCGTGCCCGGGGTGGCCACCTGGTTGGCGAGGGCCGAGAGGAACTTCTGCTGGTTCTTCGTCCGGTCCAGGTCGGAGCCGGCCAGCGCGTACCGGGTGCGGACGAAGGCGAGGGCCTGCTCGCCGTTGAGGGTCTGCTTGCCCGCCTCGAAGTCGGCACCGGACTTCGTGTCCTTCATGCCGCCCTTGGGGATCTCGATCTCCACGCCGCCGACCGCGTCCACGATGTTCGCGAAGCCGGCGAAGCCGATCTCGACGTAGTGGTCGATGTGCAGGCCGGTGTTGGCCTCGACGGTGCGGACCAGCAGCTCCGGCCCGTCCTCGGCGTACGCGGCGTTCAGCTTCACATGCCGGCCCGTGCCCTGGTACGTCTTGCCGGACTCGGAGCCGACGAACGTCGGTATCTCCACGTCCGAGTCGCGCGGCAGCGAGATCAGCGTCGGCCCGTTGTCACCGGTGTGCAGGATCATCATCGAGTCCGTGCGCTTGCCCTCCGAGGACCCGGTGTGCAGCCTCTTCTTGTCCTCGGCGGACATGCCCGCACGGCTGTCGGAGCCGACGATGAGGTAGTTGGTGCCCTCGCCCTTCTCCGGCCGGTCGATGACCTTCGACAGGTCGACGTCGCGGTTGAGCTTGGAGTCGGCCCAGAAGTACGTGCCGACGAGCGTCACGACGAGCACGGTCACCACGGTGATCGACGTCACCTTGATCTGGCGCCGCCAGTTCGGCGCGGGGCGCGGCTCGTACATGCCCGCACCGTCGCCGGGCCCGCCGGGGCCGTGGCCGCCGTAGACCTGGCCGGTGTTGTAACCGCTGTCGTACGCGTCGTATCCCTGTCCGTCGACGTACGACGGCTGCTGCGGAACGCCGTACGGCGGTGCCTGGCCCCCGCCGGGCGGTGCCGCCGGGCCGCGCCGCACCTGGCGCATCACACGGGCGCCTTCAGGCTGTGCGCCTGTGCTGCCGCGCCCGTACCGGGTGCCGCGGTTGTCGTCGGACCATCCCTGGGACCAATCATTCATGCGCCCCAGTCTGCAGGTCGAGGCTGTGTGCGTTACAAGAGTCGGCGGAAAATCACAGCGCGGCTGTTGCGAAGCCGACACAAAATCACCGGAAGTCGCTTCGGCATAAGGTGGAGGCCATGACAGACCAGGCCAGCGCCCCGGAGCAGGAGACACCCAGCACTCCGGACATACCGGGCAGGCGCACCTCCGCTTCCCGGACCACCCTCAGCCACATCATGACCCACAACGACACCAACCTTCTGGGCACGGTGCACGGCGGGGTGATCATGAAGCTGGTCGACGACGCGGCCGGAGCGGTGGCCGGCCGGCACAGCGGCGGTCCCGCCGTCACGGCCTCCATGGACGAGATGGCGTTTCTGGAGCCGGTCCGCGTGGGCGACCTGGTCCATGTGAAGGCGCAGGTCAACTGGACCGGCCGTACCTCGATGGAGGTGGGGGTACGGGTCCTGGCCGAACGCTGGAACGAGTCCGCCCCGCCCACCCAGGTCGGCTCGGCCTACCTCGTCTTCGCCGCGGTCGACGCCGACGGCAAGCCCCGCCCGGTCCCGCCGGTGATCCCGGAGACGGAAAAGGACAAGCGCCGCTACCAGGAGGCCCAGATCCGCCGCACCCACCGCCTGGCCCGCCGCCGGGCCATCATGGAGCTGCGGGAGAAGCGCGCGGCCGAGGGCTTCGAGGACTGACGCGGCCCTACGAGCACCGCACCTCGTCCCCCCGCACCACCCCGGCCTCGCCCTGCCGGACGTCCGCCCCCCTGACCTTCCGTACCTCCCGGAAGTCCGTCCCGACGATCACCTTGAGCGTTGGCCCCTGCCCTTTGACCGCCCGCAGTCGGCTCCCGGGCAGGGCCGCCGCGAGCGACTTGGCGGAACGGTCCCACCGGGGGTCGTAGGAGATGACGGTCCGCGCGACCGACTGATTCCTCGCGTTCTTCGGCTGCCGCGTCGTGAGGAAGCCGGCCCGCGCCAGCGCCGTGTCGACGCGTTGGCCCAGCCCGGCCGTCCGCGTGCCGTTCTCCACCTGGACGCGGATCTGCTGCGGGGCCACGTCCACCTGCACCGCCGGGTCCTTCGGGCGCCCGGCGGCCAGTGGCTTGTCGTCGCGCAGCGCCTGGAAGAGCCGCCGGGACTTGACCGGGTCCCACTTCAGCGTCGAACCGATGCCTTTCACGGCGTACCCCATCTGCCCGATCGGGACGGTCGTGAACTCGGACGACGAGGGGGAGAAGTTCCGCATCGCCCGTCCGAGGTCGAGCAGTTCGTGCGCGCCGAACTCCTTGTCCGCCCGCACCGAGCCCAGCACCGCGCGGGTCACGTCGCGGAACTTCATCGGGTTCAGCAGCACCCCGGAGGAGGTCGCCCGGTCGATCAGCGCGGCCAGGAAGCGCTGCTGCCGTTGCATCCGCCCGAGGTCGGACGCCCCGTCGACATACCGGGCGCGTACGTACTGCAGGGCCCGCCCGCCGGTCAGCCTGTGGTTCCCGGCCCGCAGGTTCAGGCCGGTGTGGGTGTCCTTCAGCGGCCGGGCGGTGCAGATCTTCACGCCGCCGAGCACGTCCACCGTCTTCATGAAGCTGGTGAAGTCGACCTCCAGGTAGTGGTCGATCTTCACCCGGGTCATGTGCTCGACCGTGCGCACGGTCAGCTGCGGCCCGCCCTCCGCGTACGCCGCGTTCAGCTTGATTGGATGCGCCTTGTGCCGCTCACCGGTGGTGCGGTCGGTGTGCGCGGGCACCTCGGCGTAGGAGTCCCGCGGCAGACTCACCACGCTGGCCCGCTCCCGGTCCTCCGAGATGTGCACGATCATGATCGTGTCGGTGCAGTGGCAGGGGGCCCCGCCGAGCCGGTACCGGCGCCGCTCGGCCTCGGAGATCTTGTCCCGGCCGTCGGTGCCGACCACCAGCACGTTCATGCCGTGACCGGCCCGAGGCCGGTTCTTCATGTCCTTGAAGGGATCGACCCGGGCGAGGTCCGCGTCCAGGCTCGAGACCACCGCGTGCCCGATCCCGGCCGAGGCGAGGATCACCACGGACAGCGTGGTCACCGCCCGCATGGCCCAACGCGGCTTCCTCCGTCGTACGGGCGGCCGCACGGCGCGGCGCGACTCCGGCCGGCGCTGCGGCCGGACCGGGTACGGACGAGGCGGCGTTGCGGGCATGGGGGCACCTCCGCTGAAGCGGGAGCGGCGTAAATGGGATCATGAGCACCGTAGGCCCATACGATCTGTGGCCCGGTGCACCGACCCGGGCGGGGCGGCTCGCTGTCCCCCGTTCGCGGTAACGTGAGGCCCCTATGAACGCCAATCCCGACGTGCAGCTTCCCGCCGTGTCCGTCATCATGCCCGTCCTCAACGAGGAGCGGCATCTGCGCGGCGCCGTCCACGCGATCCTCGCCCAGGAGTACGCCGGCGAGATGGAGGTCGTGATCGCCCTCGGTCCGTCCACGGACCGCACGGACGAGATCGCCGCCGAGCTGGTCCGTGAGGACCCTCGCGTGCACACGGTCCCCAACCCGACGGGCCGTACGCCCGCGGCCCTCAACGCCGCGATCAAGGCTTCTCGGCATCCGATCGTGGTCCGCGTCGACGGCCACGGCATGCTCTCGCCGAACTACATCGCGACCGCGGTACGGCTCCTTCAGGAGACCGGCGCGCAGAATGTCGGCGGCATCATGCACGCCGAGGGCGAGAACGACTGGGAGCACGCGGTCGCGGCGGCCATGACCTCACGGATCGGCGTCGGCAACGCGGCCTTCCACACGGGCGGGGAGGCCGGTCCCGCCGAGACGGTCTACCTCGGCGTCTTCCGGCGCGAGGCGCTGGAGCAGCAGGGCGGATACAACGAGGAGTTCATCCGCGCCCAGGACTGGGAGCTGAACTTCCGCATCCGTGAGGCGGGCGGCCTGATCTGGTTCTCGCCGGAGCTGAAGGTGTCGTACCGGCCGCGGCCGAGCGTGCGGGCGCTGGCCAAGCAGTACAAGGACTACGGCCGTTGGCGGCACGTCGTCGCCCGCTACCACTCCGGCTCCATCAACCTGCGCTACCTCGCCCCGCCGACCGCGGTGTGCGCGATAGCCGCGGGCCTGGTCGCCGGTGCCGCCTTGACCCCGTGGGCCCTGGTGATCCCCGGCGGCTATCTCGCGGCGATCGCCCTGGGCTCCGTCCCGGCCGGCAAGGGCCTGCCTCTGAAGGCCCGCCTCCAGATCCCCGTGGCCCTCGCCACCATGCACATGTCCTGGGGCTTCGGCTTCCTCACCAGCCCCAAGTCGCTGGCGAGGAAGGTCATCGCCTCCCGGCGTCCGGCGGTCCGGGACTCCGCGACGGCGTGACGGCGTGACGGCCGAGGGGCGTACCGCCTGTGGCACGCCCCTCACCGGACAGGCCGCTACCAGCGGTACGGCTCGTACACGTCCATGCACTGGCCGCTGTCCGAGCCGTTGATCGCGTCGGCGGACTCGGGGATGTCGCCGGCCTTGGGGGCCGACTTCTTCGGGTAGCTGGTGCCGGTGCGCCAGTCGGCGCCCACGACGAGGGTGACCCCGGAGACGTCGGTCGACCTCTTCACCGAACTCAGCGGAATTCCCAGTGACTTGGCGATCCGCTGGGCGTCGCCCTCGAGTTCCGCGCTCGGGTAGCGGATGACGGTCTTCTCCTCGGAGAGGCCGCCCGTCAAGTCCGCCGCCGCCCTTGTGAAGCCCTTCTCCACCAGCAGCCCGGCCAGCTCGCTCGCGCGTCCGTCGACCGCGCCCTCGGCGTCGGACCGGGTGGCGTTCTGCACCAGGACGCCGATCTCGGCGTCGTCCGCCGCGGGGTCGCTGGACGCCTTCTCCGTGCCCGCCGTCTTCTTCGAGCCCGTCGCCTTGCCGTTCTTGTCGAAGGCCACGTCGTCGCGGAGCATCGCCCACACCTTCTCGGCGTCGGCGCCGGCCGGCACCACGTGGTTGGCGTCCAGCGGGTCCGGGACGTTCGGCATCGTCGTCATGGTGATGCGGTTCGTCGGCACCGTCTTGAGCTGCATGCCCAGGTCGTACAGCTTCTTGACCGAACCGATCTCCTCGGAGACCGTCAGCGAGTTCGTGGCCGCCTCGGCCAGGTCCATCAGCCGGCCCGTGTCGGTGAAGACGTTCTGATCCTTCAGCGTGCGGATCATCGAGTTCATGTACATGTGCTGGGCCCTGGCCCGCAGGAGGTCACTGCCCCAGGCATGGCGCGTGCGCAGCCACTGGAGCGCCTGCTTGCCCTTGACCTTCTTCGTGCCGGCCTTCATCTTCAGGCCGGAGCCGCCGCGGTCATACACGTTCTGGTTCACACAGACCTCGACCCCGCCGATGGCGTCCGCCATGCTCACGACGCCCGCGAAGTCGATCGTCATCCAGTGGTCGATGTAGACACCGGTGAGGTTCTGCCAGGTGGCCAGCGTGCAACCGGCTCCGCCGCGGGCCAGCGACGTGTTGATGATGTCGTTGGTCGCCGGATAGGTCTTGCCGGTCTCCGGGTCCGTGCACTTGGGGATGTCGACCCGGGTGTCGCGCGGGATGGTCACCACCGCGGCGCTCTTGCGGTCCGCGGACAGGTGGATGAGCATCTGCACGTCGCCCAGCGGGGGGTTGCCGCGGTTGTCCCTGCTGCCACCCAGCGCCACGTTCTCGTCGGAGTTACGGCTGTCGGAGCCGATCAGCAGGATGTTCAGCGGCGTCTGCCCGGCCGCGTTGGGCGCCGTCTTCTGCGCCTTCGAGTCGCCGCTGCTGCGCTGGCCTTTCTCGATGTTGCCGTTCAGGTGCCGGTAGTAGAGATAGCCCGCAGTCGCGGTGCCGAGTATCACCACCGCCAGGACCGTGGCCGACCAGCGCAGCACCCGCCGTCTGCGGGGCGGCCGTCCGGTGCGGCGACGCCCCCCGCCACCGTGCCTTCCGCCGGCCTCGGCCGCGTCCGTACCGCTCCCGGACCGCGGTGCGAGGGACATCGTGTCCTCCACCGCCGGCACGTCCCCGCGCACACCGCTTCGCGCCAACTGGCTGCCCTCCCACCCCTGCATACGAACACGGGTCCGCCCCGCGACAAGTCAGACGCACGACGGACCCGTTGGGTTACCCCCCAATTCACTACGCGGCGCACACGACCTTGTCCGCCGTGGACTTGTCGACGTCCGGCGCCTTCGTCGGAGCGGTGAGGGAGACGCCCGCATCCTTGAAGTCCTTGCCCAGTGTCAGCGTCATCGTGGGCAGGCCCTGGGCGTTGGTGACGCTCTCGCCGGGCTTCATCGCGGACCCCGAAAGACCCATGATGTCGGCCAGCCTGCGTGCCTGGTCCGCCTGGTCGGGCGCGTACTCCAGGGTGGTCTTGCTCAGTTCGGCGTCCGCGTTGCCGGCGTTCTCGGACTTGGTGACGCCCTCCTCGAGCTGCAGCCAGTTGAGGGTTTCCTGGGCGCTGCCGTCGGGGGCACCGGCGTTCAGGATCTGCACCCGCACCTCGGAGGGGTCGGCCTTGGTGCCCTTCAGCCGGGCGGCCACCGCGGCCTTCTCCTTGGCCTTCTGCTGCTTGACCTCGGTGAAGGAGACGTCGTTCTGGATCGCCTCGAAGACCTCGGAGGCCTGCGTCGGATGGGGCACGACCGTCGCCTTGACCGTTTCGGCCGGATTGTCCACCACCGGCACGGTCGTGAACGTCAGGTTCTTGGTGTCGAGCTTGCCCAGCTCCAGACCGAGGTCCTTCAGCTTGCCGATGCTGTCCAGCTGGGAGTCGACGGTCAGCGCCTCGGTGCCCGCCTCGGCCAGCTTCACCATCTTCGAGGGGTTGGTGAGCGTGTCGTTCGACTTCAGCTTGCGCATCAACGCGCTCAGGAACTGCTGCTGCAGGTTGATCCGGCTCAGGTCGCCGCCGGTGCCGACGGAGTGCCGGGTGCGGACGAAGGCGAGCGCCTCCTCGCCCTCGATCTCGTGTTCGCCGACCGGCAGGTTGAGCTTGGAGTCGGGGTCGTTGATGTCCTTGGCCAGGCACACCGTGACGCCGCCGACCGCCGTGGTCAGCGTCTTCACCGCGTTGAAGTCGGCGACCATGAAGTTGTCCGGCGTGATCCCGGTCAGCTCGGTCACCGTACGCATGGTGCAGCTGGGCGTACGGCCGCTCTGACCGAGGCTGGTGTTGAAGCGGACGCCCTGCGAGCCCGGGATGACCTCCTTGGTGCCGTCCTCCTGCGTCGTCGGGCAGTCCGGGATGTCCACGATCAGGTCGCGGGGGATGCTGAGCGCGGTCGCGTTGGAGCGGTCCTTGGAGACGTGCAGCAGGATCGTGGTGTCCGCGTGTCCGGGGCTGCCCGCGTCGCCGTAGGACTCGTTGCCCGCGCCGGTGCGCTTGTCCGTGCCGATCAGCAGGATGTTGATGGCCTTGTCCTTCTGGAAGCCACCGGTGCTCGCCCCGTCGTCCGCGACCGACGAGATGTTGTCGTTGAGGTGCTGGATGTAGAGGTACCCGGCGCCCGCCGCGGCGACCAGCACGAACGCCATCGCGCCGCCGGTCCACAGCACGACCTTCTTCGCCTTGGACGCCTTCTGCGCCGGCCGCCGCCCGCGCCGTCCCGGCGGTGGCTCGGCGGGCGCGCTGCGGCGCCTGCGCTGCGGCGGGATCTCACGGCTCGGTGCGTCCTGCGGCGGGCGGCCGGGTGTCGCCGTACGGCCGCGCGGTGTGCCGCCGCGGGGGGCGGATCTGCGAGGTCCGGGAACCGTCGACTGCGGTGCGGAAGGGCCCAGTCGCAGTTCGTATTCGCCGGTGTTCGGATTGAGCACCCACTGGTCTGCGGGATCGATGTTGTCCGCCCGCCCACGGCCTTGCGCGTCCACGGTTGTCTGAATCCTCCGTCGGGGCCACGCGGCGCCTTCCCCCTTCGAGGCGCTCGGTCTCGTACAAACCTCGTACACAGTGCGCGTCCCCCGGAAAAGGACTTCGTGGCCGGGAGTCGGGTGCACCGAAGCGCTCACACTATCCGCCCAGTTCAGCGTCAAGCGACGACGGTGACAAATTCCACGTCCCTACAACTGGGCAATCCGCCCATTTCCCGGAACGAAAGTTCGTCGGCTTGGTGAGTGCTTTACCGACAGTGGTCCTCATCGGCTGTACCCCCGCTGAAGGTGGGGGCCGGGGAAACCTCGGAATCGGCATACGGGCTGTAACCGTTCGACTCCGTATCGGCGTTGCCCTGGGTGTTCTCGCCGTAATCCCGCGCGAAGTTTCGGGCGACATCGACCGGAGCGTCGGATCGCAGTCGCTCGAAGAGTTGCTCCGCAGCGGGCTCCACCAGTTGGTCGCGATTGGAGTTGTGTGCATACGACTCCCGCGGAACCGTCAGAAACTGCACATTTTCGGTGGGGATGTCGCGTACTCCGCGCACGAGGTCGTACAGACCGCGCAGACTCGCCAGTCCCGGGTCCGTGGTGAGTGCGGATGTGGCCGCGTTCAGCAGGGGATAGAGCTTCACCGGGTTGAGCAGTACGTCGTTGCTGCGCACCTTCTTCACCAGTGCCGCGAGGAATCGCTGCTGACGCTCCATCCGGTCGGTGTCGCTGCCGTCGCCGAGGGACTTGCGGGCGCGGACGTAGCCGAGGGCCTGTTCGCCGTTGAGCGTCACGCGGCCGGCGGGCAACTGCAGCTTGGCGGCCTTGTCCCGGATCGGCTGGACCAGGCAGATCTGCACACCGTCGACGGCGTCGACCATCTTCTTGAAGCCGCTGAAGTCGATGACGGCGTGGTGGTCGACTCGAATGTCCGTCAGCTTCTCGACCGTTCGGATCGTGCAGGCCGAACCGCCCTTTTCGAAGGCGTAGTTGAACATCGCGAACGTGGGTTCGGTGCGGCTGCCGTCCGACCGCCGGCAGCTGGGTATGCCGACCATCAGGTCGCGGGGTATCGAAACGGCGGTGGCGCTGCGTCGCCCGGCTGACAGATGCAGCAGGATCGTGGTGTCCGACCGCTCGGTCCCGAGGTCGCGCCCGTAACGCCGGTTGTCGCCCGACCGGGAGTCCGACCCGATCAGCAGTATGTTCTGCGCGCCGTGCACCAGGGCGGTGGGCCGCTCCTTCTCGTACCGCGCGAGCTCCGCGGCGGCGGCCTCGTCGGGGGTGATGTTCCTGTTCAGCTTGGCGTAGAGCGCCCCTCCGGCGGCGACGGCCCCGATGGCGAGGAGGGCGATCCCGACGGACCCGTACCGCGCCCATCGGTGCCGTCGCCTGCGTATGAGCCCGGTCCCGGATGCGGACGCCCCGGCCTCCGGCCCCCGGGCTCTGTCGCCGCCCGCCGCCGGCGTGTCGTCGTCCGGACCTCCGGATGGCGTGCCTGCGGTGTCCGTCACGTCTGGATCCACCCCTCATGGCGTACGAGCGTGTACGAGCGAGTCGTGCATGTCGTGCTGCTCTTACGACCATGGCGCGGACGGGAGGGGGACGCGGGCGGGGGAGGGCCGAATGGGTGATGGGGGCGGGGGCGGCGCGGGTGGTGGCGGTGCGCTTGCGGGCCTCTCGGGTTCTCCTCCACCGTGGGCGCGACCAGCCGCGACGCACCCGCAGGAGGCGTACCGGACGTCCGGCGGAGCGCTCAGCGGGCCGTCGCCGTGACTCGTTCGCTTTCGATCCGCTTGGCCAGGGCCTCCTCGCCCAGCTCCGTCAGGTGACGGCAGAGCACCACGGAGCCGCCGGTGGCGAGCGGTGCGTAGAGCCCGGCGCTGAGGCCCTCCCAGGTGTCGTACGGCAGTGCGGACAGGATCCGCGAACCGGGCCCCGTCAGATCCAGCCCGGGCGCGTCGGTCAGCGCCCGCTCCACCACCTCGGCTCCCGTGTACTGCGCCCCGGCGACGATCAGCGCGGGCGCCTCCGGGTCGACCGGCGCGTACGGCGCGAAACGGTCACCGTGACTCGGCACGTCCACGGCGTAGTCGGCGTATCCCTCCGGCGGCACCGGAAAGCGGCGCCCCAGCGGTGCCAGCGACAGCGCGTACCGCTCCCCGCCGCATGCCAGCCCGTCCTCGAACCGACCGGGCCCGGCCACCACGAAGTCGGCCCGCGCCGGATCGCCGTCCATGTCCGCGAGGACGCCCACCGACGAACACGCCAGCAGCCACACCGCCGTCTGCCAGTGCGCGGGCAGCAGCAGTGCGACCCGGTCACCGGGCTCGGCGGACATCCCGTCCTGGAGGAGGTTGGCGGTCTTGGCCACCCAATTGGCGAAGGTGGCCACGGACAATTCGACACGTTCGCCCGTGGCGTCGTCGTAGAAGGTCACCAGGGGGCGCGCGGGATCCGCGGCGAGCGCGGAACGCAGCAGGTCGGCAGGGGTGCGATCGGTGGCGTTCACTCGCGCAAGCGTACGCGGGCGGCCGCCTGTGCATCGAGCGGCGGGGCTCACCGGTTCGGGCGAACGGGGCCCGACGGCGCGTCAATTCCCCAATGGACAGATTCATATGGATATGTCCAAGATCGGGGGCATGCGCAAACTCCTCGCTTCCTCGATAGGCGTCACCTGCGCCGCCGCACTCGCCCTCCCGATGACCCTGACCACGACGACGACGGCGACCGAGATATCAGGGCCGGCCGCTGGACCGGGCGCCGAGCCCGCGCGAGCCGCCGATCCCGGTATCCCCGGCAGCACCCAGTCGCTGCCCCTCGCCCCCCTCGCCGACGACCGCACCCTCGGCTCCGCACAGGGCCTGACCCCGCGGGACGTACGGCCCTTCTCGCTCGTCGGCGTCATCTGGGACGACCCCGACACCGAACTGCACGGCAGCGTCCAGGTCCGCACCCGTGCCACAGCCACCGGAGCCTGGTCCGGCTGGCAGGACGTCGAGACCCACAACGCCGACCACGCACCCGACCAGGGCTCGGACGAACGCACCTCCGGCCGCGTGCGCGGAGCCACCGCACCGTTGTGGGTGGGCGAGTCGGACGGAGTGGAGGTCCGCGTGCGGCCGGCCGACGAGCCCGCCGGGACCGCCCCGGCGCCCCTCCCCTCCGGCCTCCGCCTCGAACTCGTCGACCCGGGCTCCGAATCCACCGCCGAGGCCCCCGCCGGCGGCGCCCCCGCCGACCCTCCCGTGACCGAACCGCTGAGCCCGGACACGGCCGACGCATCCGCCCCCAACTCCGACCTCGCCCCGCTCGGCGCCGCCGAGATCCCGGCACTGGACCAGGCGCAGACACAGCACGAACTGCTCACCCTGCACGCCGCCGGGCTGACCGAAGAGCAGCGGGCCAATCCGTACATCGGCCCGCGCCCGCCCATCGTCACCCGCCGCGGCTGGGGCGCGGACGAGTCGCTGCGGGAGAAGGCGTTCCTCTACACGAAGCGGGTCAAGGCCGCGTTCGTGCACCACACGGCGACCGGCAACAACTACACCTGCGCGCAGGCCCCGTCCGTCATCCGCGGTATCTACCGCTACCACGTCGTGAGCAACGGCTGGCGGGACATCGGCTACAACTTCCTCGTAGACAAGTGCGGAAACATCTACGAGGGACGCGCCGGCGGCGTGGCCAACCCGGTCATGGGCGCCCACACCCTCGGTTTCAACAGCGACAGCGCGGGGATCGCCGTCATCGGCTCGTTCAACACCACCAGGCCCTCCGCCAACACGGTGACGGCCGTCAGTCAGCTGGCCTCCTGGAAGCTGGGCCTGCACGGAGGCAATCCCAGCGGCAAGACATACCTGAAGTCCGCCGGTGGCAATCTCTACGCAAAGGGCAAGAACGTACGACTGAACGTGATCTCCGGTCACCGGGACGGTTTCCTCACGGACTGCCCAGGAGGACTCCTCTACGGCAAGCTCGGCTCGATCCGCTCACAGGCGGCGCGCTTCCAGGGGCGGTCCTGAGGCCGCACGACACCGACGGCCGTCGAAGGAGCCGGACAACGGTCTGCATACACTGGCCGGCCGAAACACAGTTCGGCCGGTCCCGGCAGGAAGCAGAGACGACAGGTGACAGAAGCGATCCTCCTGGTCGGCGGCAAGGGCACCCGGCTTCGCCCGCTCACGGTGCACACGCCCAAGCCGATGGTCAGGGCGGCGGGGGTGCCGTTCCTCACGCATCAGCTGGCGAGAGCGAGAGCGGCGGGCGTCGAGCACATCGTGCTCGCCACGTCCTATCTGGCCCAGGTCTTCGAGCCGTACTTCGGTGACGGCTCGGACCTGGGGCTGCACATCGAGTACGTCACGGAGGAGGAGCCACTCGGCACGGGCGGCGCGATCCGCAACGTGGCCTCGCGGCTGCACTCCGGAGCCGATGACCCGGTCCTGATCTTCAACGGCGACATTCTCACCGGCCTCGACATCCGTGCCCTGGTGCGCACGCACCGGACGACGGGCGCGGACGTCTCCCTGCACCTGACGAAGGTGACCGATCCGCGGGCCTACGGCCTGGTCCCGACGGACGAGTCCGGTCGCGTCACCGCCTTCCTGGAGAAGCCGCAGACGCCGGAGGAGATCGTCACCGACCAGATCAACGCGGGGGCCTACGTCTTCCGCCGCTCGGTCATCGACACGATCCCGGCGGGCCGCCCGGTCTCGGTGGAACGCGAGACGTTCCCCGGCCTCCTGGCGGCCGGCGCCCACCTCCAGGGCATGGTCGACTCCACCTACTGGCTCGACCTCGGCACCCCGGCGGCCTTCGTCCGCGGCTCGGCGGACCTGGTCCTGGGCCGCGCCCCGTCCCCGGCGGTCCCCGGCCGCTGCGGCGACCGCCTGGTCCTGCCGACGGCAAGGGTGGCCCCCGACGCCAAGCTGGCCGGCGGCACGGTGGTCGGAGAGGGCGCGTTCGTCGCCGAGGGCGCGCGCATCTTCGGCAGCACGATCCTCCCCGGCGCCGTCATCGAACCCGGCGCCGTCATCACCGACTCCCTCATCGGCACCCGCGCCCGCATCGGCGAACGCTCCGTCCTCAGCGACACGGTCATCGGCGACGGCGCGGTCATAGGCCCCGACAACGAACTCCAGTCCGGCGCCCGAGTCTGGTGCGACGCCCAAATCCCAGCGGGGGCACTGCGGTTCTCGTCGGATCAGTAACGGGGGCGGGTGCTTGCGGGGCGCCGCGTCAGCCCGCGGGCGCGTGCCGCCCCCGTCAGTCCGCGGGCGCGTGCGGCCACCCGTCAGCCTGCGGGCGCGTGCCGCACCCCGCCGTCTCGTCAGTCCGCGGGCAGTCGTGCCGCCTGGGGCGGCACGGGTGGGCGCGGGCGGCACCCCGTCAGCGCCGGTCTGCGCGACCCACCCCGCGTCAGCCCCGACGCCGCGCCCCTACAACCGCCCGATATCCCCCCGCGGCATCCGCGGAGCCCTCCGCGGCGGCACCTTCCCGCTCAGCAGAACGAACCGAGCCGCCCGATGCCGCTGCCCCGCATACGGCTCCAGCAGCTCAAGCATCACCGCGTCGTCCGCATCCCGATTCCCGGCCAACGCCCACCCCACAATCCCCGGCAGATGCAGATCCCCCACGGTCACCGCATCCGCCGCCCCATGACTGCGCTGCACGGTTTCCGCCGACGTCCACGGCCCCACCCCCGGCACAACCTCCAACCGCGCCTGCGCGGCCCGGGCCTCCATCCCCACCGCCTCCTCCAGCCGCGCAGCAACCCGCACGGCACGCAGGATCGTGGACGCCCGCTTGTTGTCGACCCCGGCCCGATGCCACTCCCATGACGGAATCAGCGCCCACGTCCGCGGCGCCGGCATCACACACATCCGCCCCGGCACGGGCCCCGGCGCCGGCTCGCCGAACTTCCGCACCAGCAACCGCCACGCCCGATACGCCTCATCGGTCGTGACCTTCTGCTCCAGAATCGACGGAATCAACGACTCCAGCACCAATCCGGTCCGGGTCAGCCGCAACCCCGGCCGCCGATGCCGCGCCAGCGCCACGATCCGATGCCGCGGCGCGAAGACGGACGGATCGTCCGACGCCCCGAGCAGGTCGGGCAACTGCTCGAGCAGCCACTCCGCCCCCGGCCCCCACGCCTCCCCGCGTACTTCCCCACCCCGCACGGAAACCCGCAACGTCCCCGGCCCGACCGGCGTACGGCTGGCCCGCCACACCGACCCGTCCGGCATCGCCCGGAACGTCGGATCCCCGGGCCCGCGCCGCAACGGCCCGAGCACCAGCCCCAGATCCAGCGGCCCGTCCGGCACCAGGACCCGTACCCGCCCCGCCGCCGCCACCGCCTGCCGCGACACCCCCGCGGGCACGGCGACATCCCCACCACGCACGGTCGTACGCGTGGGCCGCGGAGCGAAACGTCCTGCCACGAAGAGTTCCCGGAGAAGAGAAGGAGGGGCCCTACGAGGGTAGGCGCCCACGGGGCATGGTCACCGCACTTCGCGCGGCCGCGAGGTCACCGCACCTCGATGAACGCTCCCGCATCCCGCTCCGCCCGCGGCTTCGGCTCCTGAGCCGGATGCCCGACCGCAACCGCCCCCATCGGATCCCACCCCTCCGGCAGCCCCAGCACCTCGCGCACGACATCCCGGCAGAACATCGTCGACGACACCCACGCCGATCCGAGCCGCTCCCCGGCCAGCGCCACCAGGAAGTTCTGTACGCCGGCCCCCGCGGCGACCACGAACATCTCCCGCTCGGCCCCGTCCCGCCGCGCGTCCCCATAGGTGTGCGACCCGTCCATGACGAGGCACGGCACGACCAGATACGGGGCGTTGCGCAGCACATCCCCGCGCCGCACCCGCTTGGTGATCGACTCCTCGCTCTTGCCGTCCCGGCGCAGGTCCGCGATCCACGCGTCCCGCATCGCGTCCAGCAGCTCGGTCCGCGACCGGGCCGACTCCAGCAGCACAAAACGCCACGGCGTCGTGTGGTGCGGCGCCGGCGCCGTGACGGCCGCGGCCACCGCCCGTCGTACCGCCCCGGGGTCGACGGGCTCGTCCGTGAAGGCCCGGATCGTACGCCGCTGGGTCACCGCCTCCCGTACCGCCTCCGACGTACCGAGCCGGAACATGTCGTCGCGCGCATCCCGTACCAAGGCTCGCGCCCCCTCTCCGTCCTCCTCGGCCACCAGCTGCGGCAGGCCGCGCACCACGGCGACGGGCAGCCCGGCGGCCTTGCCCTTGACCAGGTCGCCCGCGGCGGCGAGTTCGTCGGCCGTGGCGACGACGGTGGCGCTGAGCGGATTGCCCTGCGCGTCCGCGCCCCCGCGCAGATCGTCGACGACGCGCACACCGGCGGCGCCGATCGCCACGTCCGTGAGCCCCGCGCGCCAGGGCCGCCCGAAGGTGTCGGTGACGACGACCCCGACGTTGACGCCGAGGGCGTCGCGCAGCCCGCTCCGGATCGCGCGCGCGGACGCGTCCGGGTCCTCGGGCAGCAACAGCACCGTCCCGGCGGCGGTGTTGGAGGCGTCGACGCCGGCGGCGGCCATGACGAGGCCCTGCCGGTTCTCGACGATGCGCAGTGCGCCACGCCGTGCCACCACCCGTACGGTCTCGGCGTCGATCGCGGCCTCCCGATCGGTCGCCTCGACGATCCGGCCCTCCGCCTTGGAAACGATCTTCGAGGTGACGAGCAGGACGTCCCCGTCGGCCAGCCCCGGTTCGGCGGCGGCGATCAGCTTGGCGAGGTCGTCACCGGGCGCCACCTCGGGGAGCCCGGGCACGGCCCACACGCGGTAGCCGGCCTCACTCATGCGGCGCGCACCTCCTCCGCCAGCGCCAGCGCCTCGCGAGCCATCTGCGCGGCCGCGTCCTCGTCGGTCATCAGCAGCGGTACGGCCCGGCAGCGGATGCCGGCCGCCTCGACCCGCTGCACCGATTCCGCGTCCACGGTGTCGACGAGCCAGCCGTCGAGCAGCCCCGAGCCGTAGTGCTCGGCGACCGCGGCGGCCGTCGACTCCACCCCGACCGCGGCGAGCACCTTGTCGGCCATGCCTCGCACGGGCGCGTTCCCGATGATGGGGGACAGGCCGACGACCGGCACCCCGGCGTCGGCGATCGCCTCCCGGATGCCGGGCACGGCCAGGATCGTGCCGACCGACACGACCGGGTTGGACGGCGGGAAGAGGATGACGTCCGCCGCGGCGATCGCCTCCAGCACACCCGGGGCGGGCTTGGCCTGCTCGGCGCCGACCGGCACCACCGCCTCGGCCGGGACGGAGGCCCGCAGCCGCACCCAGTACTCCTGGAAGTGGATCGCCTTGCGCTCGCCGTCCATCGAGACGGCGACATGGGTCTCGACCCGGTCGTCCGTCATGGGGATGAGCCGCACCCCTGGCTTCCACCGGTCGCAGAGGGCCTCCGTCACCGCACTCAGCGGATACCCGGCGCCGATCATCTGCGTCCGCACGATGTGCGTGGCGAAGTCCCGGTCGCCCAGCCCGAACCACTCGGGCCCGACGCCGTACGCCGCGAGCTCCTCCTTCAGATGGAAGGTCTCGTCGGCCCGCCCCCAGCCCTGCTCCTCGTTGATGCCGCCACCGAGCGTGTACATCACCGTGTCGAGGTCCGGACAGACCTTCAGCCCGAAAAGGTGGATGTCGTCCCCGGTGTTGCCGATGACGGTGATGTCCGCGTCCGGCACGGCCCGCTTCAGACCACGCAGGAACCGGGCACCGCCGATGCCGCCTGCCAAGACCACAATGCGCATTGAAACAGTGTGTCAGCCGTCGGGCTGACTCGTTGAGGGGTGGTGGTCGGGTGACGGGTGGGCAAGTGTTGCGGGCGGGTACGACAGCGTGGCGCCCGGTTACGGGACCTGGCCGACGGCCGTGCACTGGGGGATGTGCATCGGCATCTCCGTGAGCCCCGGGTAGTAGACGTGCAGACTGACGGCGGCCTCCAGCGCGTCGTTGACCACCTCGTGCACGTACCCCGGCGCGAACACCCGCTGTGCCCCCGCCCCCAACGCGCGCGTGCCGCGCTCCGTCCGCTCGGTCAGCGTGCCCTCCAGGACGGTCAGGACGCCGGAGGAGGGGCCGTGGTCGTGCAGGCCGCTGCCCTGACCGGGCACCCAGGACAGCAGCCACACCTCGTAGCCGGGGCCGGTGCGCAGCCGGTGGTACCAGCGGCTGGTCGCGTCGTACCGGACGAGGTGCTCCCACTGGGAGCGGTCGGCGGCGATGGCGCGGGCCAGGCCGACGAACTCGGCAACCGTGGCCGGGTGCTCGCGCGGAGCCTGGAGCAGGTGCGGGACCTCGAGGATGTCGCCGGCGATCTGGAGGTCGCTGTCGCTGTTCATGGGATGCGGTGTTCCTCGGCGGAAGAGAGAGGACTGGCGGGGTGTCGCGTACCGTCCGCCCGGGTCACGGGCGAGGTGGACGTGCCCTGGTGGGGCTTCACGGGGAAACAGCGGTCGGGTCGCGGTGGACTCGACGGCAGCCGGAGCGCGTTCGGCTCAACAGCTGGAACAGCAACAACAGCTACAGCGAGCGTGGGCAGCACCGAGGGACCCGGCGGAGCGGGTCGCGGTGGGCGCCAAGTTCGCGAGCATGCCCACAAGAACAGCGGTTCACACCCCCACTGTCAACTCGACGCCCGGAATGTGGGACATGGTTCACCTCATCCGGTTCATCTCTCAGGTGAAAGGTTTGTTCACGGGCCCACCGGGACACATGGCGCACAACCGGGCGCACAAGCCTCGTTGCGATCCCGTGATCCGACTGTGATCCGGTTCTCTTCGTCGCGCGTGCCGGAACGAGATCGAACCTGTGAGCGTCCTTCTCCGTACAGGTCCCGTGCGGAGCGGGAAGCCTCGGGGGTCCGATCTGCGTGTCAAGGTTTATGGCGATTTGAACACTTTCCGCACGACCTTGGTTCCGCAGAGTGAATAAGGGGCTCAATAGCAGATCTCGGCTTGACTCGCCCGGAGCAGCACACTTGTAATTTCACTCGTGTCGTTCAGCCGAAATCGGTAACGGCTACATCACGGGGACGTGAAAGACAGACGAGGGGCGCACATGACCGAGCTGGTGCAGCAACTGCTGGTCGACGACGCGGACGAGGAACTCGGCTGGCAGGAGCGCGCGCTGTGCGCCCAGACCGACCCTGAGTCCTTCTTCCCCGAGAAGGGCGGCTCGACCCGCGAGGCCAAGAAGGTCTGTCTCGCCTGCGAGGTCCGCTCCGAGTGCCTCGAGTACGCCCTCGCCAACGACGAGCGCTTCGGCATCTGGGGCGGTCTGTCCGAGCGTGAGCGGCGTCGGCTGAAGAAGGCGGCCATCTGACCGAACGGCATGCATCTACTGCGTACATAGAGGGCGAACGGTCCGTCGCGGGTGGGTTGTCCACAGGCGGCGGGCCGTCGTCATGGCCAGCCGATAGTGTGGTCGCTCGTCCGAGACACCCCGCTGCCCCCAGTGGGCACAGGTGTCCACCGCAGTCCACCGAACCGGGGCCCGTACCTCGATGTCCGTCCACAGCCACACGGCAGCCAGTCAAGATGTCGCTGCCACGGCGGGATTCGACCCGACCCGCCCACCAGAGTTTCCGCGTCACGTGGTGACGGCGGTGCTCGTCTCCCATGACGGCGCCCGCTGGCTGCCCGACGCGCTCGCCGGGCTGCTCGGCCAGGAGCGGCCCGTTCAGTACGCCATGGCGGCCGACACCGGCAGCGCCGACGACTCAGCCCAGCTGGTCACCGACGCCCTCGGCCCCGACCGCGTGCTCCACCTCGCCCGGCGTACCGGCTTCGGCCAGGCCGTCGAGGAGGCCAACCGCACCGCCCCCGACCTCACGCCGGAGGAACTGCCGTACCTGAAGCGGCCGAGCGGCTGGGACCCCGTCACGCGCACGTGGCGCGACGACGCGTACGACATGCCCGAGCTCCCGCACGGGGAGCCGGTGCAGTGGCTGTGGCTGCTGCATGACGACTGCGCCCCCGAGCCCGACGCGCTCGCACAGCTGCTGCGGGTCGTGGAGAACGAACTCGAACTGGGCCGCGACGACGTGGCTGTCGTCGGCCCCAAGCTCCGCGGCTGGTACGACCGCCGGCAGCTCCTCGAGGTCGGCGTCACCATCGCCAACTCCGGCCGCCGCTGGACCGGCCTGGACCGCCGTGAGCAGGACCAGGGACAGCACGACCACGTACGGCCCGTGCTGTCCGTGTCCACCGCCGGCATGCTGATCCGACGCGACGTCTTCGAACAACTCGGCGGGTTCGACCGCCGACTGCCCCTCATGCGCGACGACGTCGACCTGTGCTGGCGCGCACACGCCGCCGGTCACCGGGTCCTCGTCGCCCCGGAGGCGGTCGTACGACACGCCGAGGCGGCCTCCCGTGAGCGCCGGACCGTCGACTGCGTGGGCCGGACGTCGGCGTCCCCGCACAAGGTCGACAAGGCCGGCGCCGTCTACACCCTGCTGGTCAACACCCGTACGGCCACGCTGCCCTGGGTACTGCTGCGCCTCGTCCTGGGCACGCTGCTGCGGACCGTCGCCTACCTCGTCGGCAAGGTCCCCGGGCAGGCGGTCGACGAGATCCGCGGTCTGCTGGGTGTGCTGCTGCGGCCCGAGCGGATCATCGCGGGCCGCCGCAGACGCGGCCGTCCGGAGATCGACAAGGGCGAACTGCGGCCGCTGTTCCCGCCGCCCGGCGCGACCGTGCGGGCCACCGTCGAGCAGGTGGCGAGCAGTGTCGTCGGCCGCTCCGACCCGGAGGTCGCCGGCGGCGCCGGACGGCACGGTGGCGCGGTCGAGTCCGGACCCGGCGGCGACGACGCCGACTTCCTGGAGATCGAGCAGTTCGCACGCCTGAAGCGCATCGCCCGCAATCCCGGCCCGATGCTCTTCCTGGTGCTGCTGTTCGTCTCGCTGGCCGCCTGCCGCGAACTCCTCGGCGGCGGCGCCCTCGCGGGCGGCGCCCTGCTGCCCGCCCCCGCGGACTCGAGCGAGCTGTGGTCGCGTTACCTCGACTCCTGGCACCCCGTCGGCGCCGGTGGTGACGCGTCCGCACCGCCGTACCTCGCGCTCGTGGCGATGCTGGCCTCCACGCTGTTCGGCTCCACCGGGCTCGCGGTCACCGTCCTGCTCGTCGGCTCGGTGCCGCTGGCCGGCTTCACCGCGTACTTCGCCTCCCGCCCGCTCGTCGAGTCCCGGCTGCTGCGCGCCTGGGCGGCCGTCGTGTACGCCTTCCTGCCCGCCGCCACCGGCGCCCTCGCCGGCGGCCGCATCGGCACCGCCGTCCTCGCCGTGCTGCTGCCGCTCGTCGCGCGCGCGGGCGTCGCGGCGAGCGGCCTGGCGAACGCCTCGGGCGCGCGCGGCAGTTGGCGCGCCACCTGGGCCTACGCGCTGCTGCTGACGATCACCACCGCGTTCACGCCGATCGTGTGGCCGGTCGCGCTCGTCCTCGGCATCGGGCTGCTGGCCGTGCGCCGGGGCGACATCACCGCCTACGGCCTGCGCTTCCTCGCCCAGCTGGGCACACCCCTGCTGGTCCTCGCGCCCTGGTCGCTGTCGCTGCTGCCGTTCGGCTTCTTCCAGGAGGCCGGCCTTGAGTACGGCGCCTCGGCCGCCTCCGCCCTCGATCTGCTCGGCGCCAGTCCCGGCGGGCCCGGCACGGTCAGCGGACTGATGCTCATCGGCATCGTGCTGGCCGCGCTGGCCGCCCTGATGCGCACCGAACGTCAGTCGGGCATCTGGACGGCCTGGGCGGTCGCCCTGGTGGGTCTGGTCCTCGCCGTCCTGTCGAACGGCTCCGCCTGGGCCGGCCCGGCCACGCTCGTCTACGGCATCGCCCTCCTCGCGGCCGCCGTGATCGGCGCCGAAGGTGCACGCACGCGGGTCGCCGAGCAGAGCTTCGGCTGGCGCCAGCCGGTCGCCGCGCTGATCGCCTTCGCCTCGGCCGCGGGCCCGCTGCTCGTCGCCGCCGGCTGGATGATCCGCGGCGCCGACGGGCCGCTGGAGCGCCGCGACCCGGTGCAGGTGCCCGCGTTCGTCGCCGAGGAGAGCAACACCCGCGACCAGGCCCGCACCCTCGTCCTCGACAGCGACTCCACCGCGCACGTCGGCTACACCCTGGTCCGTGGCTCCGGCGCCCGCCTCGGCGACGCCGAACTCGCCGCGTCCGACGGGGACAACGCCGCGCTCGACAAGGTCGTCGCCAACCTCGTCGCCGGCTCCGGCGCCGACCAGGCCGACCAGCTCGGTGGCTTCGCGGTCCGCTACGTCCTCGTCCACAAGGGTGCACCCCGCGAGGTCAGCCGCGTCCTGGACGCCACACCCGGCCTGAGCCGGCTCAGCCAGCAGGACGGCAGCGCCCTGTGGCGCGTCGACCGCCAGGTCGCCCGCGCGGCCATCGTCCCGGCCTCAGGCTCGGGCGACCCGCAGCCCGTCGCCGCCGGTCCGGTCGAGATCCACACGACCGTCCCGGACGGCTCCGAGGGCCGGACCCTGCGCCTCGCGGACACCGCGGCCGCCGGCTGGACCGCCACCCTCGACGGCAAGCCGCTCACCCGCACCACGGTCGACGGCTGGGCCCAGGGCTTCGAACTCCCCGCCACCGGCGGCACGCTGGACGTCACCTACGAGGACCCGATCGGCCACACCGCCTGGCTGTGGGCGCAGGGCCTCCTCGCCGTCGTCCTCGTCGTGCTCGCCCTCCCCGGCCGGCGCCGCGACATCGACGACGACCTCCCCGAGGAGCCGGCGATCCCCGCACAGGCCGTCGCCGGCGAGGGCCGCCGTGCCCGCCGCCTGCGCGCCCAGGCCGAGGCCGAAGAGGCAGGCCAGGCCGAGGATTCCCCGTCCCCCGAACAGGAGGGGACACCGGTGGCCGTTCCGCAGCAGCAGCCCTACGGCATGGGGGTGCCCCCGGGCGAGCACATTCGAGCCCGGGGGAGGGACACGGCGAGCTACGCGGGCGCCGAGTACGGCACCTACGGCGGCGAGCAGTACCAGGACGCCGGTCAGCAGTACGCGGCGGGCGGGTACGGACAGTCGTACCCGACGGACCAGTACCCGGCGGATCCGTACCAGGGCGGCCAGTACGACCCGTACGCGTACGACGGCTCGTCGCAGACCAGCGGATACGACCAGGCGTACGGCCAGTCCTACGACGAGACGTACCCGCAGGGCTACGACCCGGCGTACGACCGGACGCAAGCGCACCGCGGGCAGGACAACGGCAGTGAGCGCCCCGACGGGAGTCAGCAGTGAACCGCACCACCCTGTCCCTGATCGCCGGCGTGACCGCGCTCGCCGCCGTCACCGGATTCGCCGCGCTGTCCGCCCCGGACCCCACCGGCACGGACACCGCCAAGGCGGCCGCCGAGCTGCCTGTGGAGCGCACCAGCCTGCTGTGCCCGGCACCCAGCACCTCCGACCTCGCCGAGACGACGTACACGTCCTTCACACCCGTCACCAAGGGCGCGGCGAGCGACGGCAAGGCCGAACTCCGCTCCGCGACCCGGGAGTCCGAAGAGGGCGACAAGAAGGGCAAGGACGACAAGCCGGTGCTGGAGCCGAAGGAGCCCGGCAAGCCCGTCTCCGGTGACACCTCGGGAGGCGACTCGCCCGCGCTGATCGGTACCGCGGAGGGGAAGTTCGCGCCAGGCTGGACCGTGCAGGAGACCACGGAGGTCGCCGCAGGCGCGGGCCGGGGACTGCAGGGCATCAACTGCTCCGCACCGGACACCGAGTTCTGGTTCCCGGGCGCGAGCACCGCCGACGGCCGCACGGACTACGTCCATCTGACCAACCCGGACGACTCCGCCGCCGTCGTCGACATCGAGCTGTACGGCAAGGACGGGGCGCTGGAGTCCACGGTGGGCGAGGGGATCACGGTCGCGCCGCAGGCCGACGAGCCGATCCTGCTGTCGACGCTGACCGACGCCGAGGAGACCGACCTCACGGTGCACGTCAACGTCCGCAGCGGACGGGTCGGCGCCGCCGTCCAGGCGTTGGACGACGAGCTCGGCGGCGACTGGCTGGCCGCGGCGACGGACCCGGCCGACAGCCTGGTGCTGCCGGGCATCCCGAAGGACGCCACGTCCGTCCGCCTGATCGCCTTCACGCCCGACGACGCCGACGCCGACCTGAAGGTGCGGCTCGCCTCGCCGTCGGGCCTGATCACGCCCGCCGGGCACGAGACGCTGCACGTGAAGTCGGGCATGACAACGGCGGTCGACCTCGCCGACGTCACGCGCGGCGAACCCGGATCGCTGGTCCTGACGCCGACGGACCGGGCGGTGCCGGTGGTGGCGGCGGTTCAGGTGGTGCGCGGCAAGGCGGGCTCCCAGGAAACGGCGTTCATCCCGGCCACGCGTCCGGTGGGCACGCGCGCGACGTCCGCCGGCAACACCGGGAAGGGCGCCACGCTGTCCCTGGCCGCGCCGGGGGAGACGGCGCAGGTCAAGGTCACCGCGTCGGCGGGCGCGGAGGGCGGTACGGCTGCTTCCGAGACGTACACGATCAAGTCCGGCACCACCCAGGACGTCGACCTGCCGGTGCCGAGCGGCCTGAAGGGCACGTACGCGCTGACGGTCGAGCCCGTCTCGGGCGGCCCGGTGTACGCATCCCGGACGCTCGCGGAGACGCAGGGCGGTGTGCCGGCGTTCACGGTGCAGACCCTCCCGGACGACCGGGGGACGGTGGAGGTGCCGGAGGCGGAGCAGGATCTGTCGGTGCTGCAGAAGTAGCGCGACGACAGCGTTCAGTCCTCGCCGTACCGCGGGTCCACGGTCTCCGGCGTCAGCCCGAGCAGCTCGGCGACCTGCTCGACGACGATCTCGTGCACGAGTGCGGCCCGCTCGTCCCGCCCCTTGGTGCGGATCTCGACGGGCCGCCGGTAGACGACCACGCGCGCGGGATTCCCCTCGCGCGCGGGAACCGTGCCGCCGAGCGGAACCGCCTCGTCGTTCCAGGCCTGCCCGGGCCCGTCCAGCCGCGGTACTTCGAGGACGAGGAAATCGATGTCGGCGAGTTGCGGCCATCGCCGCTCCAGGCGCTCCACGGAGTCCTGCACCAGGTCCGCGAACGCCTCGGCGCGGCTCGCCGCGAGGGGCACCTGCGGCGGGGCGATCGGCCCGCGCATGCCCCGGCCGTGGCGATCACGACGGCGCGGCCCGGGGCCGGTGGCACGGGGTGGTACTCGGTTGTCCATCACTGGTGAAGGGTAGTCCTCGCGGGCAGTGCGCGCCCGGGCCCCACGCGGCGTCCGGGACCCCCGTCGGCCCCCGGGACGGCATGTCGACAGATGACCATTCCAGCCAAGGTTGGGCTCGATTCTGTATCCCTCCAAGACCGGCGATCACTAGGCAATTGATGGCGTTTGTGTGGAGTGTTGACCGTTTCCGGGATCGTTCGACATCCCGGAAAGCGGCGTTCGCGCAGGTCAGCCCGGCGGGTCGGAAGGGGCGTGTGGGGCGTTTCACAACACGACACGGTGGAGTGACCTGGTGGAGAGTCGTCGCGGCCCGCTCAAGAGTGCGGTACCGTCCAACGTCGTGAGCCCTGTACGTCGCTGTTCGCGAACCGCTTGCGGCCGTCCCGCCGTAGCGACGCTGACGTACGTCTACGCCGACTCGACCGCGGTCCTCGGCCCGCTCGCCACCTACGCCGAACCCCACTGCTACGACCTGTGTGCCGAGCACTCCGAGCGCCTCACCGCCCCCCGCGGCTGGGAGGTCGTCCGGCTCCTCGACGGTTCGGCTCCCGCCCGGCCCAGCGGCGACGACCTGGAAGCGCTCGCCAACGCGGTGCGTGAGGCGGCCCGCCCCCAGGAGCGCGCGGCCCAGGCCGGTGGCGGCGGACGCGCGGCGGACCCGATGGAGGTCGCGCGCCGCGGCCACCTGCGGGTTCTGCGTTCACCCGACAACTGACCGAGCGGTTCGGTCGCCCCTCCCGTTGTGCATGAGTGATGCACGCCCATTGACGCGGCGTTGTCGCGGACACGGCCATTCCGTCACCCGCGAGAAATCGCTTTCCGCATGGCGGAATCCGGGGAGGCGTTCGTGTACGTGCAGGAACTGGAACCCCGTCGCCGGCTCGCTCGGCCTGTCCGCCCTGGTGGCGGTCCTGCCCCTCGTGATCGTCCTGGTCCTGCTCGGCGGCGTCCGCACGAAGGCGCACCTGGCCGCGTCACGGGCCTGCCGCTGGAGGATGTGGCGTTCGTGGTGGGGCGTCAGACCCCGCTGCCGGCCCTCGTGGTGCCGCTCGTGCTGGTCGGGCCGGTGGACGGGCGATGCGGCCTGCGGGAGACCTGGGTGCCGGCGGTGGCGTGCGGAATCGCCTTCGTCGTCGCTCAGTTCGCCGCCTCGAACTATGTTTCCGCCCAACTGGCCGACATCGGCGCCGCCTTGGCGGGCGCGGCCGCGCTGGTGGCCGTATTCGCAGGCCCCGGCACTACGACCGGTCCTTCGTCAACCACCTGCTCACGCGCGTCTGCGGCATGATCCGCCGGACAGGCCCTGGCGTGGTCGACACCCGTACAACCGGGTCCACCGGACATATCCGGAGTTGTGCCTTCAGGGGCTCGCACGCTGGGGCAACCCGTAACATCGGCGCTCCGGAGCTGAGCCGGCTCCAACTCGATCGAGTGAACGGCGCCGACATGCTCGCCTTCTGCCGCCGGTGCTCGGCTGGTTCGGTGTCGCCGTCTCCGGATCGGACACCTCGGCCGGCGCGCTCTTCGGCACCCGCCAGGTGACCGCCGCCCGCAAGCCGGGGCTGTCGCCGGAACTGCTCGCCGCCGGGTCGGCCGGAGTTCGCCGGTGCCGGACTGGATGCTGCCCTGACCTGAGGTTACGGCTGGGCTTCCGCTCACGGCCCGCCCGGAGCTCTGTCAGAGGCTGCGGGTACTTTGTGGGGCACCGACAGGACTTTTCAGGAGGGGTGGCCGTGGAGGCTGATCTGTCACAGGTCGTGAAGGCGTACGACGTACGGGGGGTCGTCCCGGACCAGTGGGACGAGTCGTCGGCCGAGCTCTTCGGCGCGGCCTTCGCCCGGGTGACCGGCGCGGACGCGATCGTGATCGGGCACGACATGCGGCCCTCGTCTCCCGGTCTGTCGGCCGCCTTCGCGCGCGGGGCGGCGGCGCAGGGCGTGGACGTGACCGAGATCGGCCTCTGCTCGACCGACCAGCTGTACTACGCCTCGGGCGCGCTGAACCTGCCCGGCGCGATGTTCACCGCCTCGCACAACCCGGCCCAGTACAACGGCATCAAGATGTGCCGCGCAGGCGCCGCCCCCGTCGGCCAGGACACCGGCCTGACGGAGATCCGCGAACTGGTCGAGCGATGGATCGAGTCGGATGCCCCGGAGCCTGCCGCCGCGCCGGGAACGATCACCCGGCGGGACACGTTGGAGGACTACGCGGCCCACCTGCGCTCCCTCGTCGACCTGACCTCGATCCGGCCCCTGAAGGTCGTCGTGGACGCGGGCAACGGCATGGGCGGTCACACCGTTCCCACGGTCTTCGCCGGCCTGCCCCTGGACCTCGTCCCGATGTACTTCGAACTCGACGGCACGTTCCCGAACCACGAGGCCAACCCCCTCGACCCGGCCAACCTCGTCGACCTGCAGAAGCGGGTCCGCGAGGAGGGCGCCGACCTCGGCATCGCCTTCGACGGCGACGCCGACCGCTGCTTCGTCGTCGACGAGAACGGCGACCCGGTCTCCCCGTCGGCCATCACCGCCCTGGTCGCCTCCCGCGAGCTGGCCAGAAACGGCGGCAAGGGCACGATCATCCACAACCTGATCACGTCCTGGTCGGTCCCGGAGGTCGTCGAGGAGAACGGCGGCACGCCGGTACGCACGCGCGTGGGCCACTCCTTCATCAAGGCCGAGATGGCCAGGACCGGCGCGATCTTCGGCGGCGAGCACTCCGCCCACTACTACTTCCGCGACTTCTGGAACGCCGACACGGGCATGCTGGCCGCGCTCCACGTCCTCGCGGCCCTCGGCGGCCAGGACGGCCCGCTGTCGGCCCTGGTCGCCCAGTACGACCGCTACGTCGGCTCCGGCGAGATCAACTCCACGGTCGACGACCAGACGGTCCGCCTCGCCGCGATCAGGGCGGCGTACGAGGGGACCGAGGGCATCACCCTCGACGAACTCGACGGCCTCACGGTCACCGCCGCCGACTGGTGGTTCAACGTCCGCCCGTCCAACACGGAACCGCTGCTCCGCCTGAACGCGGAGGCACGGGACGAGGCAACGATGACCAAGGTGCGAGACGAGGCGCTGGCGATCATTCGCGGCTGAGGTCCGCCAGGGGGTGCGTTGCGGCCAGCTCGCCACCCGTCAGTCCGCGGGCAGTCGTGCCGCCAGGGGCGGCACGGGTGGGCGCGGGCGGCACCCCGCCAGCGCCGGGCTGCGCAACCCACCCCCCAGCAGCAACGCCGCGCAGGCCTCACCCCCGCACAGCGCAGCACGCCCCCCACAGCACCCCCCACGGCGGTACCCTGACCAGGCACATCCGCACAACAACACCTGCACGCACCCGCCCGAACAAGACCACCCGATCCGCCTCCGAAGGGACGCCCCCATGCCGCTCGAAGCCGGCCTCCTGGAGATCCTCGCCTGCCCGGCCTGCCACGCTCCCCTCAAGGAGCAGGACGCGGAGCTGATCTGCACCGGCCAGGACTGCGGCCTGGCCTACCCCGTCCGCGACGGCATCCCCGTCCTCCTCGTGGACGAGGCCCGCCGCCCCGCGTGAACGAGGCCCGCTGCCCGCGCAGAACCAGGCCCGCCGCCCACGTGGACCAGGCCCCGGCCCGTACCGGCGAGGGCCCGCCCGCGTAACCGACGACCCGGCGTTCGGAGGCTCCCACCCATGCTCGACGAATCGCTGCTCGACTCCCCGGAGGGCCTCGCCGAGGCCGACCACCGAGGCCTGCTCCGCGGCGCCGCGGAAGCCGGCGCCCGCGTCCGCACCGCAGCCCGGCACGCCGCCGAGGCCGGTGTCCAGGAGCTCAAGCCCGACGGCCGCCCCCGCGCCGTCCTCATCGCCGGCCCCGGCGCCGCCGCCACCCAAGCCGCCGACCTCCTCGGCACGCTCGCCGGCCCCGGCAGCCCCGTGACCCGGCTGGCCCCCACCGGCGTAGCACCGGCCGCCGGTGCCCTGCGCTGGGAACTGCCCGGCTGGGTCGGCTCGGTCGACCTGCTCCTGATCGCCACCCCCGACGGCACCGAGCCGGGCCTGTCCCTGCTCGCCGAGCAGGCCTACCGTCGCGGCTGCACGGTCGCCGCCGTGGCGCCCGCCCGCACCCCGCTCGCCGAAGCCGCCGAGGGCGCCCACGGCCTGTTCGTACCGCTGGCGACCGCCCCGTACGAGCACGACGAACCCCTCGCCGCGTCCGCCCCCGGCGTCCTGTGGGCGCTGCTCACCCCGCTCCTCGCACTCCTGGACCGCATAGGTCTGCTCGCCGCCCCCGCCGACGCGATGGAGAAGGTCGCCGACCGGCTCGACCACATCGCCGAGCGCTGCGGGCCCGCCATCGCGGCGTACAGCAATCCCGCCAAGACCCTCGCCGCCGAACTCGCCGACGCCCTCCCGGTGATCTGGACGGAAGGCACCTCGGCCGGCCCGGCGGGCCGTCGTTTCGCCGCCGCGCTGGCCGAACTCTCCGGCACCCCGGCCGTGGTGTCGGAACTGCCCGAGGCGCTCGCCGCGCACAGCGCCCTGCTCGCCGGCCGGCTCGCCGCGGGTGCCAATCCCGAGGACTTCTTCCGCGACCGCGTCGAGGAGCCACCCGCCCTGCACGCGCGCGTGGTGCTGCTCCGCGACCGCCCGATCGGCAGCCTCACCGCCGCACCCGCCGCCCGTGACCTGGCGCTCAGCCACGACACGCCGATCAGCGAACTCGAACCGGACCCCGGCGGCGAACTGGAGACCCTCGCGGAACTGATCGCCATCACGGATTTCGCCGCCGTTTACCTGGCGCTCGCATCGAGGGCCTGATCTGACCCAGGACGAGCTGACCTCCGTACGCGGACGAGAACCCGCGTCGTACGCAGAGAGAACGGGCAGAGAGAACCGATGGACCGCCTCGACAACACCATCCGCCCCTACGCCTGGGGTTCCACCACCGCGATCCCGCAGTTGCTCGGCGTGGAGCCGACCGGCGAGCCGCAGGCCGAGATGTGGATGGGCGCGCACCCGGGCGCACCCTCGCGCACCGACCGCGGCACGCTCGTCGACGTCATCGCGGCCGACCCGGAGGGCGAACTCGGCGCCGCGGCCGTGGCCAAGTTCGGTCCCACGCTGCCCTTCCTCCTCAAGATCCTCGCCGCGGGCGCCCCCCTCTCCCTCCAGGTGCACCCCAACCTGGATCAGGCGAGGGAGGGCTACGCGGACGAGGAGCGCCGAGGCATCCCCGTGGACGCCCTGCACCGCAACTACAAGGACGCCAACCACAAACCGGAACTCATCTGCGCGCTCACCGAGTTCGACGGCCTGTGCGGCTTCCGCGACCCGAACGAGACCGCCGACCTGCTCGACGGCCTCGGCGTCGACTCCCTCAAGCCGTACGTCGACCTGCTGCACGCCCACCCCGAGGACGCGGCACTGCGCGAAGTCCTCACGGCCGTCCTCACCGCCGACCGCGAGGAGATGGCCCGCACGGTCGCCGAGGCCACCGCCGCATGCTCCCGCCTCGGCGGCGCCTACGCCCCGTACGCCGACCTCGCCCACCACTACCCCGGCGACCCGGGCGTCATCGCCGCGATGCTGCTCAACCACGTCCGCCTCCAGCCGGGCGAAGCCCTCTACCTCGGCGCGGGCATCCCGCACGCCTACCTCGACGGCCTCGGCGTCGAGATCATGGCCAACTCCGACAACGTCCTGCGCTGCGGTCTCACCCCCAAGCACGTCGACGTCCCCGAACTCCTGCGCATCGTCCGCTTCGAGCCGAGCGACCCCGGCGTGCTGCGCCCGGAGGCGTCCCCCGACGGCGAGGAGGTCTACGAGACCCCCATCGACGAGTTCCGCCTCTCCCGGTACGTCCTCCCCGCCGGCGGTGCCGCCCACGACCTCACCCGCGCCACTCCGCAGATCCTGCTCTGCACGGCCGGCACCGTACGGGCCGGCGAGCATGAGCTGACGCCCGGCCGCTCCGTCTTCGTACCGGCGGGAGAAAAGGCCGAAGTGTCCGGCGCCGGCACGGTCTTCCGGGCGACGGTGGTGGCCTGACCGACCGGCATCGGTGGCCAGGCGCGCCGTTTGTCGTACCGGGCTGCAACAATGGCCCACCGGCAAAGGACGGGCAAAGCCCACCAGCGGCGCAGCCCTGGACGGCGTACGAAGGGACAACGCGAACAACATGAGCGCGTCAGGCGGCACCAAGGCGATCGTGGCGGCACTGCTCGCCAATCTCTCGATCGCGGTAGCGAAGTTCGTGGCATTCCTCTTCAGCGGCTCGTCGTCGATGCTCGCCGAGTCGGTGCACTCGGTCGCCGACTCCGGCAACCAGGGCCTGCTGCTCCTCGGCGGCAAGAAGGCCCAGCGCGAGGCGACCCCGCAGCACCCCTTCGGCTACGGACGCGAGCGCTACATCTACGCCTTCCTCGTCTCGATCGTCCTGTTCTCCGTCGGTGGCATGTTCGCCATCTACGAGGGCTACGAGAAGATCAAGCACCCGCACGACATCGAGCACTGGTACTGGCCGGTGGGCGTCCTCGTCTTCGCGATCATCGCCGAGACCTTCTCCTTCCGGACCGCCATCAAGGAGTCCAACGTCCTGCGCGGCCAGAAGTCCTGGAAGGAGTTCGTCCGCCACGCCAAGGCCCCCGAGCTGCCGGTCGTTCTCCTGGAGGACCTCGGCGCGCTGGTCGGTCTGATCCTCGCCCTGGGCGGCGTCGGCCTGGCACTCATCACCGGTGACAGCGTCTGGGACGGCATCGGCACCCTCTGCATCGGCGTCCTGCTCATCCTGATCGCGCTCGTCCTGGCCGCCGAGACCAAGTCGCTGCTGCTCGGCGAGGCCGCGGGCGTCGAGGAGGTCCAGAAGATCGAGGCCGCGATCGTCGACGGCGACACGGTCACCCGCGTCATCCACATGCGCACGCTCCACCTCGGCCCCGAGGAACTGCTGGTCGCCGCCAAGATCGCCGTACAGCACGAGGACACGGCCGGCGAGATCGCCGCCGCCATCGACGCCGCCGAGGCCCGCATCCGCGAGGCCGTCCCGATCGCCCGCGTCATCTACCTGGAGCCGGACATCTACAGCGAGGCCGAAGCGGCCAAGGGCCCCGACCGCGCGGCGTCCCCGGGCGGCCCGGCCCCGCACGCGACCGGCCACTGACCCATTTCCATGTCCACGGCCACGGGGCCCGCCGAACATTCGGCGGGCCCCGTCGGCTGTCGTCAGGCCTGGGTGGGCCACGGTGGCACCGGCGCCGCCCTCCGCCGCCGTACGAGCATCGCGGCGATTCCCAGGCCCAGGCCCGTCAGCGCGGCAACCAACCCGAGCAGCGCACTCGCGGCGAGCAGCACCAGCACCGTGTGGTCCTCCAGCACCCGGCCCTGCACGGCGGCGACCGGCACCGTCCCGTCGTGGTCGCTCGCGAAGAACCGTGAGTCATTCGAGTTCAGCCGGTGGTCACCGAGCAAGAACAGCCGCCCTTCGGGCACCGTCACGTCGTAGGGCCGGTGTGTGCCGTCGGCGATGCCGTCCTTGACGTACGACTCCTCGAGCGGTTTCCCGTTGACGGTGAGCCGCTCCTTGTCGCCCTCACCCGTGCAGCACACGACGCGATCACCGCCCACACCGACGACCCGCTGCATGACGGCCGCGTCGAAGCTGTAGCGCTCCGGCGCCGTGAAGAACACCACATCGCCCCGTCCGACCTCGCCCCCGCCGACCACCTCGAACACGACCGTGTCACTGGTGTCGTACGTCGGCGCCATGCTCTCGCTCGGCACCGTGGCCGCCTGGTAACCCACTCGCAGCCCGACGACACACGCGACAGCCAGCAGGAGCCCCAGCGGCCCCAGCAGCCATGCCGCGACGGCGAGACCCCGCCCCTTACTCATGACGTCTCCCTCCCCGCACGGCGCTTGCGCCGTGACCGAGGCGGCAGGGTATCGGGTCTGTCGACGCGCTGTGCGGGCCCGCGTCTGCATGGTCGTGGACCGCCCTCGAGCGGCGACTGCACCTCCCGTAGGACGTCCAGCACCGCCCGCTCCTCCGGCGCCCTCAGCAGGCGCTCCCGGAACTCGGCGTCCATCAGCTTCCGCGACAGCAGCGCAAGGATCCGCAGACGCTCGTCGCCTGCGGCCGCCTCCGGTACGGCGATCCGCTCCAAGTCGCGAACGTGCCCGGCCAACCGCGGCCGATACCGATCACTTGCCCGTGAACGGCCTGAATTGTTCGAAGGCGGACTGGGGAAGGCCGGGGCGCCCGGTGTAGCTTGGGACGGAGTCAGACGTCGCTGCTGATGGCGGTCGGGCGGTCCCCAACGGACCGGCCGAGGGAGAGAGGGCCTCCGACGGACTGTGCTGCGCGCACGCGGGCACGCCTGTGTGCTTCTTCGGGCACCCATGTGTCCGCCGCCGCGCAGATCAGCCGTACCCACCCTCGACCCAACCCGAGGAGCAGCTCGCAATGACGACTGTCGACAGCCGACAGGACTTCAAGGTCGCCGACCTCTCCCTGGCCGAGTTCGGCCGCAAGGAGATCACCCTCGCCGAGCACGAGATGCCAGGCCTCATGGCGATCCGCAAGGAGTACGCCGAGGCACAGCCCCTCGCAGGCGCCCGCGTCACCGGCTCCCTGCACATGACCGTGCAGACCGCCGTCCTCATCGAGACCCTGGTCGCCCTGGGCGCGCAGGTCCGCTGGGCCTCCTGCAACATCTTCTCCACCCAGGACCACGCGGCCGCCGCCATCGCCGTCGGCCCGAACGGCACGCCCGACAACCCGCAGGGTGTCCCGGTCTTCGCCTGGAAGGGCGAGACCCTCCAGGAGTACTGGTGGTGCACCGAGCAGGCGCTGACCTGGCCGGACAGCCCCACCGGCGGCCCGAACATGATCCTGGACGACGGCGGTGACGCCACCCTCCTCGTCCACAAGGGCGTCGAGTACGAGAAGGACGGCAAGGTCCCCTCGCCCGACACGGCCGAGTCCGACGAGCACCGTGTCATCCTCGAACTGCTCACCCGCACCGTGAGCGAGACCCCGCAGAAGTGGACCCAGCTGGCGTCCGAAATCCGCGGTGTCACCGAGGAGACCACGACCGGTGTCCACCGTCTGTACGAGATGCAGCGCGAGGGCACCCTCCTGTTCCCGGCGATCAACGTCAACGACGCCGTCACCAAGTCGAAGTTCGACAACAAGTACGGCTGCCGCCACTCCCTGGTCGACGGCATCAACCGCGCCACCGACACCCTGATCGGCGGCAAGACCGCGGTGATCTGCGGCTACGGCGACGTGGGCAAGGGCTGCGCGGAGTCCCTGCGCGGACAGGGCGCCCGCGTCATCGTCACCGAGATCGACCCGATCTGCGCCCTCCAGGCCGCGATGGACGGCTACCAGGTCACCACCCTGGACGAGGTCGTCGACAAGGCCGACATCTTCATCACCACGACCGGCAACAAGGACATCATCATGGCCTCGGACATGGCCAAGATGAAGCACCAGGCCATCGTCGGCAACATCGGCCACTTCGACAACGAGATCGACATGGCCGGCCTCGCCAAGAGCCCCGGCATCGTCAAGGACGAGATCAAGCCGCAGGTCCACACCTGGACCTTCCCCGACGGCAAGAAGATCATCGTCCTCTCCGAGGGCCGCCTGCTGAACCTGGGCAACGCCACCGGTCACCCCTCGTTCGTGATGTCCAACTCCTTCGCGGACCAGACGCTGGCCCAGATCGAGCTGTTCACCAAGCCCGACGAGTACCCGACCGATGTCTACGTGCTGCCCAAGCACCTCGACGAGAAGGTCGCCCGCCTGCACCTCGACGCGCTCGGCGTGAAGCTGACCACGCTCCGCCCCGAGCAGGCCGATTACATCGGCGTCAAGGTCGAGGGCCCCTACAAGCCGGACCACTACCGCTACTGAGTCCGCAGCCGGTCCGCTGAGCAGCGCGTCCGTGCACTGAGGCGATGCTCAGCAGCAGGTCCTCCAAGGCAGGCCCCCGCACCCCCGTGCCGGGGGCCTGCCCCTTTGGCCCCGCCGGACCAGCCAGTCACACCCCAGGACCCCCATGCCCCGCGGCCGCTATTCGCTTCACGATCCGCACGATCACACCCCCTTCGCAGAAGAGCACTTCCACTGCGCCCCCGGCCCTTCCGGCTGGCGCTACGTCTCCCAGCTGACCGCCCCCTCCGGCGATCACCGAGGCTCCGTCGACCTAGCCCTCGACGAACTCGGCCGCCCCATCCGCCTGGAACTCCACGCGGCGAGCTGGCAGGTGCGTGGCGCCGCCCTCGACGGCGTCACCTGGGTCCGTACGGACCCCACCGGCGCCCATGCCACGGAAGGCAACGTCCGCGCCCACGCCTTCACCGGCACGTCCCCCGCGTTCCTCATCGCCATCACCCGTCTGCTGCGCCTCACCCCTTCCGACTCCGCAACCCGCGTACGCCTCGTCGCCTTCACTGATCCCGTCCTCGCCCCACGCACCGTGGACCAGTCCTGGACTCTGCTGAAAAGAGAAGCACACGGCACTGACAACGGCTCCCTGACCGTGGACGAATACCAGGTCACAGCCCTGGACACGGGAGAGCAGCACCTCGTCCACATCGCCGGGGACGTCGTGCTCGCGGCGCCCGGCATCGAGTTGGAGGACCTTGAGTCGCCGCCGTCCGTCTTCCCCTGAGCGCGGGCCGACTGCGGAGCCAGGAACCTCCGAGATCGCTGAGAGGACGGGCATGCCTTTCTGCCTCGCTGTCTCTGCCGCGCCGTTGGCCGTTGGGCGCCGAACCAACGGGTCTGACGCCGGCTGCGGCGCGGGCCGACGGCGTTATGCGGGCGGCACGAACCCCGTGGCGGGCCGGTGCGGATCGGCCGACGGCCCTTCCGGCGGCAGCGCGGCCGGAGGCTCCTCCGAATGATCCGAGGGGCGGCTCTCGGGCCCTGTGGCACCAGCGAGCGGGTGTGCAGGCGGCGCGGCCGCACTGTGCGGGTCCGGCACGGCGGGGGAGCGCGGTGCGGAAGGGGCTGGGGGACGCGCGTTCACCGAGCCGTACGAGCCCGGTGCCGCACCAGCCACGGACTGCGGTCCACCGGCGACGGGCGCGCCCGAAGCCATCCCGTTCCTGAAGGCCCGCCGAACCTCCCGGGCCTGTCGCTCCTGCACCACCGCGGCCAGATATGCCGCCGGAGGCACACCTTCCGGCACCGGAGTCCCGGTCCGCCCCGCGAGGTCGGCCGCCAGGCGCTCCGCCATGGCCCCGCCGACCTGCGGGTCAAGCTGCCGCATCCGCGTCAGGTACTGGCGCACGGCCAGCCACAGCCCATCCGGGACCGCGGAAAGGTCAGTCCCCGAGAACCGCCCGGCCAGCCACGGCGGTGGCGGAGGCATATAACCCGCCCGGGCGACAGGCACTCGTTCCCGTACGACCAAGGTCCCCGCGAACACATCCCCGAGCCGACGCCCCCGCTCCGAGACGAGCGAGGCGATACAGGCCACGACCCCGAACGTCATCAGAATCTCGACTGTACCGATGGCCCCCCGCACCAGCGCATGCCGGAAGCGGATCGGTCCACCGTCGTCGCGCACCACCCGCAGCCCGAACGCCGCCTTCCCCAGCGAGCGCCCATGACTGAGCGTCTCCACAGCGATCGGCCCGCCCACCAGAACCAGCAGAAATGTCGCGATGGACAGCGCGATCTGTGCAGCCTGGTCCAACGACGCCGTGGACATCACCAGAACCATCGTCACGATGAGGTACGCCGCAACGGCCACCACCAGATCGAGCAATACGGCCAGCGCCCTGCTGGGCAGCTTCGCAGGGCGCAATTCCAGCGCCACCGCCTCGCCCGTCACCAGCTCACTCACGCCCGCCGTCCTTCCCCTGGCCTGCCCTGAAGACCGCCAGTCTGCCAAGCTGAAGGCGCATCGCGCCGCAGTGCGACAAGCTGACATTCACGACGGGCCCGCCGACGAACAGCCGAGGAGCAGGCAGAACGATGGACCTCGACGTCTTCGTCTCCGCGCACCGAGCGGAATGGGACCGCCTGGAGAACCTGCTCCGGCGCCAGCGCCGTCTCACCGGCGCCGAGGCCGACGAGCTCGTCGCCCTCTACCAGCGCACTGCCACCCATCTTTCCCTGATCCAGTCCAGCGCACCCGACCCACAGCTGACCGGTCGGCTGAGCCAGCTCGTGGCACGCGCGCGCAGTGCGGTCACGGGCACCCGCCGTGCCTCTTGGCGCGATGTCACACGCTTCCTTGCGTACGGCTTCCCCGCCGCCGTCTATCGATCGCGCCAATGGTGGGTGCCCACCGCACTCCTCTCCACACTCGTCGCGGTGCTCCTCGGCTGGTGGATCGGCGCGCACCCGGAAGTCCAGGCCTCCATAGCGGCACCGAGCGAACTGCGCGAGCTCACCCGCCCCGGCGGCCAGTACGAGACCTACTACTCCAGTCACCCCGCAGCCTCCTTCGCGGCCCGCGTATGGACGAACAACGCACAGGCCGCAGCAATGTGCCTGGTCCTCGGAGTCTTCCTCGGCCTCCCGGTGCTCTGGATCCTCTTCCAGAACATGCTCAACCTCGGCATCGGATTCGGCCTGATGTCCTCGGCCGGCCGGCTCGACACCTTCCTCGGCCTCGTCCTCCCGCACGGTCTGCTCGAGCTGACGGCGGTGTTCGTCGCGGCCGGCACGGGACTGCGCCTGGGCTGGACCGTGATCGACCCAGGCCCCCGCACCCGCCGCAAGGCCCTGGCCGAGGAGGGCAGAGCTGCCGTGGGCATGGCGATAGGCCTCGCGCTGGTCCTCTTCATCTCCGGCGCCATCGAAGGCTTCGTCACCCCATCGGGCCTGCCGACCTGGGCCCGCATCAGCATCGGCGTCGTCGCCGAGGTGGCCTTCCTCGTGTACGTCTACGTGCTCGGACGTCGCGCGGCTCGGGCAGGGGACACGGGCGACGTCGACGTCGCCGAACGCAGTCAGACCGTGCCGACCGCCGCCTGATGTGCGGACACAGCAGGTGAACTGCTAGTGTCCTCTTCGCCTCACAGGAGCCGTTGACACGGAGCATGTGGGGAGGTAGATTCAAACAGTTGCCTGGACTGGACCCCGTAGGGCCCGGTCGGTGACCTTGAGAATCTACTTGCTTCACGAAACCAACTTTCGATGAAGCAGCTCCCGACGAACTCGGAAATGGATGGCCGGTCAGTCCGGCCGGAAACCTCTGATAAAGTCGGAACCGCCGGAAAGGGAAACGCGAAAGCGGGAACCTGGAAAGCGCCGAGGAAATCGGATCGGGAAAAGGTCTGATAGAGTCGGAAACGCAAGACCGAAGGGAAGCGCCCGGAGGAAAGCCGCGAGAGAGTCTCTCGGGTGAGTACGAAGGAAGCGTCCGTTCCTTGAGAACTCAACAGCGTGCCAAAAGTCAACGCCAGATATGTTGATACCCCGTCTCCGGCCGTCAGGCCGGGGCGAGGTTCCTTTGAAATAACACAGCGAGGACGCTGTGAACGGCCGGGCTTATTCCGCCTGGCTGTTCCGCTCTCGTGGTGTTCGCCCCGATCACGGGGAAAGCATTCACGGAGAGTTTGATCCTGGCTCAGGACGAACGCTGGCGGCGTGCTTAACACATGCAAGTCGAACGATGAAGCCCTTCGGGGTGGATTAGT